>MUMD01000004.1 GCA_002155895.1 Streptomyces rochei
CCCCATCGCTGCGCGATGGGCAGCGAACACCCGCGCTGCGCGCGGGTGTTGCGCTCCCGCTCCGCGGGAGCGCTGGCGGGACGCTGCGCGTCCCGCTCACCAACCCGGCTGCGCCGGGTTGGTGACGCTCCGTCCGCTGCGCTCCCGGAGCTGCGGGGCCTTCGGCCCCGGGTGGCCTCCGCTGCGCTCCAGCCACCTGGTGGCGCTGCGCGCCACACGGCCGGGCCCGCTGCGCGGGCCGGCCAACGGGCCTGCGGCCCGAGCAACGAGAGGAGGGGGTGCCCCGGGCACCTACGTGGCCCAGCCGACCCGCGGGAAGGGTGATGGTTCCTCAGGCGTGAGCGTGAGGGCGGGTACTCAGCAGCTTGTGCGGGGCAGCGTGGTGCACGGGCCGGCCCGTGGCGGGAACGGCGAGACGCCGCAGGGCGAGGCTCGCGGTGACGAGCAGTACGGTGAAGACGGCCAGGAGGAGAACGGATACCCACATCTGCCGGCTCCCCGGGGCCTGCCAGCCGGTCCAGGCCGCGGTCCCTGTCCACAGCAGGATGGCCGCAGCGTAGAAGGAGCGGACACGGCGCAGTTGCCGCACGGCTCGCAGGAACTGGATGCGTTCGGTCTTCGGTGCCATGCGGCACCGTGTACCCAATGCGCGATGCCCCATCGGGGTCGCGCAGATTTTTGTGGAGAGGCCGGCAGGCCACTTGGCTGCTTTCATCGCCCGCCCCTCGTCTTCCGCACGGCCAGCGTCCCTTTTCGGTGCTCGTGGTCCGGGCAACGGGCGTTCAGGCGGGTTGGCGGCCGGTAACGGTCGGTGAATCTGCGGTCCTGATGCGGGAGTACGTCGCGAAGCCATAGGCGGTCATGCCTGTCCAGATCACGGTACTGACCAGCGGCCACCACAGATCCCATCCTTGCTCGCCCCGGATGAGACGGTTGATCCAGTTCACCGCCCAGCTGACCGTGAGAGCAAGCGCCGCCCACCTGGCCCAGCGTCAGATCCGCATGGTTCCCCGGGCACGGGTCTCTTGTTGGCTCTGCTCACCCCGTCGGGTTCGTGTGCCATCCATACCTCCCCGTCTACCCGCTGTCAGGTCTTGTCTTCCTGCGCAGGGGCAGAGGGTGAAAGCGCAGCGAAGAGGGCGAGGGGTGTTGACTCATTCGCTTGCTGTGGGCTGCGCTCAGTCTTCTGGGAGGCGGGCATGATTTTCGAAGTCGCGTCGCACCGCGACGCCCTGGTCCTCAACTAGTCCTTCCTCGTCGGGGAAGTCCAGAGCCGCGCCGCAGTGGCTGCACAACTTTCCGTCCTCAGCGGGCGTACCGCATGCCTTGCAGAACCGGTTGCCCTTCTCGGTCTCTTGCCTCATGACTCTCCTGGAGCAGCTCGAAGTGTTGGGGTTTCGGTGCGGAGTACCCGCTGCTCCAGGGTTGATTCTCGACCGTGTGCTTCATTTTTTGTGTGCGATAGAGTCTGGAACCTGAGGGCTACAGGGGTAAGGCGTGTGTGCTGCTGCAGGCTGATGGGGCGGGCCTCGGTTCGGGGCGTCCATCACTGTCTCGGCTCAAGCTGACGCGGAGGCCATCGCTGCCTGTCTGTTGTCTTGTTCCGCTGGAAAGGGGCGAAGGAATGGCTGTGAAGGAACTCCGTCCTCATCAGCGGGAAGCCGTGGGTGCGGTACTCCGGTCGCTCGAGTTTCCTGCAGGTTCCACTGTGCCCGAGCGGGGTCTGCGCACTCAGGTGATCATGGCCACCGGAACCGGTAAGACTTTCGTCGCCGCACGGAGCGCCGAGGAGCTGCGTGCCGGCCGTGTGCTGGTGCTCGTCCCCTCGCTGGATCTGCTCGCGCAGACTGAGGCTGCGTGGCGCGACGGAGGCCGTACGGGTCCGATGGTCGGGGTTTCCTCCCTGCGGGGCGGGGACGTGTCCTTCCCCAACACCACGGACGTGGGTGAGCTGGTCGACTGGGTGCGGCCGTTCGACAAGGTCACGGTGTTCGCCACCTACGCCTCCCTCGGCCTCGGCACACTCGAGCGCGCGCACGGCGCCGGTCTCCCCGGGTGGGATCTGATCGTGGTCGACGAGGCGCACCGGACGTCGGGTCGGCTGGGCAAGCCGTGGGCCGTTGTCCACGACAACACCCGCATCCCCGCTCTGCGGCGCCTGTACATGACGGCCACGCCGCGGTTGTGGCAGCTGGGTGAGGACGCCGGTCGGGGCGCGCCGGGTGAGCTGGTCGCGTCGATGGAGGACGATCCGGACGGGCCGTTCGGTGCGCGCTGTTACACGTTGACGCTGTCGGAGGCGATCGACCGGGGGATCTGTGCGCCGTATCAGGTGGTGTGCGTGGATATCACCGACGCGCGGCTTCAGGCCGTGCAACTGCTGGGGGTGGAGGGGCGTTCGGACGAGGTCCGGGGGGCTCGGCTCGCAGCCCTCCAGACGGCGCTGCTCAAGGCTTCCTCGGAGGAAGGGTTCCGGCGCACGCTGGTCTTTCACCATGTGGTGAAGGAGGCCGAGGCGTTCGCGGTCGGCCTCCCGAGCGTGGGCGCGCAGCTGCACGCGGCGGATCCCGCGCTGTACCCGAAGGCGATCTGGGCGGACTGGCTGTGCGGTGACCACAAGCCGGGGCGTCGTCGCCGGGTTCTCGATGAGTTCGCGGCCGGCGTCGCCAGGGACGGCACGGTCGTCGAGAAGGGTTTCCTGGGTTCGGTGAAGGTGCTGGGTGAAGGGGTCGACACCCGCAACTGTGACTCCGTCTACTTCGCCGACGTCCGTGGCTCGATGCCCGACCTTGTGCAGGCCGTCGGTCGCGCGCTGCGGATGCGGCCCGGTGAGGGCAAGGTCGCTTCACTCGTGGTGCCGGTGCTGCTGGGGCCAGGCGAGACGGTGGACAACATGCTCACGTCGCGGGCTTTCGGTGGGCTCGCGAAGTTGCTGGAGGCGCTGCGGGCGCACGATGCCCGGGTGGTGGAGCAGCTCGCCGAGCCTCAGGCGGCCAGCCGGGTGAGGGGCGTGCAGAGTCGCAGCGGGGAGTCGGAAGGCGAGGAAGCCGGGGGCGATCGAGGCGACCGGGGTCTGTCGGTGCCGGCCCGGGCATTGCTGAAGTTCTCCACTCCACGTGATCCGGTGCAGCTGGCCGCGTTCATCAGTCTGCGGGTCCTCGACCCTGAGCACGCCCACTGGCGGCGTGGGGTGGAGGCCGCCGTCATCTACCAGCGGCTTCACGGTGACCTGAAGGTGCCGTTCACGTACCGCGTACCCGGTGGGGAGGATCAGGCGGTGGAGGCCGGGTTCGAGGGGTGGCCGGCCTCGCTCGCCGGTTTTCCGCTGGGGCAGTGGATCGCCGACAACCGGCGGTTCTACGCACGCGGGGACTTGGGCGCCGACCGTGTCGCGCAGCTGGAGAAGCTGGGCATGGTGTGGTCGCACTTCGATGTCGCGTGGGAGGAAGGTCTGGCGGCGGCGCGCGGGTGGGCGGCCGAGGCGGGCCATCTGCTGGCCCCGACCGACGCCACCTACAACGGGTACCGGGTGGGCATCTGGCTGAAGAACCAGCGGGCCGCGGCCCGGAAGGCTGCCGAGGTCGAGCAGCGGCGTGCCGAGGGTCTGCCCGTGGGTTCCGTCGTTGGGGCGCTGTCGGACGAGCGGCGCGAGCAGCTGGAGGACATCGACCCGTCGTGGTGCCCGGCCTGGCCCGTGGAGTGGCAACGCGCCTTCCACCTCGTCCGCCGGCATCTCGAGGCCGGCGGCGCGCTGCCCACGTCGCCGGGCAGGGTCGTGCACCAGGGCGAAGACCTCGGGCGGTGGGTGCGGTCGGTCCGGTACGGCTGGGACAAGCTCACCGGCGTGCAGCAGTGGCTGTGCGAGCGCTTCCTCGGCATCACACCCGCAGGCGAGGACGAGAAGCCCAAGCCGCGCCGTTCGCAGGCCGACAAGTGGGCCATGAACTACGCCGCGGCCAAGCAGTACTACGAGCGCGAGGGACACCTACGCGTGCCGAGGAAGCACATCGAGCGGATCGTCGGCCAGGACCAGGAGGAGCGGCAGCACAAGCTGGGCGCCTGGATCGGCAATCAGCGCTCCCGGGCGGCGACGCTGACGCCGGAACGGGTGGAGCTGCTGTCCGCCATCGGCATGCGATGGACGTGAGGGGCGCTGTCGTCACCGCGTGGCGCGGCAGCTGGCGTGTGATGTGTGGCCGGGCTGTCGAGGCTCAGGCGTGGGTGTCCGTACGCGAAGTGCTTGCGCTGTCGCGGGGCGAGCGTGGGTTGGAGGTGGTCGACGATGCGGTGGGCCGTGGGCTTGGATACCTCGAACGGCTTCGTGCCGAACGTTGGGTGGTGTTTGGTGGCAGGTTCGGGTGAGCTGGGTCAGTCGAAGAGGGCGACGAGTCCGTTCACCCAGATCGCGAGGAACCCGAGGGCTGCCATCAGGCAGCCTGCGCCCGCCAGGACACCGCTGATCGTCCACGGTCCGGAGGGTGCTTCGTACTCTTCTGCCAAGTCATTGCGGTAGGAGGCGGGGTTCTCCCAGTCGACGGGGTGCCCCAGTTCCTCGGCGCAGGCGGTCCGCACCGCGACCAGTTGCTCCTTTGCGAAAGGGGTGGCGGCCTTGGCCTCGGGGCCTTGCCAGGCGAGGGCTTTCATCCGCCGCCTGGGGGACCTGTAGCGCGCCTCGAAGGCGGCGGTCTCTTCTGTGTTGCGGTCCTCTTCGAGGTACATCCAGCGTCCGGCCTCGGCGGCGTCGCCGTAGAGGCGGTACACCTCGGCCAGACGACGGCGGAGCGTCAAGTCGTGCGGGAAGGAGGAGACGAGGCCGCGCAGGCGTTGGCGGGCGACGGGAACTCGGCCGGCCGTCAGGTCTGCGTCGACTCGGGCAAGGGTCTCTCTCAGGGGCATGAGCGCATGATCGGGTACCGCACTGATCTGCGTCGACCTGGTTTCGCCGCTCAGCGCTCGCTCTTCCCGGTATCCGCTGAACTTCGCTGAGACGGAACAGCACCGGTTGCGGGACAGCCTTTGTTCAGCGGGCTCGGTCGTAGACCATGGCGATCTCGCCCAGTTCGCCGGTCTCCTGGTGGGTGAGCTTCCACTTCGAAGTCGACAGGCCATCGTCGAACAGTCGCTGTCCGAATGGTGCCTGCCCTGTCTCCTGTCCTGTCTGTCCTTGCCGGGTCGTGACGGGCTCAGGACGGGCGGGGGCCGGTGTCGGCGACCCGGAAGACCGGCCAGCCGATCTCGGTGCGCCACTCCTCGGAGGCGGGGGTGTCGCGCGGGCCCACGAGGTAGGTCTCGCGCACCGGACCGGCCACGGCGAGGGCGTGGTCGGCGACCCACCTGCCCAGTTCGCCGTAGGTGACGTCGATGGTGTCGTGGGTGCCCGGGTGCACGGTGACCGCCAGCTCGGCGGGCGGCAGTTCGGTGCCGTGGACGCGCCCCAGGTCCGGCACGGGCGCGGCGACCGGGACGTAGACGAGCACGTCCCCGCGGCCCTGGCTGAACAGTGCGTTGTCGTAGAGGCCGCCCGCGGGGCCCGTGGGCGTGTCGATGACGGCGTCCAGTTCGGCCATCGCGCCCGCGTACCAGGAGAGCACCTCCTGGTGGGTGACCGTGCCCCGTACCGCGGCCACGCGCCGTGCGGGCGCGGGGCGCAGTTCGACGTCGACGCCGGCCGGTTCGGGGCGCAGCAGCCGGCGCAGCGACGCGACGGCCGCCTGGGTCCGTGACAGTTGGTCCTGGAGCCGCTGGAGGTGTTCGCCCACCAGGTGTGCGCGTACGGTCGGGTCCGGGGTGAGCAGGATCCGCCGGACGTCGGCGAGCGGTACGTCGAGTTCCCGCAGCCGGGAGATGACCTGTGCGCCGGGGATCTGGGCGGGGTCGTAGTACCGGTAGCCGCTCGACGGGTCCACGTGCGCGGGCTCCAGCAGTCCGGCCTCGTGGTAGCGGCGCAGCGTACGGATGCTCAGGTGGGTCAGCCGGGAGAACTCGCCGATCGTCAGCACTCCTCCACTGTGCACCCTCCCGCAGGGGGAGAGTGCAGCGCTTGACCCGGGTGCCGCGGGAGGCGGCACGCTCCGTCACATGACCAGCAGCCTTTCCCTCTCCCCCGACCTCGCGGGGCGTGTCGCCGTCGTCACCGGCGCCGGACGGGGCACCGGTGCCGCGATCACGGCCCGCCTGCGCGCAGTCGGCGCCACCGTGCTCCCGACGGCTCGCACGGCGCCCGCGTCCGCGGCGGACGACCCGCTCTTCGTCACGGCCGACCTGACCACGCCGGACGGCGTGGGCGCCGTGGTCTCGGCGGTGCGCGACCGGCTCGGCACCCCGGACGTCGTCGTGCACACGCTCGGCGGCTCGCAGGCGCCGGCCGGCGGGTTCGCCGCCCTCACCGACGCCCACTGACGGGACGAGCTCGCCCTCAACCTGCTGGCCGCCGTGCGCCTCGATCGGGCGCTGCTCCCGGCGATGCGGGACGCGGGCCGGGGCGCCGTCGTCCACGTCTCCTCCATCCAGCGCCGGCTGCCCCTGCCCGACGCCACGCTCGGCTACGCCGCCGCCAAGGCCGCGCTGACCACGTACAGCAAGGGCCTCGCCCGGGAACTGGCTCCGCACGGAGTGCGGGTCAACGTCGTCTCCCCGGGCGCGATCGAGACGGAGGGCACCGCGGCCCTGGTGGCCCGCATCGCCGACGCGCAGGGCATCGACCGGGCCGCGGCCTGGGACCAGGTGCTGGCCTCGCTCGGCGGTATCCCTCTCGGCCGTCCGGCACGGCCCGAGGAGGTGGCCGAGCTGGTCGCCTTCCTCGTCTGTGACCGCGCCGCCGCCATCACGGGCGCCGAGCACACCATCGACGGCGGCACCGTCCCCACGCTCTGACCCCTGTCCCCCGCACTCAGGAGAGTTCCCGCATGACCCTGGACGGCCTTCCCGGCCTGCCCGCCCGCATCCGGACCTACCTCGATGCCCACAGGCGCCACGACGTGCCCGCGGCGGCCGGCTGCTTCGGCCCTGCCCCGGTGGTCGTCGACGACGGCCGCACCCACCGCGGCCGCGACGCGGTCAGGGCCTGGCTCGAGAGGACCTCGGCCGAGTACACCTACACGGCCACTGCTCTCACTGCCGTCTGCCACGACGGCCGGCGCTGGACGGTGGCCCAACGCCTTGAAGGCGACTTCCCCGGCGGCACCGTCGACCTCGCCCACGCCTTCACGCTCGACGACGAGGGACGCATCACCGCGCTCTCCATCGCCCCGTGGACGGCCGGGTGACTCGGCCGCTCGGCCGCTCGGCCGCTCACAGGCTCGCCCGTGTACGTCCGGTGCGGCCTCCCCCGCTCTCCGGATGTCCCGGGGCGGCATCTTCTGCTAGAGGCCGACGTCCACCCGGTCGATGTCCGTGAACTCCACGCCCAGGCCGTGGGCACGTGTGTTGTTGGCGCGGAAGTACATCTCCGCGAGGCCCTCGGCCGCGATGCGCTGGAGCTGCTGTTCCGTGGCGCCCTGCTCGCGGGCGGTGAACAGGCGGTCCGCCCAGTCGGGCGGGAGGGCCTGGATGATGTCGCGGACACGGGCGTCGTCGGTGGTGCCCGGGGCGGCCGTGAAGCCGAAGCGGGCCCGGGCGGAGAGGACCAGGCCGTCGGTGGTGGACGCCTTGCGCCTGGCCCTCTCCCGGACCTTCGGCTGCCAGCGCTTTTTGACCTCGCGTTCCATGCGTTCACGCAGCTCGCGGCGGGGCCGTTTGAGCCCGCCCTTGACGTAGCGCTCCACCGTGCGCTGGGAGACGCCGAGGAGGCGGGCGGTGGCTCTGGTGCCTTTGAGCTGCTTGACCAGGTACTTCATCTGGGCCTGGGCGCTCTTGGGGAGGGGGCGGGTGAACGCTCCCTCCAGTGCGCGGTCCAGGCCGTCCCCGACCGGGTCCGTCATCGTCGGCTACTCCCCTTCTCCGGCGGCCGGGTCGGTCTTGATGTGGTTGGCGATGTTGAAGACGCCGCCCTGTTCCTCGAACTGTTCCTCGGCCCACAGGACGGTCCGGGTGCCCTGGTGCTTGACCATTCCCGGGGAGACGCCGAGCCGGAACGTGCCGGGGACGGGCTTGCCCTCGGGGGTGCGGGGCAGGACGTCCAGCGGGGTGGGGCCGGGCGAGGGGTAGACGACGGCGTCGGTGCCGACGGCCACCGGGTAGAGGTCGGCGGCGGCCGCGGTCTTCATCAGCTTGCGGTGCAGGCCGATGCGCTGGTTGGCCAGGACGGCGGCGCGGATGTCGGGGCGCCATGTCTCCCGTTCGAGCGCGGGCCACGGTTCGTGGTACGGCACCTGGCCCCGGTTGCGCTGGCGGAGTTTGCCGATGCCGCCTTTCGCGGTCGCCTTGATCGCACCGGCCAGCAGCGCCATCACCGGGTCGCTCTGCCGGGAACGGGCCATCGCGTCGAGGAACTCGGTGCCGCCGAGGCCGGTGGTGACGCCCAGATCGGCCATCGTGGTGACGTACGCGTCGCGCAGGCGCTTGTACCAGGCGTCCAGGTAGCGGCCGGTGCGGGTGCGCACGTACGCCTCGACGGGCGCGACCTCGAAGCCGAGTTCCACCGCGTAGGCGACGGTGGGGGTGGCGTACCAGGCCGGTCCGGTGGGGCGCTCTCCCTTGGGGGTGAAGGGCGAGGGGAGCCGGCCGCCGTCGACCGGGCGGCCGTCGACCCGCACGCGGGAGAGGTCGACGTGGCTGAGGTCGACCAGCCAGGAGCCGGGCAGCGACGGGTCGAAGGGCGGGTTGCCGGTGAGGTGGGTCGGGCCGTTCAGGCCGACGGTCAGGCCGTTGGCGGCCGCGGCGAAGGACATGTTGACGTCGATCGCGACCAGGTACTGCCGCATGCACTCGTCGTCGGTGAGGGGGCGGCACCAGTCGTAGGGCTCCTCCATCAGCATCTCGGCCGGGGTGCGCAGGTGGTGGCGGGCGAACCTGCCCTTGAGCAGGGGGTGTTCGTCGGGGACCTCGCATTCCACCACGTCGTGGACGGCGGTGAGCGCGTCCTCGTTGAGGGCCCGGGTGAACGCGCCGGTGACCGGGTCCTTCTCGGCGCGGGTCGGGGGGTGCAGCGCGGTCATCAGCTCCAGGCCGGTGACTGCCGCGGTGCCGCGCGGTGTCATCACGCGCTGTGCGTACGCGCCGAGGTAGCGGGCGAGGTCGGCCGGGTGCATCGAGGGCAGGCGCGGGGCGTTCCTGTCGTCCCATTCGCGGGCGTCCAGGGCGTTCCAGGCCGGGATGCACAGCTGGACGCAGTGGCGCTTGGCTCCTTCGGCGGGGCGGTAGATCCTCGCCCAGGGGCCCAGTCCGCGGCGGGTCAGTTTCCAGTCGGCCCGGGTGAGTTGCCTGACGGCTTTGTGGCCGTCCGGGAGGCGGCCGGCGCGGCGTTCCTCGTCGGACAGGGCGGTGGGCAGGCCGTAGCGTTCCAGGGCGGTGGGGGTGAGGACGAGGAGCGGGTCGCCGTCGCGGCCGTTGCGGTGCAGGCGGGGCTGGCCGAGCCGGGCTTCGGTCAGGGTCCAGTCGATCAGTGCGGGAAGGGACTTGGCGGGGACGTCCAGGACGAGTCCGCCGACGCAGTAGGCGAGGACGTGGCCGTCCTCGACGTCGATGACGGCGAGGGGGCCGTTCTCGAAGCGCTGGTCGGCCGGGGGC
>MUMD01000040.1 GCA_002155895.1 Streptomyces rochei
CGGAAGGCGTAGATCGACTGGTCGGGATCGCCGAAGGCGACGAGGGTGCGCCCGCCGCCGGCCAGGGCGTGCAGCAGCCGTACCTGGGCCGGGTCGGTGTCCTGGTACTCGTCGACGTACACCGCGTCGTACTGGCCGGCCAGCCGCGCGGCGACCTCCGGGCGGCGGGCGAGGAGCACCGCGCGGTGGACGAGTTCCGCGTAGTCGAGCACGCCCTGGAGGTCGAGCACGTCGAGGTACTCGGCGAGGAAGACGGCGGCGGCACCCCAGTCGGGGCGGCCCGTGCGCCGGGCGAAGGCTCCCAGGGCGTCCGGGCCGAGACCCAGCTCACGGCTGCGGGCGAGCACCGCGCGGACCTCGTCGGCGAAGCCCCGCGTCGTCAGGCAGGCGCGCAGTTCGTCGGGCCAGCGCACGTGGGACAGGCCGGCCCGTTCCAGGTCGACCTGCCCGGCGAGCAGCTCGCGCACCGCCACGTCCTGCTCCGGGCCGGACAGCAGCCGCAGGGGTTCCACGAACAGGTCGCTGTCCTGGTGGGCGCGGACCAGGGCGTAACCGAAGGAGTGGAAGGTGGTCGCCCTGGGGGCTCGCGCGGCGCCCATGCGCAGCGCCATCCGGTCGCGCAGTTCGACGGCCGCCTTGCGGCTGAAGGTCAGCACCAGGATCCGCTCGGGGTCGCCGCCGCGCGCGACGCGGTCGGCCACGGACTCCACCAGAGTGGTGGTCTTTCCGGTGCCCGGACCCGCCAGGACGAGCAGCGGTCCGCTCCGGTGGTCAACCACGGCGCGCTGGGCGGCGTCCAGACGAGGGGGGTCCATGGGCGCCGGCGGGGTACGCAGCAGTCGGTAAGCGCCACGGCTCCCCCGTCGCACCTGGGGGTGCGACGGGTGTCGGGTGGAGGAAGAGGAGCTCACGTGGTTCGCCGGTCCTGGTGGGTGTGCTGATGGGCCGTCCGCGCCGCGGGCACGGCGGTTGCCGCGGGGCGAGGGGGACGCGTGCGGCCGACGCTACGCCGACGGATGACGTGGAAGCAGTGCTTCCCCTTCTTCCCTCGGGCCCCTCGGGGCCGCCCGGCCCCTCGAGTCCGTCGACTCACTCGCGGCGCGTGTCTCCCCCGCCCCTCGAACGTACGTCATGCCACCGACGTACCCGAATTGCCCACAACGCCCCGTTTACCTCGTACGGATCACAGGTCACACGTCGGTGGCCCGCATGGCGGAAGCTTTCAAGTGTGACCCTGTGCGCGCTCGCCGCCGTCCCACCGCGCCCGCCTCAGGTCGAGGCGCGGCAGATGCCCCTCCGCGGCCCTGCTCGCCTCCTTCAGGGGCGTGCCCTCCTCCCGGTAGCGGGCGAGGGCCTCCAGCTCGTGCCCCGCGAGCAGCGCGCCGTCCGCGCGGACCACGCGCCACCACGGGACACCGCCGCCGTAGAGGGACATCACCCGCCCGACCTGACGGGGTCCGCCCTCCTCCAGGTACTCGGCGACGTCCCCGTAGGTCATCACGCGACCCGGCGGGATCGACTCGGTCACGTCGAGGACCCGCTCGGCGTACTCGGGCAGCGCGTCCGCGTCCTGCGGACGGGCGTCGCCCGGAAGGCTCTGCTCGCTCATCCGTCCCATCCTGCCCCACCCCACCGACAACGGAACCGGGTCACGACGGTGCGCATCCCTCGCCCGCGGGCGGCGCTTCCGGCAGACTGTGCGGCCCGCACCGGCACCCTGATGCCCGCCGAGGCCGACGCGGCATGCCACCATCGTGCGGGCGGTGACCAGTGATACGAGAGCAAGAAGAGGCGATGAAGAAGCAGGGTGTGCACCCCGAGGACGCTGAGGGCACCTCTGACTCTTCGTCGCGTCCGGACACCGCGGTCACCGGCCGGGAGAAGACCGGCCGTCGCTCGGGCGGGGGCCCGTCGGCGACGGCCGCCGACCCCGAGGACGTGGCGCACATCGACGAGGTGGAGGGCGACGAACCGCTGCTCCCCGCGCGCGTGCACCGTCCTTCCGACCTGATGCGCCTCCTGGTGGGCGTGCTCGCCGTCGCCGTGCTGCTGGCCGTCGCCGCCTTCGCGCACGGCACCACCTCGGGTCTCGAACAGGACATCAACAAGGGCACGGGACAGGCCCCCGACCTGCTGATCAAGATCGCCGGGCTGGCCTCCAGCATCGCGATCCTCCTGGTGCCGGTGGCCTTCGCGATCGAGCGACTCATCAAACGGGACGGGCTGCGGATCGCCGACGGCGTGCTGGCGGCGGTCCTGGCCCACGGCGTGACGCTCGCCACCGACCTGTGGGTCGCCAAGGCCGCCCCGGGATCCATCCAGGAGGCGCTCACCCAGCCGTCGCCGGGCGACATCCACGCGCTGACCGACCCCGTGCACGGCTATCTGGCCCCGGTCATCGCCTATATGACGGCCGTGGGCATGTCACGCAGACCCCGGTGGCGCGCGGTGCTGTGGATCGTGCTGCTCCTCGACGCCTTCTCCATGCTCGTCACGGGGTACACCACCCCCTTCTCGATCATCCTGACCGTCCTCATCGGCTGGACCGTGGCCTACGGCACGCTGTACTCGGTCGGCTCCCCCAATGTGCGCCCCACCGGCCGGACGCTGATGGCGGGCCTGCGGACCGTCGGCTTCCACCCGGTGACCGCCGCCCGCGAGGAGGTGGCGTCGGACACCGCGGAGACCGGTGACCGCGGACGCCGCTACTTCGTCACCCTGGAGGACGGCCGGCCGCTGGACGTGACGGTGGTGGACCGGGAGCAGCAGGCGCAGGGCTTCTTCTACCGCGCCTGGCGCAATCTGACGCTGCGCGGCTTCGCGACCCGCAGCAGCCTCCCCTCGCTGCGCCAGGCGCTGGAGCAGGAGGCGCTGCTCGCCTACGCGGCCATCGCGGCCGGCGCGAACGCTCCCAAGCTGATCGCGACGTCCGAGCTGGGGCCCGACGCGGTGATGCTCGTGTACGAGCACACCGGCGGGCGCACCCTCGACTCGCTGTCCGACGAGGAGATCACCGACGAGCTGCTGCGCGGCACCTGGGAACAGGTCCGGGCCCTGCAGTCCCGGCGCATCGCGCACCGCAGGCTGGTGGGCGACGCGATCCTGGTGGATCGTTCCGGCACGGTGATCCTCACCGATCTGCGCATCGGCGAGATCGCCGCCGGCGACCTGCTGCTGCGCATGGACGTCTCGCAGCTCCTGGTGACCCTCGGCCTGCGGGTGGGCGCCGAGCGCGCGGTCGCCTCGGCGGTGGCCGTGCTCGGTCCCGACGCCGTGGCGGACTGCCTGCCGATGCTCCAGCCCATCGCGCTCAGCCGCTCCACCCGCGCGACGCTGCGCAGACTCGCCCGGGAGCGGGCCCAGCGCGAGCGCGAGGCCGTCCTGGAGTCCTCCCGCCAGGCGAAGCTCGCCCGCGCGGAGGCGGCCGAGGCCGGGGACGCGCACCAGGTGCACGAGAAGACCGGCACCGCCGCCGCGCCCGGGAAGCCCGAGAGACCAGAGAAACCGGAGAAACCGGAGAAGGCCGACAAGAAGGCCGCGCGCGCCGAGCAGCGGGCCGAGAAGCGGGCCGTGGACGAGGCGATCGAGGAGGCGCGCGAGGAGGACCTGCTCACCCAGATCCGGCACGCCGTCCTGCGAATCAGGCCCCAGGCGCCGGTCGAGCCGGCCCGCCTGGAGCGGGTACGGCCCCGCACCCTGATCAGTTTCATCGCCGGTGCCATCGGCGCGTACTTCCTGCTGACGCAGCTCACGCACATCGAGTTCGGTCCGCTGATCGCGAACGCCGAGTGGGGCTGGGTCGCGGCGGCCGTGCTGTTCTCGGCGGCGAGCTACGTCGCGGCGGCGATGTCCCTGCTGGGGTTCGTGCCCGAGCGGGTGCCGTTCCTGCGGACCGTGGCCGCGCAGGTGGCCGGGTCGTTCGTGAAGATCGTCGCGCCCGCGGCGGTCGGCGGCGTGGCGCTGAACACCCGGTTCCTGCAGCGTGCGGGCGTGCGACCGGGGCTCGCGGTGGCGAGTGTCGGTGCCTCGCAGCTCTTCGGGCTCGGCTGTCACATCCTCATGCTGCTCTCCTTCGGTTACCTGACCGGCACCGAGAAGACCCCGTCCCTGACTCCGTCGAGGACCGTCATCGCGGGCCTGCTGACGGTGGCGGTCCTGGTCCTCGTGGTGACCTCCGTGCCGTTCCTGCGGAAGTTCGTCGTCACGCGCGTGCGGTCGCTGTTCGCGGGTGTCGTGCCGCGCATGCTGGACGTACTGCAGCGGCCGCAGAAGCTGATCACCGGCATCGGCGGGATGCTGCTGCTCACCGCCTGCTTCGTGATGTGCCTGGACGCGTCGATCCGCGCCTTCGGCGACGAGTCGGCGTCGATCAGCCTGGCGAGCGTCGCGGTCGTCTTCCTCGCGGGCAACGCGCTGGGGTCCGCGGCGCCCACGCCGGGCGGTGTGGGCGCGGTGGAGGCGACGCTGACGGTCGGTCTGATCGCCGTGGGCCTGCCCAAGGAGGTCGCCGCCCCGGCGGTGCTTCTGTACCGGCTGCTCACCCTGTGGCTGCCGGTGCTCCCCGGCTGGCTGTTCTTCAACCACCTGACGCGTAAAGAGGCGCTGTAGCACTCCGGCGTACGCCCCGTACCTCGTACGGCTCGCGTCCCGAGCGCACCGCCGCGCACGACCGCACGATGGACGCATGCCGAACACCGCCCGGCTGCGCGCCGCCGCTCTGACCGCCGCCTCGATGGTCGTGTCCGCCGCCCTGCTGGCGGGCTGCAGCGACGACTCCGGGGACGGCTCCGGAAACGGCGCCGGGGACGGCGAGGATCTGACCTCACAGGAACTGGACTGGAAGGACTGCCCGGCTCCCTCGGAGGCCGAGGGCGGCGGCACCGCCCCCTCCCCGCTGCCGGACGGCGACGAGTGGCAGTGCGCCGCCATGAAGGCACCGCTCGACTGGGACGACCCCGGGGGCGACACCATCGACCTCGCGCTGATCCGGGCCGAGTCCAGCGGCCCGGCCGACCGGCGGATCGGCTCGCTCGTCTTCAACTTCGGCGGTCCGGGCGGCTCGGGCGTCACCACCCTGCCCGCCTTCGGCCAGGACTACGCGAAGCTGCGCACCCGCTACGACCTGGTCAGCTTCGACCCGCGCGGCGTCGGGCGCAGCGCCCCCGTGGAGTGCCTGGACGACAAACAGCTCGACGCCTACTTCCAGCAGGACGCCACCCCCGACGACGCGGCCGAGCGCCGGGAACTGGTGGACCACACGGAGGACTTCAACGCGGCCTGCGAGAAGCACTCCAAGAGGGTGCTGCCGCACGTGGCGACGACCGACGCGGCCCGCGACATGGACCTGATGCGCCAGGTCCTCGGCGACGACAAGCTGCACTACTTCGGCATCTCCTACGGCACCGAACTCGGCGGCGTCTACGCCCACCTCTTCCCGAAGAACGTGGGCCGCGCCGTCTTCGACGCGGTCGTCGACCCGACGCAGACCCCCGAACAGGGCTCGCTCGGACAGGCGAAGGGGTTCCAGCTCGCCCTCGACAACTACGCCGGGGACTGCGTCTCGAAGGTCGAGGAGTGCCCCGTCGGAGACAGCGCGCAGAACGTCAAGGACCGCATCGCCCGGCTCCTGAAGGACCTCGACCGCAAGCCGATCTCGGGCATCTTCCCGCGCGAACTCACCCAGACCGCGGCGACCGGCGGCATCGCGCAGGCGCTGTACTCGAAGGACTTCTGGGAGTACCTCACCGAAGGGCTGGTGCAGGCGTACGACGGGGACGGCAGGGTCCTGATGGCGCTGTCGGACTCGCTGAACGGGCGCGACGAGAACGGGCGGTACAGCAACATCACGGCCGCCAACGTCGCCATCAACTGCGCCGACGACAAACCGCGGTACGACCCCGCGTACGTGGAGGGCAGGCTGCCCGAGTTCCGGAAGGCGTCGCCGGTGTTCGGCGACTACCTCGCCTGGTCCATGATCGGCTGCACCGACTGGCCGGTGCCCGGCGCGGCCGACCACCCGGACGTCGGCGCCTCCGGCGCGGCCCCGATCCTGGTGATCGGCAACACGGGCGATCCCGCGACGCCCTACGAGGGTGCCGCGAGGATGGCGGACGCGCTGGGCCGGAACGTCGGTGTGGAGCTGACCTACAGGGGTCAGGGGCACGGCGCCTACGACAGCGGGAACGCCTGCGTGCGGAACGCCGTGCACGGCTATCTGCTGGACGGGAAGGTCCCGGCCGACGGCACGGTCTGCTCTTGACCCCACCACCCCACGGGCTGGACGAAACAGCAGGTCAGAGCGTTATCCACAGGCCACGGCGGGCACGGTGCACTCCGCCTACCATGGCATGACCGCCATCCGCCGCACGGCGCGGACGGCCTGCGAGGGGGGAAGCGATGACGCGTCTCGTTCGGTGGACGGCCCTGACGGCCGCCGCCGCACTGCTGACGGCGGGCTGCAGCGGCGGCTCGTCCGGGAAGGACAAGGACGACGGCGGCCGGAGCGGCGCCGCGCCGACGGCCGCGGCACCGTCCGGAGTGCCGAAGGCGCTGGCTTCCCAGCAGCTCGACTGGGGCCGCTGCGAGGACACCGCGGACTCGCCCGCCCCGGACGGCGACTGGCGGTGTGCCACGCTCAAGGCCCCGCTGGACTGGGCGGACCCGGACGGCGAGACGATCGACCTGGCCCTGATCCGGTCCGAGGCCACCGGCGACGAGCGCATCGGCTCCCTGCTGTTCAACTTCGGCGGGCCCGGCGGCTCGGGCGTCTCGATGATGCCGTCGTACGCCGACACGGTCTCCTCCCTGCACGAGCGGTACGACCTGGTGAGCTGGGACCCGCGCGGGGTGGCCGCCAGCGAGGGCATCCGCTGCCGCGGCGACGAGGCGATCGAGGACGCCGAGTCGGTGGACTCCACGCCGGACACCGCCGCCGAGGAACAGGCGTATCTGCGGGACGCCGCAGCCTTCGGCCAGGGCTGCCGCAAGGCCGCCGGTGAGCTGATGTCGCACGTGTCGACCACGGACACCGCCCGCGACATGGACCTGATGCGCCATGTCCTGGGCGACGCGAAGCTGCACTACTTCGGCATCTCCTACGGCACCGAACTCGGCGGCGTCTACGCCCACCTGTTCCCGAAGAACGTGGGCCGCATGACCCTCGACGCGGTCGTGGACCCGACCGCCGACACGATGGGCCACGCCGAGAACCAGGCCAGGGGCTTCCAGCGCGCCCTGGACGACTATCTGGAGTCCACCGGACAGGACCCGGAGCAGGGATCGCGGGACATCGCCGACCTGCTCGAACGACTCGACGCGGAGCCGCTGCCGACCTCGTCGCCGGATCGGGAGCTGACCCAGACGCTGGCCCTCACCGGCATCGTGCTGCCCCTCTACAGCAAGTCCGGCTGGCCGGCCCTGACCAGCGCGCTGACGGCGGCCGAGGAGGGCGACGGCTCGGAGCTGCTGGCCCTCGCCGACGGTTACAACGAGCGCGACGCCTCGGGGCACTACGGCACGACGACCCACTCCCAGCGGGTCATATCGTGCCTGGACGACAGGCAGCGGCCGACCCTGGAGGAGACGAAGGAGCTGCTGCCGAGGTTCGAGAAGGTCTCCCCGGTGTTCGGGGCCTTCCTCGGCTGGGACACGGCCGGCTGGTGCCACGACTGGCCCGTGGCCGGTCAGCACGAGACCCCGGAGGTCAGCGCGCCGGGCGCGGCTCCGATCCTCGTCGTCGGCAACACCGGCGACCCGGCCACGCCCTACGAGGGCGCCCGCAGGATGGCGGACGAACTGGGCAAGGACGTCGGCGTGGTGCTCACCTGGAAGGGCGAGGGCCACGGGGCGTACGGGAGCGGCAGCGACTGTGTCGACTCGGCGGTCGACGCCTACCTGCTGAAGGGCACGGTCCCCGAGGACGGCAAGGTCTGCTCATGACGACGGCGGGGGCCCCACGCACCCACGGTGCGTGGAACCCCCGCCGCTCGGACAAGCCCTCCGCGTCCCGGCCGACCGGGGCGCGGTCAGTAGACGGGCTTCTCCGGTTCGATCTGGTTGACCCAGCCGATGACGCCGCCGCCGACGTGGACGGCGTCGGAGAAGCCGGCGGACTTGAGGACCGCCAGGACTTCCGCACTGCGGACACCCGTCTTGCAGTTCAAGACGATCTTCTTGTCCTGCGGAAGGCTCTCCAGGGCGGATCCCATCAGGAACTCGTTCTTCGGGATCAGCCGGGCGCCCGGGATGGAGACGATCTCGAACTCGTTCGGCTCGCGGACGTCGATGAGTTCGATGTTCTCGCCGTCGTCGATCCACTCCTTGAGCTGCTTGGGAGTGATCGTGGAGTCGGCGGCCGCCGCCTGGGCCTCTTCGGAGACGACGCCGCAGAAGGCCTCGTAGTCGATGAGTTCGGTGACGGTCGGGTTCTCGCCGCAGACCGCGCAGTTCGGGTCCTTGCGGACCTTGACCTGGCGGTACTGCATCTCCAGGGCGTCGTAGATCATCAGGCGGCCGACCAGCGGCTCGCCGATGCCCGCGAGGAGCTTGATGGCCTCGTTGGTCTGGATGGAGCCGATGGACGCGCAGAGCACGCCCAGGACGCCGCCCTCGGCGCAGGAGGGGACCATGCCGGGGGGCGGGGGCTCCGGGTAGAGGCAGCGGTAGCAGGGGCCGTGCTCGGACCAGAAGACGGACGCCTGGCCGTCGAAGCGGTAGATCGAGCCCCAGACGTAGGGCTTGTTGAGCAGCACGCAGGCGTCGTTGACCAGGTAGCGGGTCGCGAAGTTGTCCGTGCCGTCGACGATCAGGTCGTACTGGCTGAAGATGTCCATCACGTTGTCGGCCTCGAGCCGCTCCTGGTGAAGGACCACGTCCACGTACGGGTTGATGCCCTTGATCGTGTCGCGGGCGGACTCGGCCTTGGAGCGGCCGATGTCGGCCTGGCTGTGGATGACCTGACGCTGCAGGTTGGACTCGTCGACCTCGTCGAACTCGACGATGCCGAGCGTGCCGACACCGGCTGCCGCCAGGTACATCAGGGTCGGCGAACCGAGGCCGCCCGCGCCCACGGCGAGCACCTTGGCGTTCTTCAGCCGCTTCTGCCCGTCCATCCCCACATCGGGGATGATCAGGTGGCGGGAGTACCTGCGGACCTCGTCTACGGTGAGCTCGGGGGCCGGCTCGACCAGGGGTGGCAGCGACACGGGGACTCCGTTTGTCGGTCAGTGATTACGGTTGTTCTCCTCGCAACACTGCCACGGCCTTTTTCATTCCGAGACACCCGTCCCGATAAGCGAGACGATCTCGTCCCAGTAGCCGGGCATCGTCTCCCAGGGGTCCACCCGGCCGCCCCGGTCGGTGCGGTCGGTGAACCAGATCGTCGCGGCGCCCTGCCAGCGGGCGATGCGCAGTGCCTCCTCCAGGTGACCGCGGGGCACACCGTGGACGAGGTGGCAGAAACGCTCGGGCGGGTAGTCGGCGCTCCACTCGGCCGCCTGCGACCAGCGGTAGTCGCTCCAGGGACCCGAGAAGGTCACCAACTGGTCGGCGTTCTCCGCGTAGCCGGGGTAGGGGTGGGTGCCGTGGCCGAGGACGATGTGGGCATCGTCACGGATCGCCCGCAAGGTGGTGACCGTGCGGCGGATCTCGGGGAGCGCGGACCGCTCGGAGGGGCAGCGGTCGAGGAGGAAGCCGTCGACCCGGTACCAGTCGAGGTGGCGGTGCGCGTCGGAGATCATCTCGCCGAAGCTCCGCGTCCCGTAGGCGGCGTCGAGGTGCCCGAGGACGCGGACCCCCGCGTTGCGCAGGCGGCCGGCGGCCTCCAGGCAGTGGGGGTCGGGCTGGGCTCCGGGGCCGTCGGCGACGTTCAGGACGACCCAGTGCAGGGGCGTGCCGGGCCAGGTCAGCTCCGCCCACTCGCGGGGTGCGACGAGGGGGTGGGCCAGGCCCGGGACACCGAGGCCGGTGCGGACGTCGGTGCTCGCGATGCCCGCTCGGGTGCGGGTCAGATACGGCATGCCGCCTCCATCCAGATGTCGGCGAGGGATTCCTCGAGGGCGATCCTGGGCCGCCAGCCGAGCCGGTCGCGGGCGGTGCGCACATCGGCCTGCTGCCAGCTTCCGCAGCCGTCCGGGTACGGGTAGGCGACCGGGGCGGCGTGCTCGGTGTCGGGGCGTTCGCCGCGGTGGCCGAGGGTCTCCGGGCGGTGGTGGCCGAGGGCGTCGGCCCGGTGGTGGCCGAGGCCGTCGACGCGGTGGCCGGCCGATTCGCCGCGGGGGTGGCCGATGGTGGGCCGCAGTCCTCCGGGCGGGCCGTCGAGTTCGTGCAGGGCTCCGCCGTAGCCGGCCACCCGGGCGAGGGTCGCGGCGGCGTCGCGCAGGCGCACGGCACGGCCGGAACCGATGTTGATGATGCCTTGCGCCGCCGAGAGCGAGGCGGCGTGGACGGCGCGGGCGACGTCGCGGACGTCGATGAAGTCGCGTTGCGCGCCGAGGCCGCCGAGCCGCAGCTCGCCGTCGCCGGACTGCATCGCGCGGCGCATGGCTTCGGCGAGACGGCCCAGCGGGGAGCCGGCGGGGGTGCCGGGGCCGGCGGGTGAGAAGACGCGCAGGACGACGGCGTCCAGGCCCGAGCCGAGGACCAGTTCGGTGGCGGCGAGCTTGCTGACGCCGTAGGGGCCGCCGGGGCGCGGCACGGCGTCCTCCGCCGTGGAGGAGCCGGGCTGGCTGGGTCCGTACTCGGCGCTGCAGCCGACCTGCACCAGGCGGGCGCCGCAGCCGCTGCGGCGCAGTGCCTCGCAGACGGTGGCGACGGCGACGGTGTTGTGCCGGGTGAGGTCCCGCGCGCCGCCTCGGGTGGCCCCCGCGCAGTTGACGACGACTCCGGGGTGGACGGCGTCGAGGAAGCGGGTGAGGGCGCCGGGGCTGCCGCTGGCGAGGTCGAAGCGGACGTCGGCGTCGTCGCCGCGGCCCAGGGCGGTCAGCTGGACGGCCGGGTCGGCGAGCAGGCGCTCGGCGACGAAGCGGCCGATGTAGCCGTTGGCTCCGATCAGCAGGACTCTCATCGGGCGGCTCCCGGAGCCGAGGCGTCGGGTCGGGAGGTGGTCATCTGGGGGCTCCTTCAGGGAGTGATGCGGATGTGTGGGGGGTGTCTGGGGGCGCGGTCAACGCGCTCGCTCCACGGCCGCGTGCGCGGACGCCTTGGTCAGGCGACGGGCCGCGTGGATCAGGAGGACCAGGGCGCCGGTGCCGCAGGCCGCCGTCGGGACGCCGGCCGGGCCGCAGGCGGCGATCAGCGCCTCCACGGGTGCGGCCACGAAGCCGCAGCCGGGGAGGCGGGCGGCGAAGAGCGTGGCCGACGCCGTCGCCTCCGCGGTGGCCGCCGCGGCCAGGACGAGCGCGGGGGCGTGGGTGTGTCCGTGCACGGTGAGCAGCCGGGCCAGCAGCAGGAGGGCACCGAGGGTGAGTGTCCGGGCGAGGGCGGGGGGCTCCCCGAGTACCGCGGCGCTCAGCGCCGTGAGCACCGTGAGCGCCCCCATGAACAGGGCGAAGGTGCCGAGCAGCAGAGGGCGTACGGAGGCGGAGAAGTCCGCCAGGCCCCGGCTGGCCTTCAGTTTGCGGCGGGCGCGCACCGCGAAGAGGTGGGCGCCCGCCGCGGCGGGCGCGCAGGCCAGGGCGAGGGCCAGCACGGGCGCGACGGTGACGGGCCACGGTCCGTCGGTGGTGCCGTCGGGCAGGCCGTCGGGGCCGCCGGCGACAGCGGCGTCGAGCAGGCCGTCGCCGAGGAGGGCGTAGCCGAGGAGCCAGCACGTCCAGATCCCGGAGGTGCGTGTGCCGGCGCTCAGCGGCCCCCGGCGCAGTACCGCGCGCACGGCGAGGAGCACGGCCGACGCGCCGACGACGGCCGCGATCAGGCGCGGTCTGCCGTCGGTGAGGCGCAGGCCGGCCACGGCGGCGGCGCACAGGGCACCCGGCAGCAGGGCGAGCGGCATCCAGCCGGCCCGCGCCCGGGCAGGCGGCTGTTCCTCGGGCGTCGGCGGGGTGTCGGCGTCGCGCGGGGTACGGGCGTACATCTCCTCGGCGAGGGAGAAGACGTCCCGGTGGCGGAACCGGGCGGCGGTCCGGTCGGTGACGCCGTGGGCCTCCAGCCCGGCCGCGATCTCCAAGGGGTCCACGGCGCGTTCGCACAGCTCGCGGTGCCGGTGCATCAGCGTCTTCACCGGGTCCGCGGCGACGCGTCGAGCGGCGACGGACGGGCGCGTACCGGCCTCCCGTGAACCCGTCTCTCGCGAACCCGTCTCACGCCGGCCCGTCTCCCGCGATCCCGTCCCCCGCGAGCCGGTCTCCCGCATGCCGGCCTCGTGCCTGCCGGCGTCCCCCGTGCCGGTCTCCCCCGTCACGGCCGCGGGCCGCGGGTCGCGGTCGAGTTCGTCGAGGCCGCTCATCGGACCCCCTCGGTGACCGGGACGGAGGCCATGGCCGACGGTTCGTCGATCGCCGTCAGCGGGACCGCGGCCGGCGGGCCCATGTCCGACGCGTCCGGGTTCGGGCCTCCGGCCGTTCCTGCCGGCGTCTTCTCGGACGCGGGGTCGCGCACCGTGGCCCGGACGGGAGCGTCCGTCGCCCAGCCCGGGCCCCCGCGGACGGCGGCACGGGCGGTGCTCTCCGTCCAGCGGCCGGGCACGTGCCCCTCGGCCGGGGCGGAGAACGGCACGGGCTCGCCGGTCTCGTCGAGGACGACCCGGCGCGCGGGTGTCCGCGAGAGGATGTCGAGGTAAATGCCGTGAAATGCCGCGACGTTCTGCTCGACGGTGAAGAGTTCCAGTGCGCGGGCGCGCGCGGCGGCGCCCAGGCGCGCGCGGCGCTCGGGATCACGCAGCAGGGCCACGCACGCCTCGGCGAGCGCCCGCGGGTTGCGCGGAGGGACGACGAGTCCGGTGCCGCCGATGGCCTCCACCACCGCGCCGACGTCCGTGGACACCGTGGCCCGGCCGCAGAACATGGCCTCGACCAGGCCGGCCGGGAACCCCTCGACCACGCTGGAGAGGACCACCAGGGCTCCCGAAGCGTAGGCGTCGGCGCGGGAGGGCAGTTCGGGGCCGCCGGTCTCCTCGAAGGAGACCGGGTTGCTCCCTACGGCGTGCGGGCCGTCGGCCTCGTCGGGGAAGAGCTGCGCGGCCAGGCCCTTGCAGTGGGCGAGGTAGGCCGCGCCCTCGGGGTCGGCGGGGCCGCCGACGATCCGCAGGCGCGCCCCCGGTTCCTCCTTGCGGATCTCCGCGAAGGCGTGGAGCAGCGAGACGAGGTCCTTGGCGGGCTCCACCCGGCCGACCCACACCAGGGTGCGGGGGTCGGCGCACTCCGGTGACTCCCCCGCTTCGGCGAACGGGGTCGCGTCCATGCCGGGGTGGACCGTGCGGAGCTTGGCGCGGTCGGCCCCGCAACGCTCCTGCCAGCGACGGGCGTGCGCGTTGCCGGGCGTGATCAGGGCCGCGCGCCGGTAGGTCTCCGCGGCCAGCCGGCCGTGGAAGGCGGCCAGCAGCGCGCGTATGGATGGCGAGGAGTCGGGGTCCGTGAGGTAGTGCGCCCGCAGCCGCACCCCGTACTCGGTCACCAGCAGGGGTACCTCGCAGAAGTGCCGGGCGAGCAGGCCCGGCAGGGCGGCGGTGCCGCCGGAGGCCGCGTGACACAGGTCGACGGCGCCCAGGCCGTCGTCCTCGTACCAGTCGAGCGACAGGGGGCGCAGGGCGCGTTCGAGTCGTGCGGCCACGGTGAGCAGGTCCGGGACGCGCGCCTCGCGCGCCAAGCGGTGGGCGCCGGGCGCGCGACAGGCGCGCTCCAGGGCGCGCACGGCGGTCTCCGAGCGCAGCGCGCGGGGCAGACCGCCCTCGTCCCGGGCCAGTTCGGCGAGGCCGTACAGCGCGTTGGCGAAACGGTCCGCCTCAAGGGCGGACTGGTCCGGAGCGGCCTCGGAATTCGCTTGCGAGACCGTCCCGGACGCTCCGGGGACCTGCCCGGGAACGGTCGTGGACAGGGTGGCGGCGAGTTCGCCGTAGTGCTCGGCGAAGCGCCGGCGCGCGCGCCGTCCGTACACGACCCCGTCGTCCTCGGCGTCCCACAGCGAGGCGGTGCGCACCCGGCTCACCTGCGGCGGCAGCGGGACCCAGCCCCGGGCCTCCTGGCGCTCGCTCCGGGTGAGCGCGTAGACGTCGAACTCGTGCTGCCCGAGCCCGCGCACGAGCCGGTCGCACCAGAGTCCGGCCTCACCGCTCACATACGGATAGCCACCCTCCGTAAGCAATCCGATGCGCACGCGCGCACCCCCGATCTCCCGTTGGGACAGCCGCCGTTGGCCCGGCGGCTCGCAGCGGGACGAACGTATGCGGACAAGGCGGTGGCGCGATGGACGGTTGTCCATCGCGCCACCAAAAGGGGTGAACGGTCGTAACTTTCCCGTGCGGGACGCGTTCGGTCGCGCTAAGGAATCAAGGGGTCACGTTACGTGACTCGATGGCCAGGCCGCCGCGGTCAACTGTTCGGGTACGCCCAGGGGTTGGGCCGGCAGTCGATGCCGTCGTGGTCGACGAACTTGGTCTGCTGCTGCATGACCGGGGCGAGTTCGCCGTCCTTGTCGCAGGTGACGTGGTTGTAGCCGATGCGGTGGCCGACCTCGTGGTTGATCAGCATCTGCCGGTACCCGTGGATGTCGTCACCGTAGGGCTCGGCGCCCTGTGCCCACCGGTAGGCGTTGATCATCACGCGCTGGGTGGCGGCCGAGTCGCACGACACGTTGTCCACGGTGGTGTCCAGCCCGGACTTGGCACACCACTCGGCGGTCGTGCCGGGGCTGGCCAGCGTGATCACGAAGTCGGGGTCGCCGGAGTGGATGCGGCTGAAGGAGCGGGCGCCGTTGTGGGCCCAGCTCCGGTCGTCGTTGAGCGTCTTGTGGACGGCCTCGGCGAACAGCTCGCCGTCGAGCCCGAGCCCCCGCTCCACCTCCACGCGGTAGGTGTACCTCTCACCCTTCTCCGGCCCGTCGGCGATACCCGCGATGGCCTCGAACTTCCCCGAGCCCTTGAGCGTGGCCCCGAGCGGGTAGATCTTGCCCATCTTCTGCTCGTACGTCAGCGGCTGGACGCTCCGGGAGGCGGAGGGCGTCGGCCGGTCGTCGTTCCGCGACGGGGGGTCATGGGGCCCGCGGGCCTGGTCGGCGGCGGCCTGGGACCGCGTGTTCCCGGCGTCCGAGCCGTCGGCGACCTGGCCCGCCACGACGACCGCCAGCACGGTGGTGACGGCGGCCGCGGCGATGCCGGTGAAGGTCCTGCCCTTGCCGCCCTTGGCCGCCGCAGGGTCGCCGGTGGGACCCGCGTCGTCCGTGTCGGGGCCGGGGCCGGGGCCCGTGGGCGGCCCGCCCACGCCGTGTCCGTCGACGGTGCTCCAGTCGGTGACGGAGGCATGGGGGTCGGCAGGCCGCGCGGAGGCACCGGTACGGGGCCGTGGGCGCGGCACGAAGAGGTCGTCGTCGCCGTCGAAGGCGTCCAGGTAATCCTGTCGGGGCCCGCCGTGAGGGGCCTGGCGCGCCCCTCCTCGGGAAGGCGGCCCGGCATCCTCCCGCGCCCCGTCCGACGGCGCCTGCCGTTGCCGCGGGAAGGGCGCGCCGGGTCCCGTCGGCCCGCCGGGAGGCCCCGGGTGCGCGGGCGCGCCGGCGGGCGGCACCGCGGGAGTGCCGTACCCGGCGCCGGTCCGGCCGTTCAACTCGCCCCAGCCGCCGCCGGCTTCACGCTGCTCCGGATGACCGCCGCGAACCCTCGGCACACCGTGCGCCGGTGTGTCCCCGTGCGGCCCGGGGACACCGTGCGCGGGCGTGCCGTCCGCGCCCCGCGTGAAGCCCTGCCGCGACGCACCCTCCGGGCCACCCGGGACACCGCGCCCGGCCGTGCCGTCCGGCACCCGCGGGAACCCCTGCGCGGGCGTACCGCCCTGGACCCTCGGGAAGCCATGAGCCGGGGTCCCTTCCGGAACCCGCGGGAACCCACGGGCCGGGGTCCCGTCCGGAACCCGCGGAATCCCGTGCGCGGGCGTCCCCTCGGCGCTCCTCGAAAAACCGTGCGGAAGCGTCCCGCCCGGGACGGACGGCATCCCGTGCGCGGGAGTGCCCGCGGGTGCGCCCTCCGCCGGCCTCGCTCGCGGCCCCGCGTACCCCTGACGCTCGCCGCCGCCCTGTTGCTCGCCGCCGCCTCGAAGACCGACCTCGCCCGGTCGGCGGCCACCGCCGCCCGCGCCCCAGGGGCCGCCCTGCGTTCCCGGGGAAGCCGCGCCGGGGGCTCCGCTCACCGGCGGCGCCTGGTCGCCGGCCGGAGGTTCGGGTGCCCGGCGGCGTCCCAGGAGCCCCGGCCGGGTCTCCCGCGCGGAGGTGTCCCCGCCGGCGGGCTTGGGAGCGGGCCCGCGTCGGCTGTGGCGTCCCACGTCGCGCCTCAGCCTCCTGTGGTCTGGTCGGCGGTCTCGTCCCCGAGGACCCCGTCGGTCCGCTCGTCGGCCGCCGGCTTCGCGGTGTCCGCGAGGAGTTCGCGGAACGCCGTGGCCACCGTCTCCGGATACTCCATCATCGCCACGTGACCCGCGTCCGGCAGGGTGAGCAGCCGGGAGTCACGGAAGGCGCGGGCGGCCCGCTGGGCCATGCGGTAGCCGACGAGTTGGTCCCGACCACCGTAGACCAGGAGCGTGGGTGCGAGAACCCGTTCGGCCTGTCGCCACAGCGCGTGCTGGCCGCCCAGCGTGTACGCGTTGACGATGCCGCGCGCGGAACGCGCCATCGCGTCCCAGAAGTACGGCAGTTGCAGCCGCCGCTCCATCTCCTCGACGGCGTTGCGGAAGCCCTCCTCGCTCACCCTCCCGGGGTCGCCGTAGCAGAGCGCGGTGACGCCGCGCACCCGCTGCTCCGCGGTCCACTCCCGGGTGAGCCGGGTGAACAGCGCCGCCACCCCCGGCACCGCCAGCAGCCCCGTCGGCACGGCGCTGCGCTGCACGCGGATCTCCGGCAGCGCCGGTGACACCAGGGTCAGCGTCCGCACCAGGTCGGGGCGCGCGGCGGCGACCCGGGTGGTGACGGCGCCGCCGAGCGAGTTGCCGAAGAGGTGCACGGGACCGCGCCCGGAAGCGTCCAGGTAACGGATGACCGCGCGCGCGTGTCCGGTGATCGAGTAGTCGCCGTCGTCCGGCGGCGGGGAGTCGCCGAAGCCCGGCAGGTCCAGCGCCTCGTTGTCGACCACGCCGTCCAGCAGCGGCATCAGCGCCGACCAGTTCTGCGAGGAGCCGCCGAGGCCGTGGACGTAGAGGGCGGGCGGCAGTCCCTCGCGGGCGGGCGGGCGCGAGCGCACCGTCAGGGTGACGCCAGGCAGATGGACCGACCTCAGACGCTCACCGTCCGCGACCTTGACGGCCGCGACCTTCGGCAGCACGTTGGCGGGCGAGGCGGACGGCGGCTCGGTCGAAGACATGCGGCAATGTTACGAGACGATCACGCAGTGGTTCATGTGTTCGCCATCACAAGGGGGGTGGGTCGCTTCCCTCTCCGGGTACCCATGACCGCACCCACCGCCCCCGCGGAGGGCCACGGAGGGGCCCGGACGACGCATGGCGTCCGGAACGGGTGTCTCCTACGCTCGTGGAGTGGGCACCCGCGTGTGGCCCCTGCACCTTCAGGGACGTTCGTAGGAAGGGAGCCCGGCATGACCGTCGATCCGACCGACCCCGAGACCTTCGAGGACGAGGCACAGGAAGCGGAGGAGTTCGACGTCGAGGCGCCGGACGCCGACGCGGCCGAGCAGAAGAAGGACATCGCGCCGGAGCGCGACGACCCGCTGACCGGCCACGACCCGGGCCGCGCCAACGAGGCCGACCTGGCGGAGCAGGCCCGGATCGTCTCCCACGACGAGGACGACTACCGCTGATCGGCCGGCCCGCAGCGCGGCGAACGGCGGCGGCGAAAAGGCCCGATGAGCAGGGACGAGCAGGAAAGAGGCGGATTTCTGCCCGGCCTGGACCCTTTTGAAACCTGTTGTGCGGCTTTCGTCACCGTCCGGTCCGTGAAATTCTGCGCTCGCACCGCACACAGCACGGTTACCGAAAAGTACGATGGCGGCGCGGCGCACACCGCACGAGGACGACTATGGGAGGCGGCGTGACAGCCATCGAGCAGACAGAGGCGGTACGCCCGCGGGGCACACGCCTTCCCCGCCGAGCCCGACGCAACCAGCTGCTGGGCGCCGCACAGGAAGTGTTCGTGGCCCAGGGGTACCACGCGGCCGCGATGGACGACATCGCCGAACGGGCGGGCGTCAGCAAGCCGGTGCTCTACCAGCACTTCCCGGGCAAGCTCGACCTCTATCTCGCCCTGCTGGACCAGCACTGCGAGGCCCTGATCCAGTCCGTGCGCCACGCGCTCGCCTCGACGAGCGACAACAAGCAGCGCGTGCGGGCCACGATGGACGCCTACTTCGCGTACGTCGAGGACGACGGCGGCGCCTTCCGCCTGGTCTTCGAGTCGGACCTGACCAACGAGCCCGCCGTGCGCGAGCGCGTCGACAAGGTCACCAACGAGTGCGCCGAGGCGATCTGCGACGTCATCGCCGAGGACACCGGCCTCTCGCGGGCCGAGTCGATGCTGCTGGCCTCCGGGCTGGGCGGGCTCGCGCAGGTGGTGGCCCGTTCCTGGCTGCACAGCGACCGCAGTGTGCCGCGCGACCAGGCGGTGCAGCTGCTGACCTCGCTGGCCTGGCGGGGCATCGCCGGCTTCCCGCTGCACGGCACCGAGCAGCACTGACCGGCACGGCCGCGGGACGCACGGGACGCCTGTTCCCGTCGGCTGTTCGCTCCTGGCGTTCTCCGGCGGAGCGTGTACGTCCCCTCACCGGGCTAATGTGTGCTGGGTACGGCGCGGAAGATCGCGCACTTCACTGACCGTCGGAGGGACATAGCCGTGGAGGTCAAGATCGGCGTGCAGCACGCGCCCCGCGAGATCGTTCTGGAGAGCGGTCAGAGTGCCGAGGAGGTCGAGCGTGTGGTGGCCGAGGCACTGGCCGGCAAGTCGCAGCTGCTGAGCCTCGTGGACGAACACGGCCGCAAGGTCCTGGTGCCGGCCGACCGTCTCGCCTACGTCGAGATCGGCGAGCCGTCCCCGCGCAAGGTGGGCTTCGGCGCGCTGTAGCCCGCGGACACGGGACGACGACGGACGACATACGGGAGGGGCCCGGCGGTGAGTCACCGCCGGGCCCCTCCCGT
>MUMD01000400.1 GCA_002155895.1 Streptomyces rochei
GCCGTGCGCCTCGAGGTCGCGCAGGGCCGCGCTCGACGGCGCGAGGGTGAGGTCGGCGGCACCGTGCACGGAGCGGATGCGCCGCCAGGCCGCCGCCTCCCCCGCCCCCATGTAGGTACGGGCGTATCCGGCGAGGTCGGTCTGGTAGACGGCCACCGCGGGGACGCCCAGCCGGGCGGCGGCGGCCATGCCCCGCACGCCGAGGACGAACGGGCTGGCCAGGTGGACGATGTCGGCGCGGTGCCCGGCGATCGCGGCCGCCAGGCGCCGGCTGGGCGTCCCCGCGGTGGCCGTCTACCAGACCGACCTCGCCGGATACGCCCGTACCTACATGGGGGCGGGGGAGGCGGCGGCCTGGCGGCGCATCCGCTCCGTGCACGGTGCCGCCGACCTCACCCTCGCGCCGTCGAGCGCGGCCCTGCGCGACCTCGAGGCGCACGGCGTGCCCCGAGTGGCCCGGTGGCCGCGCGGGGTGGACACCGACCGCTTCCGGCCCGACCGGCGCGACGAGGCGCTGCGCCGCGAACTCGCCCCGAACGGCGAGCTGATCGTCGGCTACGTCGGCCGGCTCGCTCCCGAGAAGCGGGTGGAGCTGCTGTCCGGGGTCTGCGGGCTGGACGGCGTGCGCGTGGTGGTCGTCGGGGACGGGCCCAGCCGGCCCGGCCTGGAACAGGCACTGCCGGGCGCGGTCTTCCTGGGCCGCCGTACCGGTGACGCACTCGCCCGCGTCTTCGCCTCCCTGGACGTCTTCGCGCACACCGGCCCCTTCGAGACGTTCTGCCAGACGGTGCAGGAGGCCATGGCGAGCGGCGTCCCCGTCGTCGCCCCCGCCGCGGGCGGCCCCCTCGACCTGGTCGCCCACGGCCGCACCGGGATGCTGGTCCCGCCCCACGACGCCGCCGCCGTACGGGGCGCGGTCCGGTCGCTGGCCGCGGACCCCGCGCTGCGGGCCGCCTACGGCGCCGCCGGGCGGGCGGCCGTCGAGGGCCGCACCTGGGCGGCCGTGGGCGACCGGCTGATCGAGCACTACACGGACGTCCTCGCCTCACGGAAGGCGGTGCTCGCGGCATGAACGCGCTGCGGATCGTCCGGCTCGCCAACTTCGTCGCCCCCGCGTCCGGCGGCCTGCGCACCGCGCTGCGCGAGCTGGGCAAGGGCTACCGGGCCGTCGGCCACCACCCCGTTCTCGTCGTCCCCGGTGAGCGGGCCGACGACCGGGAGACCGAGCAGGGGCGGGTGATCACCCTCCCCGGGCCCCTGCTCCCGGGCACCGGCGGCTACCGCGTGCTGACCGACAAGCGGCGCGTGGCCGCCCTGCTGGAGGACCTGGCCCCCGACCGCCTGGAGGTCTCCGACCGCACCACGCTGCGCTGGACCGGCAAGTGGGCCCGCCGGGCCAGGGTCCCCGCCGTGATGGTCTCGCACGAGACCGCCGACGGGGTGCTGCGCACCTGGGGTCTGCCCGAGCGGACGGCCCGGCGCACCGCCGACGCCCTGAACATCCGTACCGCGCACACCTACGCGCGGGTGGTGTGCACGACCGAGTTCGCCGAGCGGGAGTTCGTCCGCGTCGGAGCCCGCAACGTCGTACGCGCCCCGCTCGGCGTCGACCTGACCGGACGCCGGCCCGGCCTGCGTGATCCGGGGCTGCGCGCCGGGTACGCACGCGGGGACGAGACCCTGCTGGTGATGTGCTCGCGGCTCTCCGTGGAGAAGCGCCCGGGCACGGCGCTCGACGCGCTGGCGGCGCTGCGGCGGCGAGGGGCGCGCCCGGTGCTGGTGGTGGCCGGGGACGGGCCGTTGCGCGCGCGGCTGGAGCAGCGGGCGCGGGAGCAGGGGCTGCCGGTGACCTTCCTCGGACACGTCGCCGACCGCGGTCTGCTCGGAGCGCTCCAGGCGTCCGCCGACGTGTGCCTGGCGCCCGGACCGGCCGAGACCTTCGGACTGGCCGCGCTGGAGGCGATGGCGTGCGGGACGCCCGTGGTGGCGAGCGCGTCGTCGGCGCTGCCGGAGGTCATCGGCTCCGCCGGGGCCGTCGCCGCCGACCACGGGGAGGCGTTCGCCGACGCGGTGGCCCGGCTGCTGGAGCGAAGGGAGCGGGACCGGCGGGAGGCGGCACGCGCGCGTGCGGAGTGCTTCGGCTGGGACACGGCGGTCAGGGCGTTCCTGGACGCGCACGACGCGGCGGTGCCCACTCGGCCCGTGCTGCCGGAGGCCGTGTCATGAGACGCGTCCGGTTCGTGGCGCTCGGTGATTCGCTGACCGAGGGGGTCGGCGATCCGGTCGGGAGCGGGAGCCGCACCGGGGTCCGGGTCGGGGGCCGGTGGCGCGGATGGGCCGCGCTGCTGGCCGCCGGGCTGGCCGAGGAGCCCGTGGAGTTCACCAACCTCGCCGTCAGCGGGGCGCAGACCTCCGACGTGGCCGCGCGTCAGCTGCCCGCGGGGCTCGCCCTGCGCCCCGACGTCGTCTCCGTCGTCGTCGGCGTCAACGACACCCTGCGCGGCACCTTCGACGTGGGGGAGATCGCCGCCCGCCTCGACACGGTGTACTCCGCGTTCACCGGGCAGGGGGCGCTGCTGCTCACCGCCTGTCTGCCGGACCCCGGGACGATGCTCGGGCTGCCGGGCGTGCTGGCCCGGCCGCTGGCCAGGCGGCAGCGGGCGGTCAACGCGGTGGTGCACGCCCTCTCCGAGCGGTACGGGGCCGTGCACCTGCACGCGTGCGAGGGCGACTGGGTCACCGACCGGGCGATGTGGAGCGCGGACCGGCTGCACCCCGGCGAAGGGGGCCACCGGCAGCTCGCGCTGCGCTTCCACGCCCTGCTCGCCGAGCGCGGCGCCGCCACGGGGCCCGCGCCCTCACCCGACCACGGGTCCCCGGCCCCCACCGGACCGGCGAGCCTGTGGTGGCTGGCCACCGCCGGTACGGGCTGGGTGGCCCGGCGCTGCGTCGACCTGCTGCCCCAGCTCCTGACCCTGGCCGCCGACGAGCTGCGCCACCGCGCGCGCGGCACGAGCACCCGCCTCGACCTGCGCGCGTCCGCCGCGGTCGGCGCCGCCCTCGCCGCCCTGTCGGCGACGGAACGGCCCGAGGCGGCGTGACGACCGGCGCGGGCGTGCCGCCCGGGCCGCCCGCGCCGTCGGTCAGCGTCGGCGTACCGCCGTGAAACGCACCGGTGTTCCGGGCGCCGCCTGTGCCGCCGCCGGCAGGTCGGCGGCGCGGACGACGCCGATCACCGGGTAGCCGCCCGTCGTCGGGTGGTCGGCCAGGAACACCACCGGCCCGCCCTCGGGCGGCACCTGCACCGCGCCCAGCACCATGCCCTCGCTGGGCAGCTCCCCGGTGCGGGAGCGGGGCAGGGCGGGGCCGTCCAGGCGCAGCCCGATGCGGTTGCTCGCGGACGACACCCGGTAGGGCAGGGTCGTGAACACCCGCAGCGCCTCGGGAGTGAACCAGTCGGCGCGCGGGCCCGGCGTCACCCGCAGGACCAGCTCGGCCGCGGGCGCCGGCTGCGGGGCGACGTCCACGCGCGCGGGCGGCTCGCCCGGCCGCCCCAGCGGCAGTACCGTGCCGTCCGCCAGCGGAGGCGGACCCAGCCCCGAGAGCAGGTCGGTGGAGCGGCTGCCGAGGACCGGTTCGACGAGGACGCCGCCCGAGACGCCGACGTAGGCGCGCACGCCGGCCTCGGCGGCCCCGACGTCCAGCAGCGCCCCGGCCGGCACGTCGACCGGCGCACCCCAGGGCACCGGCCGGCCGTCCACCGTCACCCGGCAGGGGGCGCCGCCGACCGCCACCGTCACCGGGCACCGCGGGCGCAGCGCGCACCCGGTCAGCGTGGTCTCCAGGACGGCCGCGCCGGGCGGATTGCCGACCAGCCGGTTGACCAGCGCCGCCGCCGGAGCGTCGAGCGCCCCGGAGCGGGGCACCCCGACGTGCGCGTGACCGGGCCGGCCCCGGTCCTGCACGGTCGTCAGGGCGCCGGCCCGGACGACGGCGAGCGCCCGGTCGGTCATGGGTCCCCCCGGTGGCCGCGGGGAACGAACCGCACGCGCGTGCCGGGCGACAGCAGCGCCGCCGGGACGCGCGTGTGGTCCCACAGCACCGCCTCCGTCGTGCCGATCAGCTGCCAGCCGCCCGGCGACGAACGCGGGTACACCCCGGTGTACGGGCCCGCCAGCGCCACCGAACCGGCCGGGACGGCCGTGCGCGGAGCGGCCCGCCGGGGGACGTCGTACCGCGCGGGCAGACCGGTCAGGTAGCCGAAGCCGGGCGCGAAGCCGCAGAAGGCGACCCGGAACTCGGTCCCCGCGTGGATGCGCGCCACCTCCCGTTCCGCGACCCCCCAGTGCGCGGCCACGTCGGCGAGGTCCGGACCGTCGTAGCGGACCGGGATCTCGACGACGTCCCCGGTGCGCGGGGGAGCGGCGGGCACCTCGGCGGCGGTCAGTTCGCGGGCCACCCCGGCCGGGTCGGTGAGACCGTCGAGGAGGACGGTACGGGCCGCCGGGACGATCTCCCGGGCCGCGAGCGAACCCTCCGCGCGGCGCCGCAGCAACTCCGCGCGCAGCGCCTCCGCCTCGTCGCCCGAGGCGACCTCGACGAGCAGGGCGTCGTCACCGACCCGCAGGACGTTCACGCGAAGGCCCCCACCCGCACACCGGACGCCTCCAGCCGCCGCCGGACGCGCCGCGCCAGTTCCACCGCGCCGGGCGTGTCACCGTGCACGCACAGGGAACGCGCGCGGACCTCGACCCGCGCCCCCGAGCGGGCGACGACCGCGCCGGAGACGGCCAGCGCCACCGAGCGCTCCACCACGGCGTCCGGGTCGGCCACCACCGCGCCGTCCTGACCGCGCGGGACGAGCGTGCCCTCGTCCGTGTACGCGCGGTCGGCGAACGCCTCCGCGACGACCGGCAGCCCGGCACGGCCGGCCAGCTCCAGCAGGCGCGAGCCGGGCAGCCCGAGCACGGGCAGCGCGCCGCCCGCCAGCAGCACCCCGTCGACCACCGCCGCCGCCTGCGCCTCGTCGCGTACCACCCGGTTGTAGAGGGCACCGTGCGGCTTGACGTACGCCACGCGCGTGCCCGCGGCCCGGGCGAAGACGTCCAGGGCGCCGATCTGGTAGGCCACCTCGGCCGCCAGCTCGGCGGACGGCACGTCCATGGCGCGCCGTCCGAAGCCCGCCAGGTCCCGGTAGGAGACCTGGGCGCCGACCGTCACGCCCCGCGCGACGGCCAGCTCGCACACCCGCCGCATGGTGGCCGGGTCCCCGGCGTGGAAGCCGCACGCCACGTTGGCGCTGGTGACGACCGAGAGCAGGCCCTCGTCGTCGGTGAGCCGCCAGCGGCCGAAGCCCTCGCCGAGATCGGCGTTGAGGTCGATCGAGGTCATGTCTCCAGTGTCTCCGCTCAGCGTCCCGCCTCGGGGCATCCGGGCCCTTCGGACCATATGGGCTTGCGGACCATCCGGGCCTTCGGACGGACCGCCGACCATCCGGGCCTGCCGACCATCCGGGCCTGCGAGCCATCCGACCCTTCACACCGCCGGTCCTTCATACCGCCCGGTCCTCACACCACCCGGTACTGCTCGTCCCGGGCATCGGTGAGGAACATCTGCCCCGGTGCGTGGGTGAGGGCGAAGGGCGGGCGCGACGCCATCACCGCGGCCTGCGGGGTCACGCCGCAGGCCCAGAAGACCGGGATGTCGCCCGGCTGGGCCTGCACCGGATCACCGAAGTCCGGCCGGCCCAGGTCGCCGATGCCGAGCGCCGACGGATCGCCGCAGTGCACCGGGCTGCCGTGCACCGCCGGGAGCAGACCGGTCTCGCGGATCGCCGCGTCCAGGTGCGCGGGCGGCACCGGACGCATCGACACGACCATCGGCCCGCGCAGCCGCCCCGCCGGACGGCACTGCCGGGTGGTGACGAACATCGGCACGTTGCGGCCCTGTTCGACATGGCGGATCGGGACGCCCGCCGCGGACAGCGCCCACTCGAAGGTGAAGCTGCACCCGATCAGGAACGACACCAGGTCGTCCCGCCAGTGCGCCCGTACGTCCGTCGGCTCCTCCACCAACTCGCCGTCCCGCCACACCCGGTAGCGCGGCAGATCGGTGCGCAGGTCGGCGCCGTCGGCGAGCGCGGTGGTCCACGACCCGGCGTCCGTGACGTCGAGCACGGGGCAGGGCTGCGGATTGCGGGTGCAGAAGAGCAGCATGTCGTACGCCCAGTCGGCGGGCACCGCGATCAGGTTGGCCTGGGTGTGGCCGGCCGCCACCCCGGCCGTGGGGCCGGTCAGCCCCTGCCGGAAGCGGGAGCGGGCCGTCCTGGGGCTCCACGCGTGCGCCTGCTCGTCGACGAGGACGACGGGCCGGTCCGCGGCCACGGGGGCCACGGGGGCCACCGGGGCCACGGGGTGCGAGTGCTTCACGTCAGTTCCCTTCCACGCGTCTCGGGCAGCCCCAGCAGAGCCAGCGCCGCGATGCCGTAGCCGAGGGCGCCGAACACCAGCGCGCCGCCCACGCCCCAGCCGTCGGCCAGGAAGCCGACCGTCGTCGGGAAGACGGCGCCCACGGCGCGACCGGTGTTGTAGGTGAATCCCTGGCCCGCACCCCGCACCGCCGTCGGGTACAGCTCGCTCAGGTACGAGCCGAAGCCGCTGAAGATGGCCGACATGCAGAAGCCGAGCGGGAAACCGAGCACCAGGAGCAGGGTGTCGGCCCCGCTCGGGATGTTCGCGTACGCCACGATGCAGCAGGCCGACAGCAGGGCGAAGAGCCAGATGTTGCGCCTGCGGCCCAGCCGGTCGGTGAGGTAGCCGCCGGTCAGGTACCCGATGAAGGCGCCGGAGATCAGGAACGTCAGATAGCCGCCGGTGCCCACCACCGACAGGTCGCGCTCGTCCTTGAGGTACGTCGGCACCCAGGTGGCGAGGGTGTAGTAGCCGCCCTGGACACCGGTGGACAGCAGGCTCGCGAAGAGCGTCACGCGCAGCAGGCCCGGCGCGGACGCGGTGCCCGGCCGGAAGATCGCCGCGAACGAGCCCTTGCCCGCGCCCTGTCGGCGGACCTCGGTGGCCTTCGGCGCGTCGTGGACGCTGCGCCGCACCCAGACCACGAGCAGCGCGGGCAGCGCGCCGGTCCAGAACATCACGCGCCAGGCCAGGTCGTCGTCGACCAGCGAGAACACCAGGGTGTAGACGAGCACCGCGAGCGCCCACCCCACGGCCCAGGAACTCTGGATCGCGCCGAGCGTGCGCCCCCGGTGCCGGGCGCTCGCGTACTCGGCGACCAGGATCGCGCCGACCGCCCACTCACCGCCGAAGCCGAGGCCCTGGAGGGCGCGGAAGACCAGCAGCGTCTCGTAGTTGGGCGCGAAGCCGCAGGCCACCGTGAACACCGCGTACGTGATGACGGTGAGCAGCAGCGCCTTGACCCGGCCGACGCGGTCGGCCAGGACGCCCGCGAGGGCGCCGCCGACGGCGGATACGACCAGCGTGACGGTCGTGAGCAGGCCAGTCCGGCCGCTGTCCAGGCCGAAGTACGCGGACAGCGCGACCATGGTGAGCGGCAGCGTGAAGTAGTCGTAGGAGTCGAGCGCGTAGCCGCCGAACGCGCCGCCGAAGGCCCGGCGGCCCCGCGGGCCGAGGGCGCGCAGCCAGCCGAACGGGCCGTCTTCCGAGGGCGGTCGGTCGGTACCCGCGGTGGTCGCGGCGGCGGACACGGCCGGTGGGGGAGGAGGGGGTGTGCTCATGGGGCACCTCGCAAGGGGAGGACGAAGGGTGCTTGGAGACTGAGCGGGTCGGTGCGGCGGCGCCGTGAGGGATCGGGCGCCGTACGGCACTTGAGGGCACCGTAGAGGATTGTTCAACGATCCCTCAATACCCCTGTTGTTTCGTTCTGGCATCTGCGATTGAATTCCGGGCATGGCAGAGCAGTTGACGGGACTGGCGGACGATCGCGCCCTCCTCGGACGGACCAGCACCGCGGAGCGGGTCTCGGACATCCTCAGGAGCCGCATCGCCGAGGGGTACTTCCCGCCCGGGACCCGGTTGTCCGAGGACAGCATCGGCGGCGCGCTCGGGGTCTCCCGCAACACCCTGCGCGAGTCCTTCCGGCTGCTCACGCACGAACGCCTGCTGGTCCACGAGCTGAACCGGGGCGTCTTCGTCCGGGTCCTGACCGTCGAGGACGTCGAGGACATCTACCGCACCCGCTCCCTCGTGGAGTGCGCCGTCGTCCGGGGCCTCGGGGAGCCCCCGTACGCGCTGGACGGGCTCGCCGAGGCCGTCGAGGACGGTCGCCGGTCGGCCGGTGAAGGTGACTGGAAAAGCGTGGGTACGGCCAACATCCACTTCCACCGGGAACTGGTGGCCCTCGCCGGCAGCGAACGCACCGACGAACTCATGCGCAGCGTCTTCGCCGAACTGCGGCTCGCCTTCCACGTGGTGGACGATCCGCGGCGCCTGCACGAGCCCTACATCGCGCGCAACGCGGAGATCCTCGACACCCTGCGCGCCGGCGAGCGCGAGACGGCCGCCCGGCTGCTCGCCGTCTACCTCGACGACTCCCTGAAGCGGGTCGTGGAGGTCTATCTGCGGCGGGTGGGGGACGAGGCGTAGCCCCTGGCGCCGGTAACGGCCGTCCACCGGGCTTCCGTCCGCCGGACCCGCATGTCCAGCGGGCTTCCGTCCGCCGGACTGCCTGTCCGCCGGGCCTGCGTCCGCCGCTCCGCTCGTCCGCCGGGCCACCGACTGCCGGGCCGTCGTCTGCCGGACACCGGCCGTCCCCCCCCCGGGTCCCCGGCCGCCGGGAGGGCTCTCTTTCGCCGGCACCAGCGGGGGCGGGGCCTGTCGCGTCGGGGCGCATCTGCGCCGTTTGGGTCGTTGTCGGACCGAGGACCTAGTCTGTGCACCGTGACTTCGCCTGCATCGACGGACAGCGTTCCGCCCCAGCTCAGCGCGGGGCCGCGCCCCGCCCCGGGCCCGGCCGCCGACGAGGGGCTGGCGCGGCGGCTGCGCGCGCTCGCCTGCACCGCGCCGTTGCACGACCTCGACGCGCGCAAGGCCAACCTCGCGGGTGAGTACTCGGTGTACGGCATGGCGGAGGTCGCCCTCGCCGCCATCGACCTCGTCACGCTGAACATGGACTTCGACACCGGTGCCGACCACGACCAGATCGTCGCCCGGCTCGTCCCGCGGGTGGCCGCACAGGCCCCGGCGCGGCCCGCCGCCGAGCACGAGCGGGTGGCCCGCTGGGTCCTGGAGAACCTGATCAACGTCGGCAGCGTCGACCGCGGCTTCCGCGCGGTCTACGGCACGTTCGGGCCGGACGGCACCTATGTGCGCCGTGACTACGACTTCAAGCTGCTGGAGGAGGTCCCCGGCCCCGGCGGCACCGTCTATCTGCGCACCACCGACGAGGCGGTCAACGTCCTCGTCGGCGCCCTGGACACCGACGTCACCAGCGCCCAGATCGCCGCCGAGGTCAAGCTGGAGGTGCTGATCAGCCGCGGCCGGCTCGCCGACGCCCAACTCGCCGCCGAGCAGGCCCGGTACCGGACCGTGCAGTACTCGGAGACCCTCCGCAAGGCCCTGGACGCCACCCGGCGCAACGTCCGGGCGGTCGACTGGCTCACCGCCGTCCCCGACATGATCGCCGAGGCCCTGGAGCACGTCGCCGACCGGTACCGGCACGAGAACGCGATCCTCACCAACATCCGCAAGGCCCGGGACGAGTCCGAGGAGCCCGAGCACAAGCGCCGCGCGGCCGAGCTGGTCGACATCGTCAAGGACTGCATCCGCCGCCACACCCAGCTCCAGTCCCGCCTCCTGGAGGCCGGCCCGCTCTTCCGCGCCGAGCAGGACCGGCAGGCCTTCGGCACCCCCCTGACGACCTCCGGCCTGGACCTGTACGGCCACCTCGTCGCCCCCGTCCTGCCGCTCCCCCTGGAGCAGGGGCTCCGCGTCACCGACGCCTTCTTCGCCCGCGGCACCGGGCTGCGCACGCCCGTCTCCGTCCGGGTCGGCGACCTCGTCGACATACTCCTGACCCCGCCCGTGGAACGGGAGCACCTCGGCGCCGAGATGCCCGAGCCCGACCTGATCGCCACCCCGGACGACAGCCGCTTCAGCGAGGAGCAGCTCGCCGCCGCCATGGAGCTGCTCGACCTGCCGCACGACGCCCCGCGGCGGCTCTCCGGGCTGCTGGCCGACGCCCGCGCCCAAGACCCCGACCTGCCCTACCTGGTCGCCCTGCTCGCCGTCCACGCCGCCAGCCCGCCGGTCGGCACCGCCTACCGACAGGGCGAGCCCAAGCTGCTGTTCGCCGTGGACGACGGCACCGAGCTGGACGACCCGGAGTTCGGCGGCGCCGACCTCATCGTCGGCACGGCCCTGCTGGACGCCGCCGGAATGGCCGCCGACCGCACGGAGGCGGCATGAGAACCCGCCGGCGGCACCAGTTCCCCGGGCAGCCCCAAGCCCCTGAGCCACACCAGCACCAGCACAGCGAGGAGACCCGACCGTGACCGAGCACGTCGACGCGAGCGAACCGGAGGCGGACGCCACACCGGCCACCGCGGCCGTCACGCCCGCCGACGCCGCCGACGCGGCGCGGCTCGTCGCCTTCGGCCTCCAGCCCAAGCTGCTCCCCGCCCGCGACCAGGAGTACGCCGACCTGCTGCGCCGCTACCGCGAGGACCCGCCCTTCGCCCGCCTCGCCGACGCCGTGGCCGCCGGCCTCGGACTGGTCGTCCTGGAGGTGTCCCCGCGCGCGGGCATGGCCGTCACCGCGGCCGAGGACTCGGTGTTCGCCGTCCGGATGGGCGGCTACGCGCGCCGCGCCGCCACCGACACCGGCGACCGCTTCCTGCACGGCCTCGCCCACCTCGCCGTGGCCGCCATGGCGTACCCGCGGCCCGAGGACCTCGCCGACGACGGCTACATCGGCCGGGTCACGGTCAACGGAGTGGACGCCTTCGTCCGCCAGGCCTGCCGGCGCCTGGAGGAGCGGGCGGAGGAGCAGGGCGAGAACACCGACCCGGCCACCGACGCGCCCGGTCTGGAGGCCGCCTGGCGGATCTGGGCCAGACGCAGCTCCACCGGCGCCACCAAGGACGCCCGCAGACTGCCCGGCTCCACCACCGGCATCGTCGGCAAGGCCGCCGCCTTCCTCACCGAGTCCGGCTTCCTCCAGCGCACCGGCGACGACAACGGCGGCACGTACCGCACCACGGCCCGCTACCAGCTCCAGGTGCGCGACATGGCGGGCAGCGCCGCCATGGCCGAGCTGCTGGACCTGGGCATCGTCCCCGTCACCGACGGCACGGCGACGCTGCTGCCCGCCGACGAGACCGACGACCTGGAGCTGGTGGCCGACGCCGGCCTGCCGTTCCACGGCTCCTGACCACCCACCCGCCGCCGAACGCCGCCCGCTTCCCGACTACCCGAAGACTTACGAGAGTCCGCCATGTACGAGCTGTCCCGGGTCCGCCTCTACTCCATCGGACCCGCCGGTGCGCGCTACGCCGACACCGTGCTTGACCTGCGCGGTGTGGGCGAGCCCGTGCCCGCCCCCGCGCCCACGCAGGCGGAGTTCTTCGAGGAGGAGCCCGTCGGCCCGCCCCGCCGGCCGGCACCCGCCGGCGTGCTGTTCCTGGAGAACGGCGGCGGCAAGTCCGTACTGCTCAAGCTGATCTTCTCGGTGATGCTGCCGGGCCACCGCAACACCCTGGGCGGCGCCAGCTCCGGCGTGCTGCGCAAGTTCCTGCTCGCCGACGACTGCGGTCATGTGGCGCTGGAGTGGCAGCACGTGCAGACCGGCGAGTGCGTGGTCGTCGGCAAGGTCAGCGAGTGGCGCGGGCGCCAGGTCTCCAACGACCCGCGGAAGTTCGCCGAGGCGTGGTACTCCTTCCGGCCCGGCCCCGGACTGACCCTGGACAACCTGCCGGTCGCCGAGGCCACCGCGGTCCGCCCGCCCGTCGAGGGCGTCTCCGGTGCCCAGGGCCGACGGCGCACCATGAAGGGCTTCCGGGACGCCATCACCGAGGCCGGGAAGGCGTACCCGCACCTGGAGGTGCACTGGGAGGAGATCCACGACCGCTGGATCGAGCACCTCGGCGACCTCGGCCTCGACCCCGAACTCTTCCGCTACCAGCGCGAGATGAACGCCGACGAGGGCGAGGCGGCCGGCCTCTTCGCGGTCAAGAAGGACTCCGACTTCACCGACCTCCTGCTGCGCGCCGTCACCGACACCCGTGACACCGACGGGCTCGCCGACCTGGTCGGCGGCTTCGGCAACAAACTGGGCCGCCGCGCCGAGCTGATCGCCGAACGCGACTTCACCGCCGGGTCCGTCGACCTCCTCGGCCGGATCGTCGAGGCCACCGAAGCCCGTGCCCGCGCCCGCGACATCCACACCGCCGCCGAACGCCGGACCAGGACCCTGGCCCGCCGGCTCTCCGCGCGCGGCGCCCAGGAGCGGGTCCGGGCGGGCGACCTCGCCCAGCGGGTCACCGCCGCCGCCTACGCCGTCACCCACGCCGAGTCCGCCCGGGACCGCAGCGCCCTCATCGCCGCCGAACTCGCCTACCGGCACGCCTCGTTGGCACTGACCGCCGCGGAGAAGTCCGCCGCGGCGCAGAAGCGCGAACTCGCCGACGCCCGCACCCTGCACTCCGCCTGGCAGGCCGCCGAGGCCGTCCTGCGCCACCGTGCCGCCGCCGACCGCGTCGCCCGGGTGTCCGCCGCCATCCAGGAAGCAGAACGGGACGCCGCACCGGCCCTCGCCGCCCGCTCCCAGGCCGCCGTCGACCTCGTCCGCGCGCTGCACGCGGCGGCCGGCCGGGCCGAGCGGCACGCCAACGAAGAGGAGGAGCGGTCCGCCGCCCTCCAGGAGGTCAGCGACGCCGCCCATCGGGACTCCACCACCGCCGCGACCGAGGCGCAGCGCGCCCGCAGCGAGGCCGGGCACCTGCGCCAGCGCCTGACCGAGGTCGAGCAGGAGACCGCCGAGGCCGTCCGCGCCGGCTGGCTCGACGACAGCGCTCCCGACGCCGACCCGGCGCGGGCCGCCCTCGCCGCCAGCGACGCCGAGAAGACGACCGTCGAGGCGTGGGACACCGCCCGGGAGGCGGCACGCCGCGCCACAGAGCACGCACGCGAGGCCGCCGCGGCCGAGAGCCGCGCGGAACTGACCGCCGCCCGCGCGGCCGACGCCGCCACCGCCGCCCGCCGCGCCCACGAGGCCGAACGCGGCACCGCCGAAGCACTGGCGGCCGAGGAACGCCTCGCGGAACTCCTGGGCCTGGCCGCCGCGCACCGCCCCGGCATCCCGCAGCCCCGCCATAACGGGGACGGCGCAGACCCGGCCGCCCCCCACCGCGCGGGCGACGGCGCACTGACCGCCGAGGAGCTGGACCGCTTCGCCGACGAACTGCGCGAACTGCTCGACGACACCGTCCACTCGGCCGAGCGCCAGCTGTTCGACCTGCGCACCGCGGCGGCCGACGACTCCCGCATCCTCGGCGCGCTCGGCGACGGCGGGCTGCTGCCCCCGGGCCCGGACGTGCTGGCCACGGTGGAGTTCCTGGGCGAGCACGGCATCCCCGCCCTGCCCGGCTGGCGCTACCTCGCCCAGGCCGTCGACCCCGCCGACCACGCCCGGGTGCTGGCCGCCCGGCCCGAGCTGGTCGACGGCGTGATCATCACCGATCCCGACTCGCACTCCCGCGCCCGCGAGGTCCTCGGCGACGCGGCCCTGCTGCCGCGGTCCGCCGTCGCCGTCGGCACGGCAGCCGCCCTGCTCGCGCCCACCCCCGCACCCGACTCCGGCACCGGCGACGTATTCCTCGTACCGCCGAACCCGGCCATGCACGACGAGCACGCCGCCGACGAGGAACGGCAGGCGCTGCGCGCGCGGGCCATGGAGCGGGACGAGGAGATCCGGGCGCTCGCCGCCCGGCTCGGCAAGGACCGGGAGCTGGCGGCCCGCCTCGCCTCCTGGCGCACCGGCTGCCCCGCCGGACGCCTCGCCGAGCTGGCCCGGACCGCGGAGGAGGCCCAGGCGTTCGCCGAGGAGGCCGAGGCCGAGCTGACCGAGGCCCGTACCGCGCGGGCCGAGGCCGAGGAGAGCGCCGCCGAGGCCGTACGGGTGCGCGACGAGCGGCAGGAGGCCGCGCAGAAGGCCCGCAGGGCCGCCGACGCCCTGGCCGGACTCGCCTTCCGGCTGCGCGAGCGCGCGGGCTGGCAGGCCAGGCTCCGCGAGCTGGCCGACGAGGGCGCCGAGGCCGAGGCGCGCGCCCAGGCGTGCCTCGAGCGCGCCCGCGCCGCCGACGAGGACCGCCGGGCCGCCCAGCGGGCCGCCGACGACGCCCGCCGCACCGCCCGAGCGCTGCGCGCCGAGCGCTCCGAGATCGCCGGCGCCCCCGACGACGTCCTGGACGACGTGACGGGAGAGGCACCCGAGGACGGCGCGGACGCGCCGAGGGCGAAGGCGTCCCTGCCGGATCTCCGCGAGGCCTACCGGGCCGCCTCCCAGGTGTACGAGAAGGTCGGCGTCGGTGCCGACCTGCGCGCCGAACAGGCCCGCGCGGAGAGCGACGAGAGCGCCGCCCGCGCCGAACTGGACCGGCTCAGCAACAAGGTCCGCACCCGCGCCGCCCAGCTGCTGGAGTCGCCCGACGGTTCCGACGGTCCCTCCCGGCAGGCCGCCGCCGCCCGCGCGGAGGAACTGGTCCAGCTCCTGGAGACCCGCATGTCGAGCGCGAGCGAACAGCTCGGCCGGCTGCGCGGCGAGGCCGAGCGCCACGCTCCCGAGGACGGCGACGCCCACACCGAACTCCCCGGGGAACTCGTCCCGCGCGACGCCGAGCACGCCCAGACCCTGCTGCGCACGGCGACCGCCGAACTCGCCTCCCGCACCGAGGCGCTGGCCGAGGCGCGCGAGGCGCACGCCGGGCTCCTCGACGCCCACCGTGCCGCCGAGGACGCCGCCGGCGGCTTCGACGAGATCGCCGCCATGCTGCGCGACCTGATGCGCGAGCACCCGACCGAGGAGGAACGGGAGGAGCCGGAGCCCTACGCGGACACCCTGGAGGAGGCCCGCCGGTCCGCCGCCGAGGCCCGCCGTTCGCTGCGCGGCTGCGCCGCCGACCTCTCCGCCGCCGAGGCCGCCGTCCGCGAGGCGAGCGACGTGCTCGTCCGCCACGCCAACTCCACCCGGTACGAGCAGGTCCGCACCCCCGCCCGCCAGCAGATCCGCGAGCTGCCCGCCTCCGCGCTGCCCGAGCACGCGGCCAAGTGGGCCCAGGCCTTCGCGCCCCGGCTCCGCGTCCTGACCGACGAGCTGGCCCAGCTGGAGCGCAACCGCGACTCGATCGTGGACCGGCTGCGCGGCCTGGTGGAGTCGGCCCTCGCCACCCTCCGTTCCGCCCAGCGGCTGTCCCGGCTGCCGGAAGGGCTCGGCGAGTGGTCCGGGCAGGAGTTCCTGCGCATCCGCTTCGAGGAACCCGACCAGGCCACCCTCACCGAGCGCCTCGGCGAGGTCGTCGACGAGGCCACCCGGGCGGCCGTCAAGAACAACTCCGACCTGCGCCGCGACGGGATGTCCCTGCTGCTGCGCGGTGTCGCCGCCGCCCTGCAGCCCAAGGGCGTCGCCGTCGAGATCCTCAAGCCGGACGCCGTCCTGCGCGCCGAGCGGGTGCCCGTCGGCCAGATGGGCGACGTCTTCTCCGGCGGCCAGCTGCTCACCGCGGCCATCGCCCTGTACTGCACGATGGCCGCGCTGCGCAGCAACGACCGGGGCCGCGACCGGCACCGGCACGCCGGCACCCTCTTCCTCGACAACCCCATCGGCCGGGCCAACGCCACCTATCTGCTGGAGCTCCAGCGGGCCGTCTCCGACGCGCTCGGCGTCCAGCTGCTGTACACCACCGGTCTGTTCGACACCACCGCACTGGCCGAGTTCCCGCTGGTCATCAGGTTGCGCAACGACGCCGACCTCCGGGCGGGCCTGAAGTACATCAGCGTGGAGGAGCACCTGCGGCCGGGGCTGCCCCAGCCGGCCCCCGCCGGTGACGGCGAGGGCGAGACGGTCCACAGCGAGATCACGGCGACGCGCATGTTCCGGCGTCCCGCGCAGTCGCCGGCCTAGGCCCTGACGCCGCGAGGCCCGCCCTCCGGGCGGACGACGGGAGTGTGACGACAGGACCTAGGCGAGGCCGTCCCCGAGCCGACCGAGCAGCCACTCGTGGAAGGTCCCGATGTGGTGCTCGGTCGGCACCAGCACGCCGCCCGCGCGGTAGGCCCGGGACGCCATGGCCGGCTGGGTCCGCTCACATGCCGCGAAGTCCTGGACGTTGACCCGGTGGAACAGCTCGACCGACTTCGACAGGTCGGCCCCCGACGCCACGACCTCCGGCGCGTACAGCCAGTCGCACTCGACCACCGTGCGGTCCTCGGCCATCGGGAACATGCGGTGCAGGATCACGTGGTCCGGTACGAGATTGACGAAGACGGTCGGCCGCACGGTGACGGCGTAGTAGCGGCGGTCCTGGCCGTCCGACACCTCGGGCAGCCTGCCGAAGCCCTCGCTGCCGTCGACCGTGAAGCCCCGCACCCCCTCGCCGAACTCGGCACCGTGGCCCACGTAGTACTGGGCGGCGTACCCGTCGGTGAACTCGGGCAGCACGTCGGTGAGTTCCGGGTGGATGGTCGCGCAGTGGTAGCACTCCATGAAGTTCTCGACGATCAGCTTCCAGTTGGCCCGTACGTCGTACGTCTCGCGCCGGCCCAGCGCCAGCCGCTCCGTCCCGTACCGCTCGATCGCGGCCGGGTCGCCGAGCCGTTCGACGGCCGCGCCCCGCACCGTCTCTTCGAAGGAGGGCGGCTCGTCGGCCAGGCACACCCAGGCATAGCCGAGCCACTCGCGCAGGGCGACCTCGACCAGCCCGTAGGCGGCCCGGTCGACGTCGGGCATCTTCGACAGACCGGGCGCGGCGACCAGCCGGCCGTCGAGGTCGTACGTCCAGGCGTGGTACGGGCACTGGAGGGCGCGGCGCACCTCCCCGGACTCCTCCAGGCACAGCCGGGCGCCGCGGTGGCGGCAGATGTTGAGGAAGGCGCGCAGGGTGCCGGTGCGGGTCCGCGTGACGATCACGTTCTCGCCGCCGACCTGGACGGTGCGGAAGGCGCCGGGCCGTTCCAGGTCGGCGCCGCGCACGGCGCAGAACCACATCGCCTCGAAGACGTGGCGCTGTTCCCGCCGGAAGACCTCCGGGTCGGTGTAGTAGTGGCCCGGGAGGGTCCGGACGAGGCTGGAGGGCAGGGGAGTGGTCGTCATGCGTGTGCTCCTCCGGTCGGCGCGGCGGTGAGGCGGGTGGGGTCGAAGAGGCCGATGGGGTGCGCGGTGGTGCCGGTCAGGGCCAGATCGGCCAGGATCTCGCCCACGACGGGCACGAACTTGAAACCGTGTCCGGAGAAGCCGCAGGCCACGGTGACCGATCCGGGGTGCGCCGGGTGCCGCGCGATGACGAAGTGCTCGTCCGCCGTGGTGGTGTACATGCAGGTCGCGGCCTTGAGGAAGGTACCGGGCAGGTCCGGGATGCGGGTGGACATGTGGTCCGCCATCGCCGTGACCTCGTCGTCGTGCACGGTGCGGTCGATGGTCTCCGGGGTGGTGGGGCGCCCCTTGCGGAAGAAGGCGACCTTCGCGCCGCCGCCGGGCCCGTCGATGGCCGGGAAGCCGTAGACCTGGACGCCGGTCGCGTCCTCCCAGACGTAGATCGGCTGGCGGTCCGGGAGGAAGGGGTGGACGCCGTTCCGCGGCCGGAACCAGTACATGACCTGGCGTTCGACCGTGAAGGGCACCGCCAGGTCGGTGAGCAGCCGGGGTGCCCACGCGCCCGGGCAGATCACCAACTGCCCGGCGGTGTAGGTGTGGTCGGCGGTGTGCACCCGAACGCCGTCCCGGTACGGCTCCCAGCGTGTCACCGGTTCCTCGAAGTGCAGGTCGGCGCCCTGCCGGGTGGCGAGCTGGAGATGGGCGGCGACCGTGTTCTCCGGGCGCAGCAGCCCGGCCCGGGCCTCGTACAGCGCGACCTCGTCGTCCGCCGGGGCGAGCGTGGGGAAGCGGCGGCGGATCTCCCGGGCGTCCAGCATCTCGTGCGGCAGGTCCCAGGCGCGGGCCGAGCGCAGCGAACCGGAGACCGTCCACGAGTCGGGCCGGCCGACCATGACGCCGCCGCACAGCAGGGCGATGTCCCGGCCGGTGGCCCGCTCCAGGTCCTCGTACAGCTCGTAGGCGCGCAGGAGCAGGGGCACGTACGCCGGGTCCTCGAAGTAGGACTGCCGGGTGATCCGGGAACCGCCGTGGCTGGAGCCGCGGTCGTGCACCGGACCGAACTTCTCCAGGCCGAGCACGCGGGCGCCCCGCGCGCTCAGGTGGTGCGCGGCGGCGCTGCCCATGCCGCCGAGGCCGATGACGATCACGTCGTGGGTCGGGGACAACGCGGGTCCTCCTAGCGTTCTGGTGTCCGGGTCGCCGGTGTCCTGACAGGCCCTAGCGGCGGATGCGGGTCATCCGCGGATCGAACAGCGGCTCGTCGGCGACCGTGGCCGGCACCTTCTCGCCGAAGTACTCCACGTGCACGCCGGTGCCGGCGGCCAGACCGGCCGGCAGCCAGGCGTAGGCGACGCAGCGGCCGAGGGTGTAGCCGTAGGCGGCACTGGTCACGTAGCCGACGGGCGTACCGTCCACGTGCACGGGTTCCTTGCCGAGGACCACGGCCGCCGGGTCGTCGAGGAGGAGGGGCGTGAGCCGCCGGACCGGATCGCCCCCGCGCTCCAGTGCCGCCTTGCCGACGAAACCGGCCTTGTCGCGGCGGACGGCGAAGCCGACTCCCGCCTCGTACGGATCGTGCTCGTCGGTCATGTCGACACCCCAGGCCCGGTAACCCTTCTCCAGCCGCAGGGAGTTGAAGGCGGAGCGCCCGGCCGCGACCGCTCCGAGGTCCCGGCCGGCCTCCCAGAGCGTGTCCCAGAGCCGGAGGCCGAGGTCGGCGGTGGTGTACAGCTCCCAGCCCAGCTCGCCGACGTAGCTCAGGCGCAGCGCCGTGACCGGGACGTGGCCGACGTAGGTCTCCCTGGCGCGGAAGTAGCCGAACGCCTCGTGCGAGAAGTCGTCCGCCGTGAGCGGCTGGACGAGGTCGCGGGCGAGCGGGCCCCAGACGCCGACGCAGCAGGTGCCGGAGGTGATGTCCCGGACGTGGACGCCGGCGGGCGCGTGCCGGAGCAGGTGGTCGAGGTCGGCGGGGGAGTTGGCGCCGATCTGGAAGCGGTCGGGGGCGAGGCGGGCGACGGTGAGGTCGGAGCGGATGCCTCCGGTCTCGTCCAGGAGGAGGGTGTAGGTGACCGCCCCGGGCTTCCTGCGCAGGTTGTTGGTGGTCATGCGGTCGAGGAAGTCGAGTGCTCCGGGGCCGGTGACCTCCAGGCGGCGCAGCGGGGTCATGTCGTAGAGCGCGACCCTCTCGCGGGTGGCCAGCGCCTCGGCCGCGGCGACGGGGGACCAGTGCCGGGCCGACCAGGCGTCGCGGGCGGGCAGCCGCAGATCCTCGGCGAGCCCGGCGTTGGCCTCGTACCAGTGGGGGCGTTCCCAGCCTCCGCCCTCCAGGAAGTACGCGCCCAGTTCCCGCTGCCGGGCGTGGAAGGGGCTGACCCGCAGCGGCCGCGGCCGGTCGATCGGCTGGAGCGGGTGGACGACGTCGTACACCTCGACGAACTGCTGTGCACCGCGCTCACGGATGTACGCCGGTGAACGCTGGGCTTCCTCGAACCGCGTGAGGTCGCACTCGTGCACGTCGACGGCCGGCCGCCCGTACACCATCCACTCGGCGACGGCCTTGGCGACACCTGCCGAGTGGGTCACCCAGACGGCCTCCGCCAGCCAGAAACCCCGCAGACGGGATTCGCCGAGGACGGGCATGCCGTCCGGGGTGAAGGAGAAGACGCCGTTGAAGCCGGACTCGATCTCCGCCCCGCGCAGGGCGGGCATCAGCCGGCGGCAGTCCTCCCAGCTCGGCGCCCAGTCCTCGGGGGTGAAGGGGTAGGACGAGGGCATGTCCATGTTCCGGGCGCGCGCCTCGTCCCAGCCGGGGACGGCGAACGGGTCGACCGGCAGCGGGCGGTGGGCGTAGGAGCCGATGCCCAGCCGGTCGTGGTGTTCCCGGAAGTACAGATCGCGGTCCTGGAAGCGCAGGATCGGCTTCGTGGCCTCGGCCGTGGCGCCGCTCAGCCCGGGCAGCGGACCGGTCCTCGCGTACTGGTGGGCGAGGGGCTGCAGGGGGACGTCGACCCCGGCCATGCGGCCGATGACCGGCCCCCAGAAGCCGGCGGCGGAGACGACGTGGTCGGCGGGGAAGGTGCCCCGGTCGGTGACGACGCCGGTGACCCTGCCGTCCCGCCGTTCGATGCCGGTGACGGTGTGCCGGTCCAGGAAGCGGGCGCCCCGCGCGGTGGCCCGCTCCGCCTGGGCGCGGCACGCGAGCCCGGCACGGGCCAGACCGTCGTGCGGGGTGTGGAAGCCGCCGAGGACCACCGCCTCGTCGAGGAGCGGCCACAGTTCCTTGCAGCGGGCGGGGCCGACGACCTCGCCGGTCACGCCCCAGGCGGCGGCGTGACCGGCCCGGCGGTGCAGGTCGGCCAGGCGCTCCGGGGTCGTGGCCAGCTCCAGACCGCCGACCTGTTGGAAGCACGGCACGCCGTCCGCTTCGAGGGAGGTGAACTTCTCGACGGTGTACCGGGCGAACGCGGTCAGGGTCCGGGACGGGCTGGTGCGGAAGACCAGGCCGGGGGCGTGGGAGGTGGAACCGCCGGGTGTGGGCAGCGGTCCCTGTTCGAGGACCGTGACGTCGGTCCAGCCGCGGGCGGTCAGTTCGTCGGCGAGGGAGCAGCCGACGATGCCGGCGCCGATGACCACCACGCGGGGAACGGGCCGGGTGTCCTGGGCGCTCACAGGACCACCACCGAGCGCAGCACCTCTGCGCGGCGCATCTTGGCGAACGCCTCCTCCACCCCGTCCAGCGAGGTGGTCTCCGAGACGAAGGCGCCGAGGTCCAGCTGCCCGTGCAGATACTGGTCGACCAGGAACGGGAAGTCGCGGCTCGGCAGGCAGTCGCCGTACCAGGAGGACTTGACGGCGCCGCCCCGGGAGAACACGTCGATGAGCGGGAGTTCGACCGTCGCATCCGGTGCGGGCACGCCGACCTGGACCAGTACGCCCGCGTGGTCGCGCATGTAGAACGCCTGCCGGAAGGTCTCGGGGTGGCCCACCGCGTCGATCGCCAGGTCCACGCCGTGGCCGTCGGTGAGGGCGCGGACCGCCTCGACGGGGTCGGTGCGGCGGGAGTTGACGGTGTGCGTGGCGCCGAAGCGCTCCGCCCGGTCCAGCTTTCCGCCGTCGACGTCGATGGCGATGATCTTCCTGGCGCCGTTCAGGGCGGCGCCGGCGATGGCCGCGTTCCCGACGCCGCCGCAGCCGACGACGGCGACCGAGTCGCCCCGGCCGACGTTGCCGGTGTTGACCGCGGCCCCGTATCCGGCCATCACGCCGCAGCCGATCAGGCCGGCCGCCTCGGGCCGGGCGGCCGGGTCGACCTTCACGGCCTGGCCAGCCGCGACCAGCGTCTTCTCGGCGAAGGCGCCGATGCCGAGCGCGGCGGTCAGCTCGGTGCCGTCGGGCAGGGTCATGGGCTGGGCGGCGTTGCGGGAGTCGAAGCAGTACCAGGGGCGGCCGCGGCGGCAGGAACGGCACGCGCCGCAGGGAGCGCGCCAGGCCAGGACGACGTAGTCACCCGGCCCGAGGTCCGCGACCCCCTCGCCGACCGCCTCGATCGTGCCGGCCGCCTCGTGACCGAGCAGGAACGGGAAGCCGTCCGTGATCGCGCCCTCCCGGTAGTGCAGATCGGTGTGGCAGACCCCGCAGGCCTGCACCGCGACGAGGACCTCGCCGGGGCCCGGGTCCGGGACGACGACCGTCCGCACCTCGACCGGTGCGCCCTTCTCGACAGCGACTACGGCACGGACCTCGTGTGTCACGACAAGCTCCTCAGCTGTTGCGCAGTGCACGATGGGTTGCGCTATGAGGAACATAGTGGGAATGCGGGAGAGCGGCCGTCAAGAGGTACGGGGCAACGCCGTCGACGCCGGGTCAGCCGCCGTAGCCCATGCGGCGGGACAGCTCCACCCCGGCCGTGCGGGCGCGCTCGGCCAGCTCCGGCAGGCGCTCCGGGGTCAGCCGGTACACCGGCCCCGAGACGCTGATCGAGGCGATCACCTTGCCGTCGTGGGAGCGCACGGGCGCGGCCACGGCGGCGAGACCGATCTCCAGCTCCTCCTGCGTGATGGCGTACCCCTGCTCGGCCACGGTCGCCAGCTCGCCACGCAGCACCGCGGCGCCGGTGACGGTGTGCTCGGTGAAGCGGTGCAGGGGGCGGGCCAGCAGGCCCTCGCGCAGCGTGGTCGGCAGGTGGGCGAGGAGCACCTTGCCGCTGGCGGTGGCGTGCAGCGGGGTGCGCCGGCCGAGCCAGTTCTGCGCGGTCACCGACGCGGTGCCGCGGGCCTGCATGACGTTGACCGCCGCGTCGTCGTCCAGCACGGCGATGTTCGACGTCTCGCCCAGCTCGTCGGCGAGTTCGCGGCAGACGGGCACGCCCTCCTGCGAGATGTCCAGCCGCACCGCAGCCGCCCCGGCGAGCCGCAGAACGCCGGCCCCCAGGTAGTACTTGCCGCGCTCCTTCTCCTGGGCCACGAGACCGCGGTTCTCCAGGACGCCGAGCAGCCGGAAGGCAGTGGACTTGTGCACGTCCAGTTCGTCGGCGATCTCGGTGACGCCGGCCTCGCCGTGCCGGGCCAGGATCTCCAGGACGCTCACCGCCCGGTCCACCGACTGCACGCCGCTCGCCGCGCCTCTTCCGGACTGCTTGTTCTCCACGTGGTCCTCACCATGGTCGGGCTGTTTCTGTGTGCGGGGCACGGCTCGTCTCCCACCGCCTGGCGGCCCTTTCGGGCCGTGTCCGCGGGAAGCCCTTGACGCCACGGGCGCCCGCCCGGATTCTGTTGCGCATAGCGCTCTCCAGTGCGCCATGTGAAACATCATGTTACCGAAGCGTCCGGATCGCGGAAGGGTGCGCGTGCCGCCCCTCACCTCCGCGTGTCCGTACAGAGAGGGGAGCCCATGATCGCCGTCTGCCGCCTCGAAGACCTCCCCGAGGGCGAGTCCGTGCGCGTCGACACCAGTCCGCCGATCGCCGTCTTCCGCACCGACGACGGCGACCTCTACGCGATCGACGACACCTGCAGCCACCAGGACGCCTCCCTGTCCGAGGGCTGGCTGGAGGGCTGCCTGGTCGAATGCCCGCTGCACGCCGCCTCGTTCGATCTGCGCACGGGCATGCCGACCTGTCTGCCGGCGCGCCGGCCCGTGGGCACCCACCGTGTCTCGGTCGAGGACGGCGTCGTCCACGTCCATGTCGCCGCGCGGGAGGGCAGCGCCGCATGAGGACCGTCGCCGTCGTCGGCGCCGCGCTGTCCGGCCTGTACGCCGCCCGGGAACTGCGGGACCAAGGCTTCGGCGGCCGCCTCGTGATCATCGGGGACGAGGACCACCCTCCCTACGACCGCCCTCCCCTCTCCAAGGACTTCCTCACCGGACGGGTCGACGAGGAGCGACTGGCGCTCTGCGACGCCGAGGAGCGGGCCGCCCTGGACGCCGAATGGCTGCTCGGCGTGCGCGCCCGCGGCCTGGACGCCCCCGGGCGCTCCGTGCTCCTCGACGACGGCCGCGCCGTACACGCCGACGGAGTCGTGATCGCCACCGGGGCCTCGGCCCGGCGCCTTCCCGGCCGCGGCCTCGCCGGCGTCCACACCCTGCGCACCCTGGACGACGCCCGCGCCCTGCGCGCGGATCTGACCCGGGGCACCCGCCGGGTCGTCGTCATCGGCGGTGGCTTCATCGGTGCCGAGACCGCCTCCGCCTGCGCCGCCCTGGGGCACGCCGTCACCGTCGTCGAGGCCGCACCGCTGCCGCTGGTGCCCCAACTCGGGGCGGAGATGGCCGCCGTGTGCGCGGGCTTGCACCGCCACGCCGGCACGGCCCTGGTGACCGGCGCGTCCGTGGCCGCGCTGCACGGCACGGACGCCGTCACCGCGGTGGCCCTCCGGAACGGCCGGATTCTGCCCGCGGACGTGGTGGTCGTCGGCATCGGCGCCGTCCCCAACACCGGCTGGCTCGCCGGGTCGCCGCTGGTGGTCGACGACGGCGTCCGGTGCGACCACGGCTGCGTGACGTCCCTCCCGCACGTGGTCGCCGTCGGCGACGTGGCCCGCGTCGACGGCACCCGCGCGGAGCACTGGACCTCCGCGACCGAACAGCCCCGCGCCGCCGTGGCCAACCTGCTCGCCGGGAAGACCGTGCGGAGCGCGGGGACGGTGCCCTACTTCTGGTCCGACCAGTACGGCGCCCGCATCCAGTTCGCCGGCCGGCGACGCGAAGGGGACACCGTCCACATCACCGAGGGCGGGGTCGTCGACGGCGCTCCGGGCGCGGACGGACTCCTCGCCCGCTACCGACGGGACGGCCGGACGACCGCGGTGCTCGCCGTGGACCGCCCGCGCCCCTTCGCACGGGCCCGACGCGAACTCCTGCGCGCGGCGGAACCGGCGCGACTCGCGCCGTCGTGAGGGACCCGGGCCGGCTCAGGGGTGTGACAGCTGCCCCGCGCCGCCCCGCCGCTGTATCCGCTCTTGCGCGCGCTGGGCGGTCCGGGCCTGCCGACGCGCCCGGCGCCGCTCGCGCCGCACGGCACGCGCGGTGCTGCTCGGCACGGACACCACACCGTGCCGCTGGTTCCAGACCTGCCGGGTCACCCACACGTCCAGCACGCCCCAGGTGGCCACCACCGTGCCCGCCACGCTTCCGAGCACCATCGGGAACGCCAGCCACGAACCCGCGAGTGTGCACAGGAAGGCCACCATCGCCATGATCAGCGTCACGGCCACCACGAGCACCGCCCGCACGGCCGCCGTCCGCACCGGGTCCGGCAGCCGGCGCCGCCGCGCGGGCTCCTCCGTCCACAACGGCCGGTAGACCGCCTGCTCCTCACGCTCCTCGCGCCGGCCAGCCCGAGGGGCCTCCTCCAGCCGGTCAGCCCGCCGTTCCTCCCGTACCGACGTCTTCGGGACCGCCCGGCTCGCCGCCGGGATGTCGCGGTCCGGTGCCTCGCGGTCCGCGTCCGAACGGGCCGTCGACCCGGCCGCACCACCGTCCCCGGGCGCCTCGCGCCGCTCCGCCGTGCCCATCACCATGTCACTCCCCACCGCCTGCAGCCCGCTCGCCCGTGTCCGGAGACACGGCTCCCCTCTGGCTGCCCGGCTTGCGCTGCTTTACGCCGCCCGGAGGCGGGATGCGGCTCCTGTGGCCGATTCCGCCTCCATTTCCCGTAGTGAAGGACGAACGACGGCCGCTCAAGATTCCCGGACATGCCGACCGGTCGAAAAAATCCGGCCAACCCACCGGTTCCTGCGGCAGGATGCCCCACCTTGCCCACCGTCCGATCCCGGTGGGCAATCTCCCGCAATGACCGGACAACTGACCATCGTCGCGAGGTGGTGCGGAGGTTCGGGTTCCGGACAGGTCTTCGAGTTGTCTGTGCGTCAGTAGTAGGCTCGCGCCGTTTGTTGACGCACATGTGTACCCCCTGCCGGTGGGGGACGAGCTGGGGGAGGCCATGCGCTTTCGCGGGAAGTCGATCCGCCGGAAGATCGTGGCGCTGCTTCTCGTGCCGCTGGTGTCCCTGACCGCGATCTGGGCCTTCGCCACGGTGCTCACGGGACGTGAGGCGAGCCGCCTGTTCGACGTCACCACCGTCGTGGAGGAGATCGGCTACCCGGTCGAGGACACCATCCGCGTCCTCCAGCAGGAACGCCGCCAGACCCTCGTCCACCTCGCCGACCCGCGCGCCTCCGACCCCTTGGCCGCCCTGGAGCGCAGCCGCACCGCCACCGACGAGGCCGTCGCCGAGATCCGCCGGGGTGCCGCGGACGCCGACGTCCGCGACGCGATGGGCCAGGCCGAACAGGAGCGGCTCACCGCCGTGCTGGACGCCTTCGACGGCATCGGCTCGCTGCGCCGCAGCGTCGAGGACGGCACCGTGGACCGGGCGCAGGCCCTCGCCCTGTACAACCGGCTGGTGGACCCCTGCCACGAACTGCTCGCCAACCTCCACGTCGTCGACGACGTGAGCCTGGACAAGCAGTACCGCGCCCTCGTCAACGTCTCCCGCGCGCGCGAACTGCTCTCCCGCGAGGACGCCCTCCTCGGCTCCGCCCTGGTCACCGGCCGGCTCACCCGCGCCGAGACGCGGGACGTCTCCGATCTCGTGGCCCAGCGGACGATGATGTACGACATCAACCTGCCGCTGCTGCCCGCCGCCGACCGCGGCCGGTACCAGCGCTTCTGGAAGAACGCGGCCAGCGCCCCCCTGCGGACCGCCGAGGAGGCGGCCGTCTCCACCGGGTCCGGCGTGCCCCGCGGTGTCACCGCCCAGAGCTGGGACACCGCCGCCGGCAGCGTCCTCGACGAACTGGGCGACCTCGACGACCACGCCGCCGACCGCTACCAGGACCGCGTCGACCCGGTCGCGACGAACACCAT
>MUMD01000401.1 GCA_002155895.1 Streptomyces rochei
CGGCGAGCAGGTCGGCGAGGGGGCCGGGTGCGGCCGGCAGCGGGACGGCGAAGCCGACGTCGCTGTGTCCGGAGCTGAGCGCGGTGCCGAGGACGGCGAGGACCGCACCGGTCGTCAGGTCGAGGACCGGACCGCCGGCCGCGCCCCCGCCCAGCCGCAGGGCGTCCCGCCCCGCCGTGCCGACGGCGAGTTCCAGCGCGTCGGCGAGGCGGTGGAAGCGGTCGGTGGCCGCGTAGTGGACGTCGGTGGTGCCCAGAACCCGGGCCTCCCGCCAGCCGGCGGCGGCGATCCGGACATAGGTCCCAGCCTCGACCCTCTCCCTCGTGGTGACGGGCAGCGGGGGCACGCCGAGGCCCCCTTCGGCACGCACCAGGGCCAGACCGAGGGCGGGCAGCGAGGTCACGTCGGCGGCGGCCACGACGCGGCGGCGACCGCCGGCGGTGCTCAGCACGAGCCGGGACAGGCCGTCGACCGCCTCGTGACTGGTGACGACGGTGCCGCGGTGGTCGGCGACGAATCCGGTGCCGCGCGGGCGGCCGGCGAGGTCGTGGAGGCGGATCAGGGCGTCGTCGGGCGCGGGTCGCGGCGCCTCGCCCTCCCCGGCCCCCGGTCCGGCGCACCCTTCCCGGGCACCGGGCCCGGATCGCCGTGCCATCCTGCCGCTCCCCGCCTCCCGGGACCGGTTCCGCGACGCCATCGCCGCACCTCCCCGCCGTACACCCGTGCTGTGCGTTCGACGGTAGGCGCGTGATGATCAGCGGGACAGCCGACCTGAGGAACGCGCCCCCTTCCACTCCCCCGGTTCACTCCGAGCGCCTGCCCGGACGGGTGAACAGTCGCGGAGAGTTGGATACACCTAGGGAGTGGGGGAACCGAGGGGGGTCGTGGAGCGGCGGCAAGGGAGGTCCCCGTGGTCGCCGCTCCACGGACAGGGCCCGCCGACGGGCCGGTCAGCCGAAGACGGCCAGGCTCTTGGCCTTGCCCTTCTGCTCCTCCACGAGGGCGAGGAAGCGGCCTTCCTGGTCGAAGACGGCGACGGCACCGGCACCGGCGTACTCGTCCGGCATATCCAGCCGCACACCGTTGAGCAGGAGCCGGGCGCGCCGGGCGTCCACCGTCCAGCCGGGGAAGGCGGCACGCGCCGCGTCCGCGACCGGCATGACGGTCAGCTCCTGCTGGAGCTGGTCCAGTGTCCTCGCGGCGTCCAGCTTGTAGGGGCCCACCCGGGTGCGGCGCAGCGCGGTGAGGTGGCCGCCGACCCCGAGGTCGGTGCCGAGGTCCCGCGCCAGGGCCCGGATGTAGGTCCCGGAGGAGCAGACCACCGAGACCACCAGGTCCAGCACCGGGGTGCCGTCCTCGGCGACGGCCTCCCGGATGTCGTACACGGCGAAGGAGGAGACCGTGACGGGCCGGGCGGGGATCTCGAACTCCTCGCCCTCGCGCGCCCGCTTGTAGGAGCGCACGCCGTTGATCTTGATGGCGCTGACCTTGGACGGCACCTGCATGATGTCGCCGGTCAGCTTGGCGACGGCCTTGTCGACGGCGTCCCGGGTGACCTTCGAGGCGTCCCGCGACTGGGTGATCTCGCCCTCGGCGTCGTCGGTGAGCGTCGTCTGCCCGAGCCGGATGGTGCCCAGGTACTCCTTCTCGGTGAGAGCGAGGTGCCCGAGGAGCTTGGTCGCCCGCTCCACGCCGAGGACCAGGACGCCCGTCGCCATCGGGTCGAGCGTGCCGGCGTGGCCGACCCGTCGCGTCCGGGCGATACCCCGCATCTTGGCGACGACGTCGTGCGACGTGAAGCCCGACGGCTTGTCGACGATGACGAGGCCGTCGGGCGTGGTGTGCTTCTCGGTCATTTAGCGGTGTCGTCCGTCTCGTCGGCCCCGGCGTCCTCGTCGTCCTCGCCCGGCTTGCGGTACGGGTCCGCGTCACCGGCGTACGCGGCGCCCGCGGAGGCTTCGCGCACCTTGGCGTCGGACTGGCGTGCCTTGTCGAGGAGGTCCTCGATGTTCCGGGCGGTGTCCGGGAGGGCGTCCATGACGAAGGCCAGGGTCGGCGTGAACTTCACGCCCGCCGCCTTGCCGACCTCGGAGCGCAGGATGCCCTTGGCGCTCTCCAGACCGGCGGCCGCGGCCGCCCGCTCCTCGTCGTCCCCGTACACCGTGTAGAAGACGGTCGCCTCCCGCAGGTCACCCGTGACCCGGGTGTCCGTGATGGTGACGTGCGAGCCGAGCCGCGGGTCCTTGATCCCGCGCTGCAGCTTCTGGGCCACCACCTCTCGGATGAGGTCCGCCAGCCTTTTCGCCCGCGCGTTGTCGGCCACTGGTCCGTCTCCCGTTCTTTCTTCTCTGTGGTTCGTGGGTCTGTCGTGTTCGCGGTCAGTCGTCCTCGCCGTGGAAGCGCCGCCTGACGGACAGCAGTTCCACCTCGGGCCGGCCGGCCACCAGCCGTTCGCACCGGTCGAGTACGTCATTGAGGTGCCCCGCGTCGCCGGACACCATGGCCAGACCGATGACGGCCCGGCGGTGGAGGTTCATGTGATCCACCTCCGCCGCGCTCACCGCGTACTTCCGCTGGAGTTCGGCGACGATCGGGCGGACGACGGAGCGCTTCTCCTTCAGCGAATGTACGTCGCCGAGGAGGAGGTCGAAGGACAGCGTCCCCACATACATGTGCAACCGGTTCACCCGCCGGTCCGGGATCGATGGCCCCGCCATCCACGGGCGGGGACATCAGAACCGTACAACGAACGGCCGGGGCCGATCGACGGATATTGCTCTCCGCCGACCGGCCCCGGACCGCACCGTCCTCGAAGTCGGGGGTGTTACACCCGCGGCTTCTCGCGCATCTCGTACGTCGCGATGACGTCGTCGACCTTGATGTCGTTGAAGTTTCCGAGGTTGATACCGCCCTCGAAGCCTTCGCGGATCTCGGTGACGTCGTCCTTGAAGCGACGCAGACCCTCGATGTTGAGGTTCTCCGCGATGACCTTGCCATCGCGCAGGAGGCGCGCCTTGGTGTTGCGCTTGACCTCGCCGGAGCGGATGAGAACACCCGCGATGTTGCCCAGCTTGGACGAGCGGAAGACCTCGCGGATCTCCGCCGTGCCCAGCTCGACCTCTTCGTACTCCGGCTTGAGCATGCCCTTGAGGGCCGCCTCGATCTCCTCGATCGCCTGGTAGATGACCGAGTAGTACCGGACGTCCACACCCTCGCGCTCGGCCATCTGCTGTGCCCGCCCGGCGGCGCGCACGTTGAAGCCGATCACGATGGCGTCGGAGCCCATCGCCAGGTCGATGTCGGACTCCGTGACCGCACCGACACCGCGGTGCAGGACGCGGATGTCGACCTCTTCGCCGACGTCCAGCTGGAGCAGCGAGGACTCGAGGGCCTCGACCGAACCGGAAGCGTCACCCTTGATGATCAGGTTCAGCTGCTGGACCTCACCGGCCTTGAGCACCTTGTCCAGGTCCTCCAGCGACACGCGGCGCGTGCGCTTGGCGAACGCGGCGTTGCGCTCACGGGCTGCGCGCTTCTCCGCGATCTGGCGGGCCGTACGGTCCTCCTCGACCACGATGAAGTTGTCACCGGCGCCCGGGACGTTGGTCAGGCCGAGGACCTGGACCGGCGTCGAGGGACCGGCCTCGGCGACGTTGTTGCCGTTGTCGTCGAGCATGGCGCGGACGCGGCCGTAGGCGTCGCCCACCACCATCGTGTCGCCGACCCGCAGGGTGCCTCGCTGGACGAGGACCGTCGCCACGGCACCACGGCCGCGGTCGAGACGGGACTCGATCGAGATGCCCTGCGCGTCCTGGTGCGGGTTGGCCCGCAGGTCGAGCGAGGCGTCCGCGGTGAGGACCACGGCCTCCAGCAGGGAGTCGATGTGCAGACCCTGCTTGGCGGAGATGTCGACGAACATGGTGTCGCCGCCGTACTCCTCGGCCACCAGGCCGTACTCGGTCAGCTGACCGCGCACCTTGGTCGGGTCGGCACCCTCGACGTCGATCTTGTTGACCGCGACGACGATCGGGACCTCGGCCGCCTTGGCGTGGTTGAGCGCCTCGACCGTCTGCGGCATGACGCCGTCGTTGGCCGCGACGACCAGGATCGCGATGTCGGTCGACCGGGCACCACGGGCACGCATGGCGGTGAACGCCTCGTGACCCGGGGTGTCGATGAAGGTGATCTTGCGCTCTTCGTCGTTGACCTCGGTCGCGACCTGGTAGGCACCGATGTGCTGGGTGATGCCGCCGGCCTCGCCCGCGATGACGTTCGTCTTGCGGATGGCGTCGAGCAGTCGGGTCTTACCGTGGTCGACGTGACCCATGACGGTCACGACCGGCGGACGGACGACCAGGTCCTCCTCGGAGCCCTCGTCCTCGCCGAACTCCAGGTCGAAGGACTCGAGCAGCTCGCGGTCCTCCTCCTCCGGGCTGACGATCTGAACCGTGTAGTTCATCTCGTCGGCGAGGAGCTGGAGCGTCTCGTCGGAGACGGACTGGGTCGCGGTGACCATCTCGCCGAGGTTCATCATGACCGCGACGAGCGACGCCGGGTTGGCGTTGATCTTTTCCGCGAAGTCGGTGAGCGAGGCACCGCGCGACAGGCGAATGGTCTCGCCGTTGCCGCGAGGCAGCATCACGCCGCCGACCGACGGGGCCTGCATGGCCTCGTACTCCTGGCGCCTCTGCCGCTTCGACTTGCGGCCACGACGCGCGGGACCGCCGGGACGACCGAAGGCGCCCTGCGTGCCACCACGGCCGCCGGGACCGCCGGGACGGCCACCGAAGCCGGGACGGCCACCGCCGCCACCGAAGCCGCCGCCACCACCGGGACGACCGGCGAAACCGCCGCCGCCACCGGGACGACCGCCGCCACCGCCGCCGGGACGACCGGCGAAGCCGCCGCCACCCGGACGACCGGCACCGCCGGGACGACCGGCACCGCCGGGACCGCGACCGCCGCCACCGGGGCCGGGACGCGGGCCGGCAGCGGGACGCTGCGGCATCATGCCCGGGTTCGGGCGCGGACCGCCGGGACGGGGACCGCCCTGGCCGCCCTGCGGACGCGGCATCGAGCCCGGGGTCGGGCGGTTGCCGCCCGGAGCCTGGGGACGAGGGCCGCCGCCCTGGCCGGGAGCCTGCGGACGGGGACCGGCGCCGGGGGCACCGGGGCCACCGGGGCGCGGGCCGCCCTGCGGACGGGGCGCCTGCGGGCGCGCCATGCCGGCGTTGCCGCCGGAGGTGAAGGGGTTGTTGCCCGGACGCGGGCCGCCGGGGCGGCCGCCGGGACGCTGACCCGGGGCACCGGGACGCTGGCCACCGGGACGGCCCTGGCCGCCCTGCTGGCCGCGGTCCTGACCCGGACCGGCCGGACGGGCGCCACCGGGCTTGGGGGCGCCGGGACGCGCGCCACCGGGCTTCGGGCCGGCCGGAGCCGGGGACGAAGCGGCCGGGGCCGACGGCGGAGCGGTGAACTCCGGGGCGGCCGGGGCCGGACGCGGCGCGGGCTTCGGGCCCGGCGTCGGACGCGGACCCTGGGAGGGCGCCGGCGCGGGGGCCGACGGAGCCGCGGGCTGCTGGGCGGCCGGGGGCTTGGGGGCGGCCGGAGCCGCCGGACCCGGACGGGGCGCAGCCGGGCGGGCCGCCTGCGCCGGGGACGGCGCCGACGGCCTGGGGGCAGCCTTCTTCGGGGCCGCGGGACGACCGGCGGACCGGCCGTTTCCGCCACCCTGCTGGAAGGCGTCTGTCAGCTTGCGTACTACGGGCGCTTCGATCGTCGAAGACGCCGAACGGACGAATTCACCGAGTTCCTGGAGCTTGGCCATGACGACCTTGCTCTCGACACCGAACTCCTTGGCGAGTTCGTAGACCCGGACCTTAGCCACTTCGCTCCTCTGAGGTCCGGGTTGCGTCCGGACCGTCGCTAGTTCATGGGCGTACTCATCGCGTACTCATCGAGTGCTCATCGCAATCTCGACCTGCTTTCGACTCGCGAGGTACCAGGCCGCACGGGGTTCCGTGCGGCACGTCTTCCTTAGCACGTCGCCGACATGCTGCTGTCAGCAACCTTGTGCCTGCTCGACGTAGTGGCGCAACGCCTTTACGTCGAGCGGTCCCGGGACGCGGAGCGCCCGCGGGAACGCCTTGCGGCGCACTGCCTGGTCGACACAGACCGGTGCGGGGTGCACGTACGCACCCCGGCCGGGCAGCGTACCGCGTGGATCGGGGGCGCATTCGCCCTCGACCGCCACGGTGCGCAGCAGCTCGCTCTTGACCGCTCGCTCCCGGCACCCCACGCAGGTGCGCTCGGGGCGTGCTCGGGTACGTGTCCGGCCAGACACTCCTAAGTCTACCTCCCCGGACCGACCTCACCCCTTTGGGGCAAGAATCGAACACACGCCGCACGCCAGACTGTCGTGATCTCAGCGCCGCGCGGCTTGGATCTATTCCCCCACTACCCGCCGGAAGGCCCGGTTCTACTCCCGGTTCCCGCCGGAGGGCTGGTCGGAGGGCTGCTCGGTGTCCGGACGGATGTCGATCCGCCAGCCGGTCAGCCGGGCCGCGAGGCGGGCGTTCTGGCCCTCCTTGCCGATGGCCAGCGACAGCTGGTAGTCCGGCACGATCACCCGGGCGGAGCGGGCCGCCAGGTCCACGATCTCCACCTTGGAGACGCGGGCCGGGGAGAGCGCGTTCGCCACCATCTCGGCCGGGTCGTCCGACCAGTCGACGATGTCGATCTTCTCACCGTTCAGCTCGCCCATGACGTTGCGCACCCGGCCGCCCATGGGGCCGATGCAGGCGCCCTTGGCGTTCAGACCCGAGCGGGTGGAGCGCACCGCGATCTTGGTGCGGTGGCCGGCCTCGCGGGCGATCGCGGAGATCTCGACCGACCCGTCGGCGATCTCCGGGACCTCCAGGGCGAAGAGCTTCTTCACCAGATTGGGGTGGGTGCGGGAGAGCGTCACGGAGGGGCCGCGCACGCCCTTGGCCACCCGGACGACGTACGAGCGCAGGCGGGTGCCGTGTGGGTAGGACTCGCCGGGGACCTGCTCCTGCACCGGCAGGATGGCCTCCAGCTTGCCGATGTCGACCAGTACGTTCTTCGGGTCGCGGCCCTGCTGGACCACGCCGGTGACGATGTCGCCCTCACGGCCGGCGTACTCGCCGAGCGTCGCGTCGTCCTCGGCGTCGCGCAGCCGCTGCAGGATGACCTGCTTGGCGGTGGTGGCCGCGATGCGGCCGAAGTCGGACGGGGTGTCGTCGAACTCGCGGGGCGCCTGGCCCTCCTCGAGGTCGTCGGGGTCCTCCTTCGCCCACACGGTCACGTGCCCGGTGTCCCGGTTGAGCTCCACGCGCGCGTGCCGGCGGCTTCCCTCGGTGCGGTGGTAGGCGATGAGGAGGGCCGACTCGATCGCCTCGACCAGCAGGTCGAAGGAGATCTCCTTCTCCCGGACCAAACCCCGCAGGGCGCTCATGTCGATGTCCACGGCTATGCCTCCTCCTCTTCCGTCGTGTTCACGCTGTTGTTCTCGGTGTCGTGCTCAGGGTCGTGCCGGGGGTCGTGCTCGGTGCTCTCGGAAGGCTTGGGGGCCTTGGCGCCGCCGTCGTCCTTGCGGTTGAACTCGACCTGGACGCGGGCCTTGTCGATCTCGCCGAAGGCGATCCTGCGGGTGGTGGCCTTGCGGCCCTTGACCCCGGGGACCTCCAGGTCGAGGCCGTCGTCGTCGACGCCGAGGATGCGGGCGACCAGTTCGCCGCCCTCGTGGAGCTGGAACCGCACCAGGCGGTCCGTGGCGCGCACGAAGTGGCGGTGCTCGGTGAGGGAGCGCTCGGCGCCCGGGGTGCCGACCTCCAGGGTGTACTCCGCGTCGCCCATCGCGTCGGTCTCGTCGAGCTTCGCCGAGAGCGCGCGGCTCACATCGGCGATCCGGTCCAGGTCGGCGCCGGTGTCGGAGTCGACGACCACCCGCAGCACACGCTTGCGGCCGACCGAGTCCACCGCGATCTCCTCGAGGTCCAGTCCCTGGGAGGCGACGAGCGGCTCAAGCAGCTCTCGCAGCCTCTCGCTCTGGGTGGTGCTCATCCGGGTGACTCCTCGGCCGCGTGTGCTGTTGTGGGATGGGTCGCGTGTCTGGTCAAAGGGTATCCGGTCCCGGGGGGTGTTGCCGTCCACCCCCGGCTCGGCGGCGCACGACGGGATCGGTGGGGCGGACGGGATCGGCGGTGCCGAAGGGGGTGCCGAAGGGGGGTGCCGAAAGGTGGTGTCCGGGCTGGGCCCGGGTACCGTGATCACGGGCGGGCCGCAGCGCGGGCAGCGGTGTGCGCCGTCCGTCGTCGTCTGTCGTCGTTCCGTCGTTCCGTCGTTCCGTCGTCGTTTCGCCTCCGCTGTGCCCTCCGCTTCCGTACGAGCCCGTCGAGGACGTCTGCCGTGTCGCTTCCCGCATCGCCGCGCCTGCCCTCGGGGCCGCGCAGAAGGAGCCTGCTCGCGTCGGCCGCCGGGGCCGCGCTGCTCGTCGGCTGTTCCGGCGGGTCCGACTCCGGTGACCCGGACGGCGGTCCGTCCGCCACCGAGCGGGCACGCGCGCGTGCGGCCCGGGACAGCGAGGTGCTGGCCGGGCGGTACACGGCGGTGATCGCGGCGCACCCGGGGCTGGCGGAGCGGCTGCGGCCGCTGCGGGAGGACGTCCTGCGGCACGCGGAGGCGTTCGGAGCCGTACGGGCCCCCTCGCCCGAGGCGTCGCCCTCGGTGTCCGCGCGGGCCGCGGGGCCGCAGGACGGCTCCGAAACGGTTCCCCCGTCCGGCGTTCCCGCGCGAGAGAAGGACGCGTTGGCGCTCCTCGCCGACGCCGAGCGGGAACTGGCGGGCCGACGGACCGGGGTCCTGGCGGAGGTGCCGGGCGAGCTGGCGCGACTGCTGGCCTCGGTGGCGGCGGCCGGGGCGGCGCACGTGTATCTGCTGACGGAGGGTGACGGGTGAGCGAGGCGGAGGACCGGGAGCTGGACGCCCTCCAGGCGGCGTTGGCGGCGGAGCACGCGGCCGTGTACGGCTACGGGGTCGTCGGCGGGCGGGTCGGCGAGGAACGGCGCACCGAGGCGCGTGCGGCGTACGACGCGCATCGGGCGCGGCGGGACGCGCTGGCGCGCGACGTGCGCGATCTGGGGGCGCGGCCGGTGGCGTCGGCGGCCGGGTACGCGTTGCCCTTCGAGGTGCCGGACGCGGCGTCCGCGGTACGGCTGGCGGCCGAGCTGGAGGAGCGGGTGGCCGGTGTCTACTCGGATCTGGTGCGGGCGGTCGGCGGTGATCGGCGGGCGGCGGCGGCCGGGGCGTTGCGCGAGGCGGCGGTCCGTGCGGCGCGCTGGCGGGGCGGGAGCGTAGCCTTCCCTGGGCTCGCCGAGCGGGCCGGGTCGGCGACTCCGACCGCGTGACACGTACGGCTGCCCGTACGGGAAGGGAACGGCTCGCGCATGGCTTTCGAACCGCCGCGGCGTCTGGTCAGGGCGCTCGGTGAGACGGCACCGGACGGTGACGACTGGTTGGAGAGGCTGCCCGAGGCGGCCGAGCGGGCCGTGCGGGCGCGTGATCTGACCGTGGAGCGGGTGCAGGTGCCCGGCGGGCGCAGCAGCCTGGTCGTCCTGGTGCGCAGGGCCGACGGGACACCGGCGGTGTTGAAGCTGGCCCCGCGTCGGGCGCGTCCGGAGAGTGAGCGGGCGGCGCTGGCGCACTGGGGTGGGCGGGGAGCCGTGCAGTTGGCCGAGGACGCGGACACCACGGAGGGGGTGCTGCTGCTGGAGCGGCTGCATCCGGACGTGTCGGTGCGGTCGCTGCCGGAGTCGAAGGCGCTGCTGGAGGCCGCTGGGGCGCTGCGCCGGCTGTGGGTTCAGCCGCCCGCGGATCATCCCTTCGAGACCGTGGCGCAGCGGACCGGGCGGCAGGCCGAGGCCATGCGGGCGGGCGCGGTGGCCGACCCGGAGGTGGCGCCGTTGGTCGACGCGGCGCTCGGGGTGCGCGGGGAGTTGCTGGCCGGGGCTCCTGAGGAGCGGCTGCTGCACGGTACGTTCCGGCAGAGCAAGGTGCTCGCCGGGGATCGGATGCCGTGGTTGGCCGTCGGGCCCGATCCGGTGGTCGGTGAGAGCGCCTTCGATCTGGCGCGGCTGGTGCGGGACCGGGTGGAGGACCTTGTGGCCCAGCCCTCGGGGGCGTCGACCACTCGGCGCCGGATCAAACGGCTCGCGGAGTCGCTCGAGGTGGACCAGGAGCGGCTGCGGGGGTGGACGCTGTTCCGGGCGGTGGAGTCGGGGGTGCGGGCCCGCCGGGTGGGGCGTGAGCAGGACGCGGAGCTGTTGCTGGAGTTCGCGGGCTGGCTGTGACGGTGCCTCCGGCGGTGGTGCGGGTGCCTGCGGCGGTGGTGCGGGTGCCTGCGGCGGTGGTGCGGGTGGGTGCCTGCGGCGGCCTGCG
>MUMD01000402.1 GCA_002155895.1 Streptomyces rochei
GACCTCGGTGGCCTCGGCGGGGTCCGGGGCCGCCGTCGTGTCCCGGGCCCAGGCCGTGAACGCCGCGCGGACCGCGCGCTCGAACTCCGCGCCGCCCGGCTCCACCCCCTCCCTGCGGCCGGCGGCGATCACGGACGCGAGCCCGGGTATGCGGCCGGACAACTCCCCGAGCGGATCGGCGCCCGGGACCAGTGGGAGCACCGTCCTCGGCGGTCCCGCGCCCCCGTCCGGCGAACGGTCGCGCAGGGCGGGCACCAGTCCGGCGTTGAGCAGGGAGGACTTCCCCGCTCCCGAGGCGCCCACGAGCATCACCAGGCCGCCGGTGTTCTCGGCCGCGCGCAGCTGGGCGACGAAGGCGGCCGTGCTCCGCTCCCGCCCGAAGAACCAGCCGGCGTCCTGCTGCCGGTAGGCGGCCAGTCCCCGGTAGGGGCAGACGCCGCCCGGGGCCCGGTCCGGCGGGTGCTCCTCCTCACCGGGAGCAGGCGTCGCGCGCTCGCCGGTCGGGTCGGCCACCGCCCGCTCCCACAGGCGCTGCCACTGGGCCAGGTCGTACAGCCCCGGGGTGACCGGATCGGGCCGCGCGCGCCGGGCCTGGGGGATGAGGACGTGCAGCACCGCGGCGAGGGCGGGGAACTGCGCGGGGACGTTCTTGGCCCGCCGCCAGTCGCTGATCCGCTGGGCGGAGACCCGGACCGGCCGCCCGCGCTCGTCGACCCGCTGGAGCCGGACGACCGCTTCGGAGACGCGTTTGAGGGGAGGGTTGCCGGCCTCCCTGTACAGCAGTGCGAGACGTTCGGCGAAGGCCGTGCGTGCCCCTGAGTCGAAACTCAAGGTCTCCACTCCTTACTTCCCCCGCACCTGGACGTCCGGACCGGAAAACTCACTCTATACGCCTGACCTGCGGCTACGTCACTGTCACGGCTCCGGACCCTCCTCGTGGGCGACCTCAACTGGCAGGATCGCGTCGCAGTGGCGAGGCGATCGGCCGGCACCAGGACAGGTCAGCGGCCCGCGGTTCCCGGAGCCGTTGCGTACCGCCGCACGTTCTCGGTCAGCTTTCGACGCCCCTGCCCATTCCGTTCGGTACGGCGTTCAGCACGCCGCCGGCATGGTTGGGCACCGGTCCCCACGAGGGGAGGGACCGGTGCCGAAGCATGCCGGTGGTCGCGCGGTCCGGGCGGCTGCGGTCAGTCCCCGGCGGACGCCTGCCGGTCGGAAGTGCGCCGGGCGGGCACCTGGCGGGCGGACGGCAGCAGCAGGTCGCGCTCGGGGTGCCGGTCGCCGGTGACGCTGCCCCGGATGCCGAGGTCGGTGCGGGCCTCCTCGTGGAAGGCGTTGATCGCCCGGAACGCGGCCCGGTGCCGCTCCCGCCACTCCTCCAGGGTGCCGGTGATGCGGCCGGTGGCCTGCCAGTCGATCTCGGCGACCAGCTTGTTCAGCTCGTGTCCGGCCTCGATGGCCTCGTCACCGCCGAGCAGCATGACCCGCTCGAAGGCCGATCCCCAGCGCCGGCCGGCCTCGGCCAGGTCCTCGCGGAGTTCCTCCTCCGGGCGGTGGTCCTCGCGCAGGTTCTCCCTGGCCTCGTACAGCCGTACGGACGCGGCGATCCGCATCTTGGCGGCGTCCACGTACTCCCCGTAGGCGTCGACCTTCTTGTCGTCCCAGCGGGTCAGCAGCCGGTGGCGGTTCCTGCTCCGCTCCATCAGGTGGTTGGTGAGGTGCGTGGTCAGCGCGCCGACCAGCACGGCCGCGATCGTCACGAGTTGCCCGCCGGTCCCCACACCGTCCCCCAGTCGCCGTGTCACGGGATTGCCGGTCGATCTTATGATCCCCTGCTCAACAGGCAAGCGGGGCAGGCGGATTCGGAAGGCCGGCGGGCGGGCAGGCACGTCGTGTTGGCTTCGCATCCGACCGCCGCTGGAGGGCGTATGAGGATTTCCGTCGATCCCGAGCAGTGTTACGGCTCCGGCGACTGCGTCCACCGGGCCCCGTCCGTGTTCACCCAGGTGGACGGGCTCGGCGCCGTGATACCGGGGCGGGAGCGCGCCCTCGACGTGCCGCGGGTGCGCGAGGCGGTCGAGGGGTGCCCCGCCGCCGCGATCACCGTCGTGCGGGAGGACTGATCACCGCGGGCGGGCCGGGCGGGCCGGGCGGCCCGGGGGGCCTCGTCTCCCGGACGCTGGTCACCCTGGGCAGCCGGTACGTGCGCGGCGCCCCCGGCACGGTCGGGAAGGCGGCGCTCGCCGGACGGGTGCTGAACCCGTGGCTGCGCGAGCATCCGCGCCGGCGCGTGGTCCGGGTGCGTTCCGGTGACCGGTTCGCCGTGGACACGGAGGACCTGATCCAGCGGTACCTCTATCTCTTCGGCGTCTGGGAACCGCACCTGACGGCGTGGCTGCGACGCCGGCTGCGGCCGGGGGACGCCTTCGTCGACGTGGGGGCCAACATCGGCGTCTTCAGCGTCCTCGCGTCACGGCTGGTCGGCGACGCGGGCCGGGTCGTGGCGATCGAGGCGTCCCCCGTCCTCCACCGGCGGCTGGCGCAGCACGTCCGGCTGAACGCCTGCGCGAACGTGCGGGCGGTCAACGCCGCCGTCTCCGACAGCCGCGGAACCCTCACCTTCGTCCTGGCCAGCTCCCGCAACACGGGGGCGAACAGCATCGTTCCGTACGACGGTCCGGCCGAGTCCACGTTCGAGATCGGGGCCCGGCCGCTGCCGGAGCTGCTCGAGCCGGCGGAGGTCGCGAGCGCCCGGGTGATCAAAATCGACGTCGAGGGGGCGGAGGGCGGCGTCGTGCGCGGACTGGCGCCGATGTTGCGGGGACTGCGGCCGGACGCGGAGATCTGCGTCGAGGTGACGCCCGAGCGCATGGCCCGGCTCGGGGACCGCGTCGACGACCTGCTGGCCGTGATGCGCGACGCGGGCTTCCACGTGTACCGGCTGGCCAACGACTACGCCCCCGAGAGCTACCCCTCGGCCCGCGGCACCGCCCTGGGCGTCCCGGTGCGGTGGCGGGGGCCGGTGGTGGAGGAGAGCGATCTGGTCTTCTCCCGGGTCGACGCGGAGACGCTTCCCTGATCAGGGGCGCGGTCGGTTACTGCGCGGCGGGGGTGTCCGCGGGGAAGCGCCAGCTGAGGGAGGCCAGGGCCCGGGCGCGGGCTTCGACCACCGCCATGCGGGCGTCACGCTCGTCCGGGGCGACGTGGGCCGCCTGGCCGGTCACCTGGCCCTCCCACTTGCGGTAGAGGAGGCCCACCTCCTGGGAGAACCACCCCCGGCTCACGCAGTTGAGCGCCAGCAGCAGGCCGGTGTCCTCGGAGGCCGGCAGGGCCATCCAGCCCCCCAGCGCGAGCAGCAGGTCGCGCCGTACCAGGAGCGTCGCCGGGTGGACCTGGGCGCGGTAGCCGTTGGCCTTCCAGAAGTCGAGGACCTCCCCGCGTTCGATCGGCCCGTGCTCGGGATCGCCCGGGAAGCCGGCCGTCGAGCCGTCGGGCAGCAGGTCCAGCACCCGGGACGTGGCCCACCCGAGCGTCGGGTCGGCCTCCAGGGCGGCCAGGTCGCGGGCCAGGGCCCCCGGAGGGAGCTGGTCGTCGGCGTCCAGGATCTTCACGTACGGGCCGTCCGCGTGGGACAGGGCGAGGGTGCGCGCCACACCGGGGCCGCCCTGCATGCCCGCCCTGCCCTGCCGGAAGACGACGCGCGGGTCGTCGGGCACGTGCGGCCGTACGTCGTCGGTCCGCCCGTCCTCCTGGATCACCCAGCGCCATTCCCAGCCCTCGGGCAACTCCTGTGCGCACAGGGAGCGGTGGGCCTCGGGGAGGAAGGGGGCCGAGGGGCCGTGGACGGCGGTGACGATGATGACGCGCCTGCTCACGGCGGCACTCACCACCTTTCCAGTCGAGTGGTGAACAGAAGTTCCGTGCGGTCGCCGGGCAGCGTGACGTGGGAGACGTCCACCACGCGGCCGTCGATGTCGTACGAGGTCTTGCGGAGCAGGATCACCGAGGTCCCCGGCGGCAGGTCCAGGGCCGCGGCCTCCTCCGGCGTGGGAGGGCGGGCGGTGAAGCGCTCCTCGACACGGTCCACTTCGATGCCCACGGTGTGGAGCTGGTTCTGGGTGCCGCCCGGCCAGGGTTCCCTGGACTCGTCCAGCAGGTCGGGGTTGGCGGCGATCATGTCGCGGACCAGGTAGGAGGTCACGAGGTTGAAGGGGGCGGACTCGGCCGCGTAGCGCGTCCGGTAGGTGCGCCGCAGCAGCACGGTCCCCTCGGGGACGCCGAAGGCCCCGGCCAGTTCGGCGGACGCCCCGGTCTCCCGGTACTCCGCGTGGAAGACGAGGTCGTCGGCGTGCAGGCCGGTGTCGCGTTCGGTGGCGCCGGTCGCGACCCGGGTGGCGAGGGGGGTGCGGGCGCGGTCCTTCTCCCACTGGTGCCGGCTGTTGTCCCGGACCGCCGGGGTGCGGGGGCGGCGCACGAAGGTGCCCCGGCCGTGGTGTTTGTCGATCAGGCCCTCGTCGCTCAGCAGCCGCAGCGCGTTCTGCACGGTCGGCACGCTGCGCCCGTAGTGCCGGGCGAGGTCCGTCTCCGAGGGCAGGCGGTCGCCGGGCTTCCGCTCTCCCTCGCGGAGGGAGCGCCGCAGGTCGTCCGCGATGACTTCGTACGCCTTGGGCACGGGCACTCACCGGTTCCGGGTGCGGGGTTGGTGCCGCCCAGCGTACGACTCCTCAAGAGGTCTTGATGAGTCGGGGTCGTGAGCCGGGTCTCTCCCGGTGGCCGTCGCCCGGAACGGCGGCGGCCCGGCTGCTCCGAGGAGCGGCCGGGCCGTTTCTGGCGTGTGGTGCGGTACGCAGATCGCCGGTCGGTTCGGTGGTGCGCGGGGCGGATCAGCGTTGGATCGGGGCGGTGTGCTGGAGGCCGGGGTGCCGGGTCTCGGACTCGGCGGTGTCGTCGTCGCAGAGGAGACCGGTGGCGGTGGCCGTGGCGTCGCCGGCGGGGCGGTGGCGGCAACTGGGGGCCTTGCCGTGGGCCTCGGCGCGGATGCGCTGTTTCATCGTGGGGGGCAGGGAGCCGGTGCGGGACCGGGGCCGTGGGATCGCCACCGTGGGTGCCGTCTCGGGCGAGGCGCTCTCCGTGTTGCTGTGCGTGCCGCTCTGCGGTACGGCGGCCGAGGCCGTCGTCGTGACGAATCCGAGCGCCGTGCACAGCGCGAGGAAGGCGGTGACGATGGTGGTCCACAGCGTCATGACCTTGTTCCGGGCCATAACCCCTCACTTTCGGGTTGGGCGATTTGCGTACTTTCCTCATGATGTGTATGAGCCCCGCGAAGTGATGGACCGACGCCCGTGGCGCGGCGATGTTCTGATGAACACCACCCGGATGGCCGCAAAGAGGCAGAAAAGGTCGAAAATCGGGAGGGAAAGGTGCGGATGTGACCGTCCGTGAGGACGTGATCATGCTCCGGACGGGCCGTCTCCGCCCGTCTCTCCGAGGCTCCGGAGACCCGGAGTCGGCCGCCGACGCAGGTAACCGATCGGTATCGGCCGGTGTGTATAGTCGGGCGCCAGAGGTCCCCTACGTCAAGGAAAGACGAGGTCGCGCGGTGAAGAAGCTTCTCCTGGTCGCACTGGCCGCCATCGGCGGGCTCCTCGTGTACCGCCAGATCCAGGCGGATCGCGCCGAGCAGGATCTGTGGACGGAGGCGACTGACTCCGTGCCCACGGGTTCGTGAGTACGACCGACATCCGGTTCTGAACAGACCCCGGCCGTCCAGCGGTCGGGGTTTTGTGTTGCCCGGAACTCCCCGAATTCCCGGCGGGGGCGCGGGAGTACGGGCGCGCGCGGCAGGATGGACTCCGGTCCGGTCCGAAGCGGCGGCGACAGCGCCGACGAGCGCGAGGGGTGGCGGGTGAGGGGACGGCGGTGCGGTGGCCGACGGCGGCAGCGTGCGGGGGCGCGGAGCGGGCGGACGACGCGGGTGACCGCGGTCTCCGCCGTCCTGGCCACGACCGCCGCCCTGTTCACCACGGCCGTACTGCCCGGCTCCACGGCGTCGGCGGCCGGTGCCCCCGCCGGATACGCCTTCGACGGCGACGCCCGGCGCGTCGAGGGCGCGAGCGGCCCCTCGGACGCCGCACCGCTGGAACCGGGGGCCACGTACCGCAGTTCACTGCCGCGCGACGGCACCCTCTACTACCGGCTCGACCTGGACGCCGCCTCGGACGCCTATGTCGCCGTCACCGCCGTACCCGGCACCGGTGAGGTCACCGCGGTCGACGGCGTCCGGGTGTCGGTCCAGGACGCCGACGGCACCTCCTGCTCCTCGGACGGCGCGACCTTCGGCGCGGCCCGCAGTCCCCGGCCGGTCACCGCCTGGGCGGTGCGCGAGACCGATCCCGGCGGGACCCGGTGCCAGGAGCCGGGGACGTACTACGTGACCGTCGAGCGTAGCCGGCCCGAGGACTCGCCGCCGCAGGACTGGGACCTGGAGCTGAGCGCCGTCACCGAGCCCCGCCCCCGCGAGGCCGGTGAGAGCGAGGCGCCGGAATCCTGGGACTCCGCCTCCCCCGAACCCGTGGCCGGTGAAGCGGAACGCCGGGCGGGCGGTGACGGCTTCGCCGACGCGACCCCGGTGGGACCGGGCGCCTGGCGCGACGACATCCGTCCCGGACAGACCCTCTTCTACCGGGTGCCGGTCGACTGGGGCCGCCGGCTGCACGCCACGGCCGAACTCGGCGGTTCCGACGACCGTTCCGGCTATGCCACGGCCGCCCTGCGCCTGGCCCTCCACAACCCGGTGCGCGGCGAGGTCGACGACGCCGCCAAGGGCTACACCGGCCGGGAGACCGCGGTCGGCCTCGCTCCCCTGCCGCCGGTCGCCTACGCCAACCGGTACGCGGCCGACGGCCAGGTCGCCGCGATGCGGTTCGCCGGGGCGTACTACCTGGTGGTGCACCTCGCCGCCCAGGTGGCCGACGACTTCGGCGAGGGCCCCTTCGCCCTGACCCTGCGCGTACGGCTGGAGGGAGCCTCGCGGTCCGGGCCCGAGTACGCGGGGGAGCCGCGGCCCCGGGGCGTCTTCGAGGTCCCGGTGACGGAGCGGGCGGCGGCTCCGGGGGCCGGGGGCGCGGACGACGACCTCGCCCTGAAGGCGGTCGCCGTCGGCGGGATCGGCACGGGCAGCGCCCTGCTGCTGGGCCTGGGGGTGTGGACGGCGGTGGCCCGGCGCGGGGCACGCGGGGTCCGCGGGCCCGGCGGGGCGTAGGCGGGCCGGGTCAGAGCCGGGTCAGGGCCCAGAAGCCCACGGCGTAACAGACCAGCGCCAGCAGCAGCACGGGCACCG
>MUMD01000403.1 GCA_002155895.1 Streptomyces rochei
TGCTGAAGCAGGCGATCGACCGGTACCGGCTGCTGGACGTGACCGCGGCCGACCCGGGGGTCGCGGGCGGGGACGCCTAGGTCCTGTCGTCACACTCCCGTCGTCCGCCCGGAGGGCGGGCCTCGCGGCGTCAGGTGCGTGCTCTCGGCGCGCGAGGCAGACGGGAGTGTGACGACAGGACCTGGACGCGCCCGGCGAGGGTGCTGCTTGCGCGCTGCCCCCCTCCAGCAGCGCGCCGCAGCCTCTCGCCCTCCGTGCCCCGCGGAGGACGCGATGCCCTCCGTACTCACGGAGGACGTGACGCCCTCCGTGCCCTGCGGAGGACGTGACCCACTGTGACCTGCGGGGTCCGCCGGAGGGGAGGGTTCACCGGCCCTGTCACCCGGATAGGCGAACAGGACCGGCGACCCGACGGCCTCAGATGTGGCCCACGCCCGCACCGGCCTCCGCGTTCTCACCGCGCTTGGTGAGGAAGGCGACCAGCACGGCCACGGCCGCGACCCCGGCGGCGACGAGCGACGCCAGGCTCATGCCCGAGACGAAGGTGTCGTGGGCGACATCGGTGATCTTGGCGGCGATCTGCTCCGGGGTGCCCTCGGGCACCGGCGCGATGCCCTGCTGCACCGCCTGGGCCGTCAGCTCCTCCTGGGCCGGCGTGAGCGCGGGCAGCCCCGCGTCCGTCCAGTTGCCCGCGAGGTCGCTGTCGACCTTGGAGGCCATCACGGCGCCCAGCACCGCCGTGCCGAGGCTGCCGCCGATCTGCATCGCCGCCTGCTGGAGACCGCCCGCGACACCCGACAGCTCCATCGGCGCGTTGCCCACGATGACCTCGGTGGCACCGACCATGACCGGCGCGAGACCGAGACCGAGGAGCGCGAACCAGACGGACATCGCCACGCTGCCGGTGTCCGTCTGGAGCGTGGACATGCCGTACATGGCGACCGCGGTGCACACCATGCCGCCGGCCAGCGGCACGCGCGGGCCGAACTTGGTGATCATCGCGCCGGCCAGCGGCGAGGCGACGATCATCATCGCGGTCAGCGGCAGCAGGTGCAGGCCGGCGTCGACCGGGCTCATGCCGTGCACGTTCTGGAGGTAGAAGGTCACGAAGAACAGGCCGCCCATGAAGGCGATGGCCATCAGGACCATCAGGACGACACCCGCCGACAGCGGGACCGAGCGGAACATCGCCAGCGGGATCAGCGGCTCCTTCACCTTGGTCTCCCAGAAGGAGAAGGCGGCGAAGCCCACCACGGACACGGCGATGAACAGCCAGGTCTTCCCGTCGCCCCAGCCCCACTCGGGCGCCTTGATGAGCGCCCAGACCAGGCAGAACATCGAGGCGGACAGCAGGACGATGCCGACCACGTCGAAGGAGCGCGGGGCGTTCTCCGCCCGGTGGTCCAGCAGGATCAGTACGCCGAGCACCACGGCGAGGACGCCGACCGGCACGTTGATGAAGAACACCGACTGCCAGTTGACGTGCTCGACCAGCACGCCGCCGAGGATCGGCCCGCCCGCGGTGGAGGCGCCGATGACCATGCCCCAGATGCCGATGGCCATGTTGAGCTTCTCGGCCGGGAACGTGGCGCGCAGCAGGCCGAGCGCGGCCGGCATCAGCAGGGCGCCGAACAGTCCCTGGAAGACGCGGAAGACGATGACCGCGGCGATGCTGTCGGAGAGCCCGATGGCACCGGAGGAGGCGGCGAAGCCGGCCACGCCGATGAGGAAGGTCTGCCGGTGGCCGAAGCGGTCGCCGAGCTTGCCCGCGGTGATCAGGGAGACCGCGAGGGCGAGGAAGTAGGCGTTGGTGATCCATTGCAGCTCGGACCAGCTGGCACCCAGGTCCTTGCCGATGGCAGGGTTGGCGATGGCCACGATGGTGCCGTCGAGGGCCACCATCATGACGCCGACCGCGACGGTGATGAGGGTGACCCACGGGTGTCCGCGCAGCCCCGTGGCCGGCGCCGGACCGGACGGGGTGGACGGTCCGTCCCCCGGCCCCGTCTTGTCGATGGTGGTCTGACTAGTCATACCGGCGAGGCTAGTGACGGCCGTTGACGGGTGACAAACGGTTTCACCGGTCGGCAACCGACCGTACATCCGGGGCAGTCGGCAGAGCCCCTCCACGAGGTCGCCGCGTCCGGCCGACGACGTGCCGGGGGGCGGAGGGAACCCCGTAACGGAGTACCAAAACGTGATCCGTGTCACTGGATTCACGCGAGACCGTCTCGTTCTCCTAGTGTGTCCTCCCAGTGACTTCCTTCGACACCTCCCCGCAACTCAACGTCTGGCGCGCACTGCTCGCCCTGGCCGTGGTGTTCGTGATGCTGGCGACCACCGGCTGGACCGCCCTGCGCAACCAGCGGGGACCCACGGCACTCGAAGCGTCGGTCACGGCCTGGGAGCACGGCCGGATCGACGGACGCCGGCTGCCCGACGCGCAGTCGGCCCCCGCCCGGCTGGCCCGCTTCTTCGCCTCGCTCTCCGACTGGCAGCGAAGAAGCCTGGCCCGCCGCTACCCCTTGGCCGTCGGCAACATGAACGGCGCCCCCGTCGAGCTGCGCTACCTCGCCAACCGGGCGGCCCTGCGCAAGGCGCGCGAGGTGGAGCGGCTGCGCATGCACGACACGCGCCTGTCTCCGTCCGGGCAGCGCGAGGCGGGCCGGCGCGTCCACCGCTACGACTCGCTGCTGGACCCGGACCGCCGCATCCTCGCCTTCGACCCGGCCGGCTCGGGCAAGGTCGCCGAGGTCTTCGGGAACCTCGACCGGGCCGACCGGGTCTCCGTCGTCGTGCCCGGTGTGGACACCGAGCTGCTCACCTTCCAGCGCACCGTCCGCAAGTACTCGGCGCCCGCCGGCATGGCCGAGTCGCTGTACGCGGCCGAGCACACGGTGAGCCCGGACACCCGCACGGCCGTCATCGCCTGGGCCGACTACACCTCCCCGAGCGGACTGGGCCTGGAGGCGGCCACGGCGGCCCGCGCCGCGGACGGTGCCTCCCGGCTGAACGCCCTGCTGCGGGCGCTGCCCGGCCGGGCCCCGGTCTCCCTCTTCTGCCACAGCTACGGCTCGGTGGTGTGCGGCCTCGCCGCCGACGGCCTGCCCGGCCGGGTGACCGACATAGCGGTGGCCGGCAGCCCCGGCATGCGCGTCGAGAAGGCCGCCCATCTGAACACCTCCGCCCGCGTGTGGGCGATGCGGGACGCCGACGACTGGATCCAGGACGTGCCCTATCTGGAGGTCGGCGGCCTCGGACACGGCGCCGACCCGGTGTCCGCCGCGTTCGGGGCGCGGGTGCTGTCCGCGCGGGGCGCCCAGGGACACAGCGGCTACTTCGTGCCGGGCACGGAGAGCCTGCGGAACTTCGCGGAGATCGGCGTTGGCGCATACGGAACGGTCGCCTGCGCCGGCGAGAACGGCACATGCCGGGCGGGTTTGTCCGAAGCGGCGGCCGCCTGACGCGCGTAGAGGTGCAGATACTCCGGTTTGCACGGGGAGGGGACGGAAGAGCTCGTGCCGCATACGATGAGCCGCATGGGTGACGTACTGGCCGGATTTCATGCCGCCTGGGAGTTCGAGTCCGACTCCGTGCTCATCCGCTACGAACGGGGGATTCGAACACCCAAGCTGTTCCAGGCCCTGGGGGAACGCCGCGTCCCCCTGGAGGCGCTCGCGGGCGTGACGCTCACGCCCGGCAGGCGCGGCACCGTCGTGCTGCGCGCCGAGCCGCGCCCGGGCGCCGACCCGCTGATGGAGGCGGCGGCCGGGCAGCTGAAGGAGGGGTGCGACCCGTACCGGCTGGTGCTGCCCGCCGAACGGGAGACGCTCGCCGAGTACTACGCCGACGAGCTGCGCGGGCTGCTCGGCGAGACCGGCAAGACCGAGCGGTACCTGGTGGCGGCGCCCGAGGCACCGCTGCAGTTCAAGGCGTACGACGGCAAGGCGTCCTTCGACGGCACGTCGGTGTCCTTCCGGTGGTCCTGGACCGGTGCCTCGTCGGCGAAGTGGAAGGCCGGCGACCAGACGTACCCGGTCGCCGGCCTGGGCGGGGTGGAGTGGCGTTCCCCCGAGCTGTTCGAGGGGTACCTGCGGCTGCTGCCGCGGGACGCGTCCGCCACCGCCGCCGCGCCGGCCGTTCCGCAGGCCGACCAGGACCCCGCCGCCGTCGTGTTCGGGCTCGGGTACGGGCCGGTGCACGAGTCACTGCCGTTCGCCGCGGCGGTGCTGGCGGCGGTGCGGGAGCGGGGCGCGGGCGCCCCGGTCCCGGTGCCGGCGCCGCGGCGTGATCCTGCGGACATCGCGGAGCGGATACGCCATCTCGGAGAGCTGCACCAGGCGGGGCTGGTGACGGACGAGGAGTTCTCCTCGAAGAAGGCGGAGTTGCTGGCGGAGCTGTGAGGCGTGGCCGGGCTCCCTACTCCCGGCCCGCCGAAGTGAACGTCATGTCCGCGTAGCGGTCGCCCGCGACCTTGCCGGCGATGGGCTCCAGCAGGGACAGCTCCTCCTCCGTCAGGACGATCCGGGTCGCCGCCGTGTTCTCCTCGACCCGCGTCGGCTTCCGCGTGCCCGGGATCGGGATCACCGGGAGGCCGTGCACCCGCGCCCGCTGCTGGGCCCAGGCCAGGGCGATCTGGCCGAGGGTGGCGCCGTGGGCCTCGGCGACCGTGCGGACCGGGGCGAGGAGGGCGGCGTTGGCCGTCGCGTTGTCGCCGGTGAAGCGGGGCTGCTGACGGCGGAAGTCACCGGCCGTCAGATCCTTCTCCGCGTCGGCGAAGGAGCCCGTGAGGAAGCCCCGGCCGAGCGGCGAGTACGGGACGAGGGCCACGCCCAGTTCGCGGGCCGCCGGCACCACGCCCGCCTCGATGTCCCGGCTGAACAGCGACCACTCCGACTGCACGGCGGCGATCGGGTGGACCCCCTGCGCGGCCCGCAGCTCGTCGCCCGTCACCTCGCTCAGCCCGAGGTGCTTGACCTTGCCCTCGCGCACGAGGTCGGCCATGACGGCGACGGTCTCCTCGATCGGCACGGCCGGGTCGCGGCGGTGCATGTAGTAGAGGTCGATGACGTCGACGTCCAGGCGGCGCAGGCTCGCCTCGACGGCCTGGCGGATGTACGGCTCGTCGTTGCGGATGATCCGCTTCGTCGGGTCGTCCGGCGGGATGGACAGGGCGAACTTGGTCGCGATGACGACCTCGTCGCGGTGGGCCTTGAAGAACGGCGACAGGAACCGCTCGTTCTCCCCCGCCCCGTAGGCGTCCGCCGTGTCGTAGAGGGTGACGCCCAGCTCCAGTGCGCGTTCCAGGGTGGCCCGGGAGGCGTCGGCATCCGTGGGGCCGTAGGCGAAGCTCATGCCCATGCAGCCCAGGCCCTGGACGCCCACCTCGGGGCCGCCGTCGCCGAGCCGCGCCGTCGGGAGGGTGTGGTCGGTCATCGGGTGTCCTCCGTTTCACGGACGCCTCCGGCGTCCCCGTAAAAACTGATCTTGCGGTCGAGCACGGCGAGGGTGTCCTGGAGCTCGGCGATCCGCGTGAGCACGTCGCGGCGCGTGGACTCCAGCAGTTCCCGCCGCTCGGCGTAGGTGCTCTCGCCCTCGCGCACCAGCTCCGCGTACCGGACCATGTCGGCGACCGGCATGCCGGTCATGCGCAGCTTGCCGACGAGGTCGAGCCAGTCCAGGTCGCGGTTGCTGTAGCGGCGCTGCCCGGTGTGCGAGCGGTCGATGTGGGACATCAGGCCGATCCGCTCGTACCAGCGCAGGGTGTGCGCGGTGAGGCCGGTGAGGGCGGCGACCTCGCTGATGGTGTAGCGGTCCTGCCCGTCGGGGCGCGGGTGGCCCGGGGGCGGGGCGGAGCAGATGTCGGTTCTGGTGGCGTTCGGCGCGGGGATCGCGGCCGTGGTCTGCATCACCGTCATGTGCCCCACGCTATGACCTTGGAGTGCACTCCAAGCAAGCGCGTACGAGGGGAAACGCGCACGGCGGGACACGCGTACGACGGGAAAAGGGAGTGAGCGCGAGGCCGTCGGCTGCCTAGCATGCCCGGCATGACCCATGTGCGCCGTGCGTTGCCCGGGGACGCGGAGGAAGTGCTCCGGCTGCGTCAGGTGATGATCGATTCGTTGCCCCGGTCCCAGCACTCCACCGAGTGGCACGCCGAGTCCCTGCCCGTGCTGCGCGCCAGACTGGCCGAGCCGGACGGCGTCTTCGCCGCGTTCGTCGTGGACCACCCGGAGCGACCCGGGGCCCTGGCCGCGCTGGTGGCCGGGACGCTCGACTACCGCATCGGCGGAGCGCTCAATCCGCGGGGCACCGACGGCTACGTCTTCAGCGTCGCCACCGACCCGGACGCGCGCCGCCGCGGGTACGCGCGCGCCTGCATGGAGGCGCTGCTGGAGTGGTTCCGCGAGCGGGGCGCCGGGCGGGTCCGGCTCACCGCTTCGGCGCAGGCCGAGCCCCTGTACCGGTCGATGGGCTTCACGCGCAAGCCGGACCCCTTGCTGGAGCTGACGCTCTGAGCGCTTAGGCTCGACGGCATGTCCTTGCAGAGCCTCGCGCTGATCGAGAACTGGCCGGTCCCCTCCGCCGCTGCGGGCGTCGTGCGCGCCGACGGCACGGTCCTGGGCACCCACGGCCCGGCCGCGCAGCGCTTCCCCCTCGCCTCGGTCACCAAGCCGCTCGCGGCGTACGCGGCGCTGGTCGCGTACGAGGAGGGCGCGATCGAGCTGGACGAGCCCGCGGGGCCGCCCGGGTCGACGGTCCGTCACCTGCTCGCCCACACCTCGGGCCTGGCCTTCGACGAGCACAAGGTGACCGCCTCGCCCGGGGAGCGCCGGCTGTACTCCAACGCCGGTTTCGAGCAGCTCGGCGACCACATCGCGAAGGCGGCGGACATCCCCTTCGCCGAGTACGCGCGGCAGGCGGTGCTGGAGCCGCTGGGCATGACGTCCACGACCCTGGAGGGCTCCCCGGCGAAGGACGGCGTCTCGACGGTCGAGGACCTGCTGCGCTTGGCCGCCGAGGTGCAGGCGCCGCGCCTGCTGGACCCGCGCACGGTCGCCGAGGCGATGACGGTCCAGTACCCGGGCACGAAGGGCGTCCTGCCGGGCTACGGCCACCAGAACCCCAACGACTGGGGCCTCGGTTTCGAGATCCGTGACTCCAAGTCCCCGCACTGGACGGGCGCCTCGTCCTCGCCGCGCACCTTCGGGCACTTCGGCCAGTCCGGTACGTTCCTGTGGGTCGACCCGGACGCCCGGCTCGCCTGCGTCGCCCTCACCGACCGCGCCTTCGGCCCCTGGGCGGTCGAGGCGTGGCCACCCTTCACGGACGCGGTGCTGGCGGAGGCACGGGGCTGAGCGCTCCCTCCACGCACCCGCTCATCCCGACCCGCGGCCCCGGCCGCGTCAGCGGGCCGTCATCTCCCACACCAGCAGTTCCGCGCCGGTCGCCGCCACCGCCACCGCCTCCATGTCCCGCGCGTCCGTGAGGCGGGCGGCGTCACCCGTACCCAGCCGCTCCCCGCCCAGCGTCACCTCGCCCCGCACCACGTGGACGTAGAGGTACGCCCCGTCCGGTACCGCCGTCCGCTCCCCCGCGGCCAGGCGGCGCACGTGGAGCATCGCGCCGGCCTCCGGGACGGCGTACGGGGTGGAGTCGGCGATGCCGCGGACGATCTCGTAGGCGGGGTCGCCGCCGGGGTCGAGCGGGGCCAGCCACATCTGGACGAAGGTGAGGGGCACGGCGGCGTCGTTGCGCTCGACGTGGCGGACGCCGGCCGCCGCGCTGAGGCGTTGCACGTCCCCGGCGCGGACGACCGTCTCGTGGCCCGCGGTGTCGCGGTGGGTCAGCTCGCCCTCCACCACCCATGTGACGATCTCGGTGTGGCTGTGCGGGTGCTCGTCGAAGCCGGCGCCGGGGGCCAGGCGCTCCTCGTTGCAGGCGATCAGGGCGCCGAAGCGCAGGTTGTCGGGGTCGTAGTGGGGGCCGAAGGAGAACGCGTGCCGCGTCTCGATCCCGGCCGCCGGGTCGCCGCCCTGGTAGCGCTCGTCGGCGCGCCGTACGTCCATCACGCCGTCCACCGTAGTCCCGGCGTGCCGCGGGCCCGAGGGCGGCCGAGGCGCCGAGACGGCCCCGGCGACACGCGGGCCCGTCCGGATGAGGCAGTCTTGTCCCGTGCCCGAACCCGAAACCAGCAAGCCAGAACCCGCAGCGCGCGCCGTCCATCCGCACACCGCGACCCTGAAGCGGCTGGAGCAGTCCTCCGGATCGCTCGCCGCCCAGGCCATCGCGCGCATGGACGAGACGCTGCCGTGGTACCGGGCCATGCCGCCGGAGAACCGTTCCTGGATCGGGCTGGTGGCCCAGGCCGGCATCGCCGCCTTCACCGAGTGGTTCCGGCGCCCCGACGCCCCGCAGGCCATCTCCACCGACGTGTTCGGCACCGCGCCGCGCGAGCTGACCCGGGCGATCACCCTGCGGCAGACCGTCGAGATGGTGCGGACGACCATCGAGGTGATGGAGTCCGCCATCGACGAGGTCGCCGCGCCCGGCGACGAGTCGGTGCTGCGCGAGGCACTGCTCGTCTACGCCCGGGAGATCGCCTTCGCGACCGCCCAGGTGTACGCGCAGGCCGCCGAGGCACGCGGTGCCTGGGACGCGCGGCTGGAGTCCCTGGTCGTGAACGCCGTGCTCAGCGGGGAGGCCGACGAGGGCGCCGTGTCCCGCGCCGCCGCGCTCGGCTGGAACTCGCCCGAGCACGTGTGCGTGGTGCTGGGCACCGCACCCGACGGGGACTCCGAGCTGACCGTGGAGGCCATCCGGCGGGCGGCCCGGCACGCCAAGCTCCAGGTGCTGACCGGGGTCCTCGGGGACCGGCTGGTGGTGATCGCGGGCGGCAGCGACAACCCGCTGGCCGTGGCCAAGTCCCTGATCGGGCCGTTCGCGCCGGGGCCGGTGGTGGCCGGTCCGGTGGTGCCGGACCTGCTCGCCGCGACGCGGTCCGCGCAGGCCGCCGCGGCCGGCCTCAAGGCCTGCACCGCCTGGCAGGACGCCCCGCGCCCGGTCCTGGCGGACGACCTGCTTCCGGAGCGCGCGATCGCCTCCGACCCGGCGGCCCGTGTACAGCTGGTGGAGGAGATCTACAGACCACTGGAGGAAGCCGGTGCAGCACTGCTCGAGACACTCAGCGTCTATCTCGAACAGGCGAGCAGCCTCGAAGGGGCCGCTCGGATGCTCTTCGTTCACCCGAACACCGTGCGCTACCGGCTCCGACGTGTGACTGACGTCACCGGATGGTCACCCTCTGATGTACGGTCTGCGTTCACACTGCGGATCGCGCTCATCCTGGGGCGTCTGGCCGACGGAGATCCGCAACTCTAGGCTTTTGTCGGGGGCCTACAAAACCCCCTCGTGTTCTTCGTCCCTGTCCCCACGGGCGGCCACGCCCGTCCTCAAGAGAGAGTGTGAGAGTGCTCGTACTCGTCGCTCCCGGCCAGGGTGCCCAGACGCCCGGCTTCCTGACTGACTGGCTCGCCCTTCCCGGTGCCGCGGACCGCGTCGCCGCGTGGTCCGACGCCATCGGACTCGATCTCGCCCACTACGGCACCAAGGCCGACGCGGACGAGATCCGGGACACGTCCGTCGCCCAGCCGCTGCTGGTCGCCGCCGGAATCCTGTCCGCCTCGGCACTCGGTGCCGTCCCCGGGTTCGCGCCCGGCGCCGTCGCCGGCCACAGCGTCGGCGAGATCACCGCCGCCGCGTTCGCCGGCGTCCTCGACGACACCGCCGCGCTGACCCTGGTACGCAAGCGGGGTCTGGCCATGGCGGAGGCCGCCGCGGTCACCGAGACCGGCATGTCGGCGCTGCTCGGGGGCGACCCCGAGGTGAGCGTGGCGCACCTGGAGAAGCTCGGCCTGACCCCGGCCAACGTGAACGGCGCCGGTCAGATCGTGGCCGCCGGCACCATGGAGCAGCTGGCCGCCCTGGCCGAGGACAAGCCCGAGGGCGTCCGCAAGATCGTGCCGCTGAAGGTGGCCGGCGCCTTCCACACACACCACATGGCGCCCGCCGTGGACAAGCTCGCCGAGGCCGCCAAGGCGCTCACGCCCGCCGACCCGAAGGTGACGTACGTCTCCAACAAGGACGGGCAGGCCGTCACCTCGGGCACCGAGGTGCTGGAGCGCCTGGTGGGACAGGTCGCCAACCCGGTCCGCTGGGACCGGTGCATGGAGACCTTCCAGGCCCTCGGCGTCACCGCGCTGATCGAGGTGTGCCCCGGCGGCACCCTGACCGGCCTGGCCAAGCGTGCGCTGCCCGGCGTGAAGACGCTGGCCCTGAAGACCCCCGCCGACCTGGACGCGGCCCGAGAGCTCGTGGCCGAGCACGCCCAGCAGGCCTGACAAGGAGCGCGAGAGCATGTCGAAGATCAAGCCCAGCAAGGGCGCCCCGTACGCGCGCATCCTCGGTGTCGGCGGCTACCGCCCCACCCGGGTCGTGCCGAACGAGGTGATCCTCGAGAAGATCGACTCGTCCGACGAGTGGATCCGCTCGCGCTCCGGCATCGAGACCCGGCACTGGGCGGGCCCGGACGAGACCGTCGCCGCGATGTCGATCGAGGCGTCCGGCAAGGCGATCGCGGACGCCGGCATCGACGCCTCGCAGATCGGCGCGGTGGTCGTCTCGACCGTGTCGCACTTCAGCCAGACCCCGGCCGTCGCCACCGAGATCGCCGACAAGCTGGGCACGGACAAGGCCGCCGCCTTCGACATCTCGGCGGGCTGCGCGGGCTTCGGCTACGGTCTGACGCTGGCCAAGGGCATGATCGTCGAGGGTTCGGCGGAGTACGTCCTGGTCATCGGCGTGGAGCGGCTGAGCGACCTGACCGACCTGGAGGACCGGGCCACGGCCTTCCTCTTCGGCGACGGCGCGGGCGCGGTCGTGGTCGGTCCCTCCCAGGAGCCGGCGATCGGCCCGACCGTCTGGGGCTCGGAGGGCGACAAGTCCGAGACGATCAAGCAGACGGTCCCCTGGGACCGCTTCCGGATCGGCGACCTCTCCTCGCTGCCCCTCGACTCCGAGGGCAACGTCAAGTTTCCTGCGATCACGCAGGAGGGCCAGGCGGTGTTCCGCTGGGCCGTGTTCGAGATGGCGAAGGTCGCCCAGCAGGCGCTGGACGCGGCCGGGATCAGCCCGGACGACCTGGACGTCTTCATCCCGCACCAGGCCAATGTGCGGATCATCGACTCGATGGTGAAGACACTCAAGCTGCCGGAGCACGTCATGGTCGCCCGTGACATCCGCACCACCGGCAACACCTCGGCCGCCTCGATCCCGCTCGCGATGGAGCGGCTCCTGGCGACCGGCGAGGCGAAGAGCGGCGACACCGCGCTCGTCATCGGCTTCGGGGCGGGTCTCGTCTACGCCGCGACGGTCGTTACCCTCCCCTAGGCACTCCGTGCCGGATCATGCGGTCCGGAGCGGAACACAAGAGCCACACCCTCTGGAACATCTACGAAGGAGCGCCATCATGGCCGCCACTCAGGAAGAGATCGTCGCCGGTCTCGCCGAGATCGTGAACGAGATCGCCGGCATCCCGGTTGAGGACGTCCAGACGGACAAGTCCTTCACCGACGACCTGGACGTCGACTCGCTGTCCATGGTCGAGGTCGTCGTCGCCGCCGAAGAGCGCTTCGACGTCAAGATCCCGGACGACGACGTCAAGAACCTCAAGACGGTCGGCGACGCGACCGAGTACATCCTCAAGCACCAGAGCTGATCACCCGATCACCCACTCTGGGCTGACTGCCCCGCCACCCGGCGGTGGCGCCGTACGAATCCGTATCCCGTTGGAGAAAGAATTCCCGTGAGCTCGACCAAGCGCACCGTGGTCGTCACCGGTATCGGCGCAACCACACCGCTGGGTGGCGACGCAGCCTCGACCTGGGAGGGCCTGGTCGCCGGCAAGTCCGGCGTCAAGCCCCTGGAGCAGGAGTGGGCCGCCGACCAGGCCGTCCGCATCGCCGCACCGGTTGCCGTGGAGCCCTCCGAGGTCATCCCGCGGCCGCAGGCCCGCCGACTGGACCGCTCGGCCCAGTTCGCCCTGATCGCCGCGCAGGAGGCCTGGAAGGACGCCGGTTTCACCGGCAAGGCCGGCGAGCCCGGTGAGGGCGTCGGCGTCGACCCCGACCGGCTCGGCGCGGTCATCGCGTCCGGCATCGGCGGCGTGACGACCCTGCTCGACCAGTACGACGTGCTCAAGGAGAAGGGCGTCCGCCGCGTCTCCCCGCACACCGTCCCCATGCTGATGCCGAACGGCCCCTCCGCCAACGTGGGTCTGGCCGTGGGCGCCCGCGCGGGCGTGCACACGCCGGTCTCCGCCTGCGCGTCGGGCGCCGAGGCCATCGGCTACGCCATCGAGATGATCCGCACCGGCCGCGCCGACGTCGTCGTCGCGGGTGGCACGGAGGCGGCGATCCACCCGCTGCCCATCGCCGCGTTCGGCAACATGATGGCGATGTCCAAGAACAACGACGACCCGCAGGGCGCCTCGCGTCCCTGGGACACGGGCCGTGACGGCTTCGTCCTCGGTGAGGGCGCCGGCGTCCTCGTCCTGGAGTCCGCCGAGCACGCCGCCGCGCGCGGTGCCCGCGTCTACGCGGAGGCGGTCGGTCAGGGCGTCTCCGCCGACAGCCACGACATCGTGCAGCCGGAGCCGGAGGGCCGCGGCATCGCCCACGCCCTGCAGAACCTGCTGGACCGCTCCGACCTGGACCCGGCCGAGATCGTGCACGTCAACGCGCACGCCACCTCGACGCCGGCCGGTGACATCGCCGAGCTGAAGGCGCTGCGCAAGGTCCTGGGCGACGACGTCGACCACATGGCGGTCTCCGGCACCAAGTCGATGACCGGTCACCTCCTCGGCGGCGCGGGCGGCGTCGAATCGGTCGCGACCGTCCTCGCCCTGTACCACCGGGTGGCGCCGCCGACCATCAACGTCGAGAACCTCGACCCGGAGGCCGAGGCCAACGCCGACATCGTGCGCGGCGAGGCCCGCAAGCTGCCGGTCGAGGGGCGGATCGCCGCGCTGAACGACTCGTTCGGCTTCGGCGGTCACAACGTGGTGCTGGCCTTCCGGACGGTCTGAGTCCGCGGTCGCACGCGCCTGAGCACGGGAAAGGGCCCCACCGAGCGGTGGGGCCCTTTCCCGTGCCGGTGTCCGTGTACGGCGCTCAGACCACCTGGTGCAGCCAGCGCACCGGGGCGCCCTCGCCCGCGTGGCGGAAGGGTTCGAGTTCGTCGTCCCAGGGCTTGCCGAGGAGCCGCGCGATGTCGGACTCCAGGTCGCTCTCGCCCTGCCGGGAGCGGGTCAGGGCCGCGCGCAGCCGGTCCTCGGGGATCATGATGTCGCCGTGGACGCCTGTGACGGCGTGGAAGATGCCGAGGTCGGGAGTGCAGCTGTAGCGTTCGCCCTCGGCGCCCGCGGACGGCTCCGCGGTGACCTCGAAGCGCAGCAGCTGCCAGCCCCGCAGCGCGGAGGCGAGCTTGGAGGCGGTGCCGGCCTGGCCCTGCCAGGAGAACTCCGAGCGCCAGGTGCCGGGCGAGGCGGGCTGCCGGATCCAGTCCAGGCTGACGCGCGTGCCGAGCACCCCGGCGACGGCCCACTCGACGTGCGGGCAGAGCGCGCGCGGCGCGGAGTGCACGTACAGGACTCCACGTGTCGTCACCGGAACCTCCGGGCTGAGCGGGACATCTCGGAACGGGGTGGAACGGCCCGTGACCGGGCGGGTCACGTTGATGGCGAGGCTACCGTGCGCCGGGGCGAGGAGTGTGACGTACCGTCGGTCCCGGTGCCGACAAACCTCCGCCATTCACCCGGCAGGACGCTTGTACGGGTGTGAGACGTTCCATCGCCCCCCTCGGGAACCCTCGCGCGGTGTCATGGGTTGAGCACATGGGTGGCACGAGGCGAGGCGAGGGGTGGGCCGGGCATGGGACTGGGTACGGAGCGCGGGACGCGGCGCGTCCGCCGCCGTCGTTCGCGCACCGCGCTCGCCGTGCGGGCCGCCGCCGTCCTGACCGCGGCCGTGGTGGGCGTGACCGGCTGCGACGCGGTGGGCGGCGACTCCCCCGCCCCCTCCGGCTCCGCGTCGAAGCGCACCGAGGCCGCTCCGGTGTGGGACACCAGCCCGGAGTCGGTCGCCGCCGTCGGCGACTCCATCACCCGGGGCTTCGACGCCTGCACGGTCCTGTCGGACTGCCCCGAGGTGTCGTGGGCCACCGGCAGCAGCGCGAAGGTCGACAGCCTCGCCGTACGGCTGCTGGGGCGGGCGGAGGCGGCCGAGCACAGCTGGAACTACGCGGTGACCGGGGCCCGGATGGCCGATCTGACGGGGCAGATGACACGGGCGGCGGCGCGGAAGCCGGAGCTGGTCGCGGTGATGGTCGGGGCGAACGACGCCTGCCGGGCCACGACCTCGGCGATGACGTCGGTGGCCGACTTCCGGGCGCAGTTCCGGGAGGCCATGGGCGCCCTGCGCGAGAAGCTGCCGAAGGCGCAGGTGTACGTGGCGAGCATCCCGGACCTCAAGCGGCTGTGGTCCCAGGGCCGCACCAACCCGCTGGGCAAGCAGGTGTGGAAGCTGGGCATCTGCCCGTCGATGCTCGGCGACGCGGACGCGCTGGACGCGGCGGCGACCCAGCGGCGCAACACGGTGCGGGACCGGGTGGCGGACTACAACGAGGTGCTGCGCGAGGTCTGCGCGAAGGACCGGCGCTGCCGCACCGACGACGGCGCGGTGCACGCGTTCCGCTTCGGCACGGACCAGTTGAGCCGCTGGGACTGGTTCCACCCGAGCGTGGACGGCCAGGCCCGGCTGGCGGAGATCGCCTACCGCGCGGTCACCGCGAAGCGGCCCTGACCCGTTCTGACCTGGGCGGCGTGTCCTAGAGTTCCGCACATGAAGGAACTCTTCGGCACACTTTCCGACGGCACCCCCGTCCACCGCTGGACCCTTGAGCGGGCCGGCGTACGGGTGCGGATCCTGTCGTACGGCGGGATCGTGCAGTCGGCCGAGGTCCCGGACCGGGACGGGAACAGCGCCTGTGTGGTGCTGGGGTTCGACACGCTGGACGGTTATGTGAGGCACCCGGAGCCCTACTTCGGTGCCCTCGTCGGCCGGTACGCCAACCGGATCGGGGGCGGCCGTTTCCCGCTGGACGGGCGGACGTACGCGCTGGCCCGCAACAACGGGCCGAACTCGCTGCACGGGGGCGAGCGCGGCTTCGACAAGCGGGTGTGGGACGTGGAGCCCGTCGCGGACGGTGTCCGGCTGAGCCGGGTCAGCCCGCACGGCGAGGAGGGTTTCCCGGGGCGGGTGGAGTTCTCGGCGACGTACACGCTGGACGCGTCCGGGGCGCTGCGGATCGTCTACGAGGCGGTGACCGACGCGCCGACCGTGCTGAACCCGACCAACCACAGCTACTTCAACCTGGGCGGGCCGGGGTCCGGTCACACGGGCGGGCACGAACTGCGGATCGCCGCGTCGCGGTTCACGCCGGTCGACGGCGACCTGATCCCGGCGGGCGCGCCGGCGGACGTGGCGGACACGCGCTTCGACTTCCGCCGGGCGCGCAAGGTCGGCTCGGGCTACGACCACAACTTCGTCCTGGACAAGGGCGTGACGGACACGGCCGTCGAGGTCGCCGAGCTGTACGACCCGACGTCGGGGCGGGTGCTGACGGTGGCGACGACCGAGCCGGGGCTGCAGTTGTACACCGCCGACCACCTGGGCGAGCCCTTCGCCCCGGGCGACGGCGTCGCGCTGGAGACGCAGCACTTCCCCGACTCGCCCAACCGCCCGGAGTTCCCGAGCACGGTGCTGCGGCCGGGCGAGGCGTTCCGCTCGGAGACGGTGTACGGCTTCTCGGTGCGGTAGTAGCCGCCGCGGGCGCGGTAGCCGCCGAGGGCGCGGTAGCCGTCGCGGGTGCGGTAGCCGTCGCGGGTGCGGTGGTCGTCACGGTGCGGTGGCCGCCGAGGCCGCGGCCGTCGCGGGGCGGTGCCGAGCCCCGGTCCGGCCGTCAGGTTCCGGACCGGGGCTGTTCGCGGGGGCACGCCGCTCAGGGCGTCCCGCGTCAGACGGTAATCGTCGCCGTGATCCGGCGGTCGGCGATCGAGCGACCGATCCGGAGTTCGTACGAACCCTTCACAAACGCCCACGAGCCGGTCGCCTCGTCCCAGACCTCGAAGGCGCGGCGCGGCAGCTCGACGGTGACCTCGGCGCGCTCGCCGGGCCCGGCCTCCGCGCCGGCGAAGCCGGCCAGCCACCGTACGGGGCGGGAGGCGTCGGGTTCGGCGGGGGCGAGATAGAGCTGGACGACCTCGCGGCCGGGGCGGTCGCCGGTGTTGCGCAGGCGGACCTTGGCCGTGGTGCCGTCGACCTCGACGGACTCGTAGGTCCAGTCGGTGTAGCCGAGGCCGTGTCCGAAGGGGTAGGCGGGGGTGCGTCCCGCCCGGTCCCAGGCGCGGTAACCGATGAACAGGTCCTCGTCGTAGGGCAGCTCGCCGTTCTCCGGGGTGACGCGGGTGACGGGGGCGTCGGCGAGGGCGCCCCAGGTGGTGGGCAGTCGCCCGCCGGGCTCGTCACGGCCGGTCAGGACGTCCGCGAGGGCCGCACCGCCCTCCTGGCCGGGGAACCAGCTCAGCAGCACGGCGGCGACCTCCTCGCGCCAGGGCAGTTCCACCGGGGAGCCGGAGTTGACGACCACGACGGTGTTCGGGTTGGCGGCGGCGACGGCGCGCACCAGGTCGTCCTGACGGCCGGGCAGGCGCAGGTCGGTGCGGTCGAAGCCCTCGGACTCGACCCGGTCGGTGGTGGCGACGACGACCACGGCGGTGTCGGCCCCGCGTGCGGCCCGCACCGCCTCGGCGATCATCTCGTCCGGGTCGCGCCGCGGTTCGGCGTGGGCGAGGGCGAAGGTGACGACCTTCATCCCGGCGCCCTCCGGCAGCTCGACCACATGAGTCAGACCGACCTCGACCGGTTCGCCCGCGGTGAGGTCGACCTGGGCGCGCGGCTCGGGGGCGCCGAAGAAGGACAGGAACGGGTCGTCCTTGGCGGGGCGCTGGACGTCGTCGTAGTGCGTGGTTCCGTCGACGGTGAGGGTGAAGGCGCCCACGCCCTTGATGCCGAAGGTGTGCGGGCCGCTCTCGCGCGGGGTGAAGGTGCCGGTCAGCTCGACGGAGTGCAGCCGGTCGTGGGTGACGCCCTCGGGGAGGTCGGAGCCCATCCACTGGATGTGGCCGTTGGGTGCCGAACCGGTGCCGATGACCTGTCCGTCGGCGTCGCGGCAGACGGCGCGCAGCTCGAAGCCCCGGTCGGCGACGGCGAGTTCGGTGTTCGGGTCGGCGCCGACGGCGTAGGTGAGGCTGCCCTCGGGGAGGGCGGCGGTGAGACCGTCGAGCGGGGAGACGACGCGGGCGGGGAAGACGGTCGCGGAGCCGCCGCCGAGGATGCGGGCGTCGCGGGCGGCGGCGCCGATCAGGGCGACGGTGCCGGACCTCAGGGGCAGGGCCGCGCGCTCGTTGCGGACCAGGACGAAGGAGCGGCGGGCGATCTCGCGGGCGAGTGCCGGGCCGTCCACGGTCGCCGGCGGTTCGGTGACGGCCGGTTCGGCGCCGTCGAGGACGCCGACGCGGGCGGCGAGCCGCAGGACGTTGCGCACGGCCGCGTCGACCTCGGCCTCCGTGACCTCGCCCGCCCGCACGGCCCGGGCGAGCGCCTCGCCGTACACCGTCCCGGGTCCGGGCATCGCCACGTCGAGGCCGCCCCGCAGGGCGCCGGTGGTGGAGCGGGCGGCCATCCAGTCGGAGACGTTGAAGCCGTCGAAGCCCCATGCGCCGCGCAGCACCTCCTGGACCAGGTGACGGTGCTCGGTCATGGTCGGGCCGTTGACCGAGTTGTAGGCGGTCATGACGCCCCAGGGGCGGGCGCCCGCCACGATGGCCTCGAAGGGGGCCAGGTACAGCTCGCGCAGGGCGCGTTCGGAGACCAGGTTGTTCACGGTGAAGCGGTCGGTCTCGGCGTCGTTGGCGACGAAGTGCTTGACGGTGGTGGCCACGCCGCCGGACTGGACGCCGGCGACGTAGCCGGTGCCGATCCGTCCGGTGAGGTACGGGTCCTCGCTGTACGCCTCGAAGTGCCGGCCGCCGAGCGGGGAGCGGTGCAGGTTGACCGTGGGGGCGAGCAGGACGTGGACGCCCTTGCGGCGGGCCTCCTGGGCGAGCAGCACGCCGGCGCGGCGGGCGAGGTCCGGGTCCCAGGAGGCGGCCAGGGCCGTCGGGGAGGGCAGGGCGACGGACGGGTCGTCGGCGGTCCAGCGGACGCCGCGCACGCCGATCGGGCCGTCGGACATCACCAGGGACGCCAGGCCGATCTCCGGCAGGGCGGGCAGGGTCCACATGTCCTGTCCGGCCAGCAGCCGGGTCTTGGCGTCCAGTCCGAGTCCGGCGAGCGCCCGCTCGACGGCCGCCTCGCGGGCCGCCGCCCCCGCCTCGTGCGCTGTCCGGGCCGGTGCCTGTGGGTCCGCCATCGCGGGACCTCCTCGTCGAGAGCCGTTGGAGTCTCCATCGTGACCCTGCTCCCTGGTGATCGGTAGGTTTCGTTATCATTGCGTTACATTTCCCCCACTCGGATGACGTACCGTGACGCCATGACGACCAGGGCCAGGAGCCGGGAGCGGCGCGCGGAGATCGTGCGGGCCGCGCTGGACGTGATCGCGGAGCGCGGTTACCGGGGCGCGAGCCTGGCCGCCGTCGCGGAGCGGGTGGGACTCACCCAGCAGGGGCTGCTGCACCACTTCCCGACCAAGGAGGCGCTGCTCGTCGCGGTGCTGGAGGAGCGCGACCACTGGGACGCGCTGCCGGGCCGCCGGCTGCGGATGGATCTGCTGACCGCCCTGGTCGAGTACAACGCGATGCGCCCGGGGATCATCCAGACCTTCTCGGCGCTGCTCGGCGAGAGCGTGACGGACGGGCACCCGGCACGCGCGTTCTTCACCGAGCGCTACGACCGGGTCCGCGCCTCCATGGCGGACCTGCTGCGCGCCGAGTACGGCGACCGGCTGCCGAGCGGCCTCACCCCCGAGCGGGCGGCACCGCTGATCGTGGCCGTTCTCGACGGGCTCCAGTACCAGTGGCTGCTGGACCCCGAGGCGGTGGACATGCCGGGCGCCTTCCGGGACTTCGCCGTCCTGCTCGGCGAACCCGTGCCGTAGCGCGCGTCCCTTCCGTCACGCGATACTGCCGCCGTCCGGCAGCGCACCCCACGGCGACGGAAGGACCTGGACTCCCTTGACACACATACGCGTTGGCATCGGTGTACTCGGACTGGCCCTGACGGCGGGCCTGGTGGCCCCGGTGACCGCCTCGGCACTCCCCCGGGCGAACGCCGCCCCCGCGCCGACCGCCGAGGAGCGGCGGCTCGACGGGGAGGTGCCCCGGGAGATCCTGCGCCGCTCCGGGTTCTCCGACGTGGCCCCGGCGTTCACCCGGGGGCTCGGCCGGGCCGACTCCTACCGCGAGGCCCATCGCCTGGTCGCGCGCGAGGGCTCGGCGCTGTGGCGGCGGGCGGTGGACCGGGCGCGGGGGCGCGGGCCCGCGCGCGGGGACCTGAGCCGGGACGACGACCGGCCGCTGTACTGGGCCAGGCTCGGGATGACGCGGGAACTGCGCACCTGGGAACCGGGGTTCCGGCTGACGGAGCGCCAGCGGGAGACCCTGCTCGCGGTCCTGGAGCGCACCTCACGCGGTCAGAGCGACGTCCGCCTGCCCGAGGGCGGAGGGGACAAGGGACTCAAGCGGGTCCTGCTCACCGGCTTCGACCCCTTCACCCTGGACCGCGACATCAGGATCTCCAACCCGTCCGGTGCCGCCGCGCTGGCGCTGGACGGCACGGTGATCCGGACCGCGGCGGGTCCGGCGCGGGTGGAGACGGTCGTGTTCCCGGTGCGCTGGCGGGACTTCACGCACGGGGCGGTGGAGGAGGCGCTGCGGCCGCACCTGCCGCGGGTGGACCTGTTCACGACGGTGAGCCAGGGGCGGGTCGGCCGGTTCGACGTGGAGCGGACCAACGGGGCCTGGCGGGGCGGCTTCCCGGACAACGAGAACGTCTCCCGCACGGAGACGGTGCCCGTGGCGGGCCCGGGCCCGCAGCCGCAGTGGACGACCACGACACTGCCGTACGAGGCGATCACGGCCGCGGACACCGGGCGCTTCCCGGTGTACGACAACACCGGCGTGACGGAGATCCCGGCGGGCGGCACGGAGGCGGTGGTGCGGCCGGACGGGCCGACGCCCGGCTCGACGGCCCGTGCGGGCGGCGGCGGGGACTACCTCTCCAACGAGATCGCCTACCGGGCGACCCTGCTGCGGGACCGTCTCGGGCTGCGCGACACCCTGCCGGGCGGACACGTCCACACACCGGTGCTGCGGTTCGGGGAGGGGAACACCGACCCGGCGACGGGGACGGTCACCGACCCCGCGTTCGTGCGCAACCGGCTGGACATCGTCGCGCAGGTGCGGTCGATCGTGGCGGTGGCCGTCAGTGCGTCGGAGCCGGACCGGCGGGACCGGCCGGGCCGGGGCTGACCGTCCGGGCGGTCGAGCCGCCGTCGGGACGGCCCTCGTCGCCGTCCCGGATCTCCTCGCCCAGCAGGTCGCGGGCGAGGAGGGTGGCGCCGGCGACCGCGCCCGGCATCAGGAAGACCGCGACGAAGGGCACCAGGAAGGACACGGCCAGCGGGGTGCCGTAGCCCCACACCAGGGTCTTGCGGGAGCGCAGCAGGGCGAGCCGGTCGCGCAGTTCGACACCCCGGCGCTGGAGGGCGACGGAGGTCAGCTCCTCGGTGAGGAAGAAGCCGGTGACGAAGAAGCCGACCACCGGCACGACCGTCTGGCCGACGAACGGGATGAAGCCGAGGGCGAAGAGCAGGACGCCCCACAGGGCGGCGCGCACGAGGACGCGCAGGCTGTCGCGGCCCGAGATCCACAGCTCGCGCATGAGCGGCAGGTCGGACTCCGGTGCGGTGCCGTCCGGGGAGACGTCGCGGTCGACGCGCTCGGAGAGGTTCTCGTAGAAGGGCTGGCCGATCAGCAGGGTGACCGCGGTGAAGGTGAGGACGGCCAGGAGCAGCGCGAGGGCGAAGAGGACGGCCGTGAGGAAGCCGCGGAAGAGCCCGAGCCAGGGGCTCGACCAGTCGTCGGCGAAGGGGGTCGCCCAGGCGACGAAGTCCGTGCCCCACAGCGCGAGCGACACCAGCGCCGCCAGGTACAGGACGAGGGTGATCAGGCCCGGGACGAGCCCGAAGCCGTAGCTCTTGCCGTGCCGGGCCACCCAGCGCTGGCCCTTCAGGAGATGACCGAATCCCGCCCCAAGATCGCGCATGGGCGGAACTCTACCGGCCGCGCGCTGACCGCCGAACGCGGCGGAGGCCGCACCCGGCGTCTGCGGGTGCGGCCTCCGGCGGTCCGGCGCGGCGGGTCCGCTCAGACGAGCGTCACCGTGATGTTGCCGCGGGTCGCCTTGGAGTACGGGCACACCTGGTGGGCCTTCTCCACCAGCGACCGCGCGGTGTCGGCGTCCACCGAGGGGATCTCGGCGGAGATCTCGACGATGATGCCGAAGCCCTCGTCGTTCTTGCCGATGCCGACCTTCGCGGTGACGGTCGAGCCGGAGACGTCGGCGCCCTCCTGGCGGGCCACGACGGCGAGCGCGCCCTGGAAGCAGGCGCTGTACCCGGCCGCGAACAGCTGCTCCGGGTTGGTGCCGGCGCCGCTGCCGCCCATCTCCTTGGGCGGGTTCACGACCACGTCGAGCTTGCCGTCATCGGTGGCGACCCGGCCGTCGCGGCCGTTCTCGGCGGTGGCGACGGCGGTGTAGAGGACCTCGGACTGCTGAATGGGCATGCGGTTGTCTTCCTCCTCGGTCCGCCGTGACTCGCGCCCACGACCACGACGGATTTCGGAAAGACGCTACCGCATGCCGGAAAATCAGTGAAGGCCGCTCCCGGGCCGCCTGCCCGGCCGGGGGACGTCAGAGCTTGACGATCATCTTGCCGGTGTTGTCGCCGCGCAGGACGCCGAGGAACGCCTCCAGGTTGTTCTCGATGCCCTCGACGACCGTCTCGCGGTACTTCAGCTCACCGGAGCGGACCCAGGGGCCGACCTCCTGGACGAACTGCGGCTGGAGGTCGTAGTGGTCGCCGACCAGGAAGCCCTCGATGCGGCCGCGGGTCTGGATCAGACGGGCGAGGTTCTTCGGGCCGGGGGCCGGCTCGGTGTTGTTGTAGACGGAGATCGCGCCGCAGATCGCGATGCGGCCGTCCCGGTTGAGGGACCCGATGGCCGCCTCCAGGTGGTCGCCGCCCACGTTGTCGAAGTAGACGTCGATCCCGTCCGGGGCGGCGGCGCGCAGCTGCTCGCTCACCGGGCCGTTCTTGTAGTTGAAGGCGGCGTCGAAGCCGTACTCGTCCACGAGCAGCTTGACCTTCTCGTCCGAGCCGGCCGAGCCGATGACCCGGGAGGCGCCCTTGAGCTTCGCGATCTGGCCGACCTGGCTGCCGACGGCACCCGCGGCGCCCGAGACGAAGACGGAGTCGCCCTCCTTGAAGGACGCGGTGCGCAGCAGGCCGGCGTAGGCGGTCAGGCCCGTCATGCCGAGCACGCCCAGGTACGTCGACAGGGGCGCCGCCTCCGGGTCGACCTTGACGGCGTTCTTCGCGTCCACGGCGGCGTACTCGCGCCAGCCGAAGAAGTGCAGCACGTGGTCGCCGACGGCGATGCCCTCGGCGTTGGAGGCGACGACCTCGCCGACCGCGCCGCCCTGCATGGGCTTGCCCAGCTCGTAGGGGGCGACGTAGGACTTGGCGGCGCTCATGCGGCCGCGCATGTAGGGGTCGACGGAGACGTACAGGTTGCGTACGAGCACCTGGCCGGCACCGGGCGTGGGGAGCGCCGTCTCGACGAGCGAGAAGTCCTCGGGCTTGGGCCAGCCGACCGGGCGGCTGTCCAGGTGCCATTCGCGGTTGACGTCGGGCAGTGCGGGGGAGTCGGTCATGGGGCACCTTCCTGGGGGTTCACCGAGGTGTTTCAGCCTCTGAAACAACCATGCGACTGAACATTTCAGGTTGTCAAACAAATGGGTACCCTGGTTTCCATGGCCACACCACGCGACACGACCCGTCGACCCGACGCACTCACCCTGGAAGTCGTCGAGCTGATCGGCGAGGTCGTGGCCCGCTTCCACGCCGACTACGAGGAAGCGGCGGCGGAACGCGCCCTGACCGGGGCGCAGGCCAAGCTGCTCAGCCTGCTGTCGCTGGAGCCGCTGCCGATGCGCAAGCTCGCCCAGAAACTGAAGTGCGAGCCGTCGAACGTGACCGGGATCGTGGACCGGCTGGAGGCGCGGGGGCTGGTCGAGCGGCGGACGGACCCCGGCGACCGGCGGGTCAAGGTCGCGGCGGCGACGGACGAGGGCCGGCGGACGGCGCGGGAGCTCAGGGAGTCGTTGCGCTTCGCGCGGGAGCCGCTGGCCGGGCTGTCGGAGGAGGAGCGGGTCGCCCTGCGGGACGCGTTGCGGAGGATGCTCGGGCAGTGACGCCGGCGCCGTGAGTCCCCCGGGCGCGGCGCCG
>MUMD01000404.1 GCA_002155895.1 Streptomyces rochei
GGCCGGGGCGAGGGCGGCCGCGACCCCTCCAGCCGCTCCTCCAGCCGGTCGGCGAAGCGGGCCACGGCGTCCGGCTCCGGCACCTCCCACTGGACGTAGGCGGCGGCCTCGCGCAGGGAGGCGAAACCGCCCTCGGGCGGCGGCGGGGCGAAGTCGTCCACGGCGGAGACGTACAGCCGGTTCGGGTCGCACACCAACCCCGTCTCCTCGGCCCGGCGCACCAGCGCGTACAGCCGCCTGCGCGCGTCGGACCGGTGCCCCGGCGTGGGCACCAGCTCGCCCAGCTCGGGCCAGTAGCGCGCCATGACCTCGACCGGCAGCATCCGCCCGACGCGCACGTCCCGTGCGCCCGCGACGGCCGAGACCATGCCGACGACCGTGCCGTCGGCCAGCGTCACCGCCGCCCCGCTGAAGCCGGCCGCCAGCGGCTGCCCGTGTCCCGTCAACGCCTCCAACTGGACCCACTCGTTGGAGATGAGCGGGCCGGGCACCGCGCGGTAGGAGGCGAGCATGCCCTCGTCGTACCCCTTCGGGAAGCCGTAGGCGACCAGCTCCGGGACGGGCGCGGTCCGTTCGGCGCCCGGCGGCGCGAAGACGGCCGGGGCGAGCGGCACCTCGCGCTCCAGTTCCAGCACGGCCAGGTCGCCCGGGTCGGCGGCGCCTCCCCGCCAGCCGCCGTGCACGGCGACCGTGGCGGACAGCTCGCCCAGCTCCCGGCGGCCCGGGAAGGACACCGTGACCGCCGCGTCCCGGCTCCACCGCACGACATGGGCGCAGGTGAGCAACCGGCGTCCCGAGACCAGGAATCCGGCGCCGACCTCCGGGCCGCACGCGACACGGGCGTGCCACGCGGCACCGCTCATGACCGGTCCGCGGCGTCCGTGCCCTCCGGCCGCTCCGGGGGCCGGGGCGACCAGCTGAGCTTCACCACCAGATGGCCCTCGGCCGCCCCCTTGGCGATGACCGCGCCGGTCTCCGCGGTCAGCCTGACCCCGAACTCCAGCTCCACGGAGTCCGGACGCAGCGAGCCGTCGCGGAACACCCGCAACGCGGAGACGGCCGCCGCCCGCACGCCCTCCAGGGACCCCTCGAAGGTGCGCGCCGCACGGGCCGGTCCGTCACCGCGCGAGACCAGCCGGGCGCCGTCCTCGTCCTCGACGCACTCGACGACCACCCGCGCACCGTCCTCGGTGCTGAACTCGACCAACCCGTCCATCAGCCGTTCGCTCCCCGTATCCCGTCCGTACCCGTGCGGAACCTCATTGTGACGGACGGTACTTGGCGCCGTCCCGCGCGCCGCCGTCGGCCCCGGGCCGCCCTGGCGGAAACCCGCCAGGGCGCCAATCCGCCACCTTCGGTCAACTCCCCTGCCCCGCAAGCCCCCTGAGACTGCTCTCAGCACTCGTCACAGCACTCTACGACGACACGAAGTGAGATCTGGATGAGCACAGGACCAGTCAGACGCGGGGCGGCCCTCCTGTCGGCGGGGCTCGTGATCGCGCTGCTGCCGGCCGGTACGGCGGCGGCGCAGGAGCCGTCCTCGGCGTCGGCGCACCCCCCGGCCGCCGACGCCCGGACCGACGCCCGGACCGCCGCCCGCACCGTCACCCTCGTCACCGGAGACCGGGTGACCGTGGGCGACCTCGGCGGCGGGCGGAAGACCGTCACGGTCGAGCGGCCCGAGGGCGCGACCGGCGCGGTGCACACCCGCAGCAGCGACGGGCGGACCACGGTCGTGCCCGACGAGGCGCTGCCCTATCTGCGCGACGGCAGCCTCGACCCGAGGCTTTTCGACATCGGGGCGCTGCTGGAGCAGGGGCTCGCCGACAGCGAGACCGGTGAGCTGCCGCTGATCGTGGCCTACGGGAAGGGCGAGCGGGCCGCCGCGCCGAAGGGCGCCGAGCGCAAGCGGGCGCTGCCCAGCGTGCGCGGGGCGGCCGTGGAGGCGGACAAGGGGCGCACATTCTGGCGGGAATTCACCCGTCGGGGCTCCGGCGTCGAGGGCGTGTGGCTCGACGGGCGGGTCACCGCCGCCATGGCCGAGTCCAACGCGCAGATCGGCACGCCCGAGGCGTGGGAGGCCGGGCTGACCGGCAAGGGCGTCACCGTCGCCGTGCTGGACAGCGGCGTGGACGCCGGCCACCCCGACCTGGCGGGCCGGGTCGCGCAGAGCCGCAGCTTCATAACGGGCGAGGAGGTCGCCGACCGCAACGGCCACGGCACGCACGTCGCCTCCACCGTCGGCGGCAGCGGCGCGGCCTCCGACGGCAAGGAGAAGGGCGTCGCACCCGGCGCCACCCTCGCCGTCGGCAAGGTCCTCTCCGACGAGGGCTTCGGCAGCGAGTCCGAGATCATCGCCGGCATGGAGTGGGCCGCCCGGGACGTGGACGCCGACATCGTCTCCATGAGCCTCGGCTCCACGGAGCCCAGCGACGGCACCGACCCCATGGCGCGGGCGGTCGACACCCTGTCCGCCGAGACCGGCGCCCTGTTCGTGATCGCGGCCGGCAACACCGGCTCCCCGTCCTCCGTCGGCTCGCCCGGCGCCGCCGACTCCGCCCTGACCGTGGGCGCCGTCGACTCCGCCGACCGGGCCGCCTGGTTCACCAGCGCCGGCCCCCGGTACGGGGACAACGCCCTCAAGCCCGACCTGTCCGCCCCGGGCGTCGGCATCCTCGCCGCCCGCTCCCGGCTGACCGAGGGCAGCGGCGACTACACCTCCCTCGACGGTACGTCGATGGCGACGCCGCACGTCTCCGGCGTCGCCGCCCTGCTCGCCGAGCGGCACCCCGACTGGAGCGGCGCCCGGCTCAAGGACGCGCTGATGTCCACCGCGACGCAACTCGACGCCTCCGCCTACCAGCTGGGCGCGGGCCGGGTCAGCGTGCCGAACGCGATCGGCGCCGAGATCACCGCCACCGGAAGTGCCGACCTCGGCTTCTTCTCCTGGCCCTACGACGGCAACGAGCCGGTCACCCGCACCGTCACCTACACCAACTCCTCCGACGTCGACGTCGAGTTGACGCTGTCCGTGCGGGGTGCCCCCGAGGGCGTCGCCACCCTCGCCGACACCACCCTCACCGTGCCCGCCCACGGCACCGCCGCCACCACCGTCACCGGTGACGGTTCCAAGGCCCCGGTCGGCACGACCAGCGGCCGGATCGTGGCGTCCGGCGCGGACGGCACGCCCCTCGCGCACACCGCGTTCGGGCTGGTCAAGGAGGAGGAGCGGTACACGCTCACCGTCCACGTCAAGGACCGGTCGGGTGCCGCCACCCCGGCCGACCTGACCGTCCAGCGCCTGGCCGAGGGCGTCGACCCGGTCCCCGCGCACGTCGGAGACACCGGAACCCTGAAGCTGCGGCTCGCGCCGGGGACGTACAGCCTGACGTCCTTCCTCGACGTGCGCGGCAGCCACGGCGCCGACTCGCTCGGGCTCGGCTTCCTCGCGGCGCCCGAGGTCGTCGTCGACCGGGACCGCGAGATCACCCTCGACGGACGTGAACTGCGCGAGATCGGCGTCGACGTCGACAAGCGCACCGAGACCCGGCAACTGCTCATGGAGTACGACCGCACCGCGCACGGCTCCGACCTGTTCGGCGCGGTCCAGGTGCCCCTGACCTACGACAGCGTCTTCGCCGCGCCGACCGGAAGGAAGGTCACGGAGGGCGACTTCGAGTACCGGACGGTGTGGCGGCTCGGCAAGCCGCTGCTGGAGGTCCGGGGGATCGGCGAGGCCGTCGTCCAGCCGGGCGGCACCCTGGCCGAGGGCCGCCGCCGGCTGCCGCTGGTCGACGTCGGGGACGGGCCCTTCCCGGACGGTGTGCGGGGCAAGGCGGTCCTCGCCCGGCTCACCGGCGACACCGAGCCGGCGGCCCTCGCACAGGCCGCCCAGGACGCGGGTGTGACGGCGCTGTTCGTCACCGACGACGCGCCGGGCCGGCTGACGGCCTGGTGGGGCACGGCCGACAACGCCGACCGGCCGTTGCAGATCGCCACGGTGAACACCGCCGACGCGGAGCGGCTGCGCCGGGCGGGACGCGTCGACATGACCGGGACCCGGGACACGCCCTACACCTACGACCTCTCCGAGGGCCACCGCGGTGCCGTCCCCGACCGGGACCTCACCTACGAGCCCGGGCGCCGCGACCTCGCGGTGCTGCGGACCGGGTACCACGCGGCCGAGCCCGCGACCGGCGGCGAGTTCCGGTACTCGATCACCGACACCTTCCCGATCGGGCTCGGCTTCAAGGAGCGCATCGCCTACCCGGTCGAGCGCACCGAGTACGTGTCGACCGGGCCCGGTCAGCTCTGGCACGAGTCCGTGACGACCGCCGACGGCGCGCTGGAACAGCGGTCGGGGACGGTCCGCTACGAGGGCGGGACGCGCACCGAGCTGAACTGGTTCAAGCCGGTGTGGCACCCCTACCTCGGCACCGGCCTGGGCTGGGGACAGCAGCGCGCGGGCGACCGCCTCCAGTTCAACGCCCCCGGCTGGGGCGACTCCGGCCCCGACCACACCGGCTTCGGCGACGTGTGGAGTGAGGGCAGCGGAATGTCGCAGACCACCTCGGTGTACCTGGACGGCGAACTGGTCGACCGGCGGCCGAGTTCCGCCGCCTACGTGTGGGACGCGCCGGCCGAGGAGCGCACGTACCGGCTCGTCACCGAGACCTCGCTCGACGCCGCGCGCTGGTCGCCGGCGACCGAGGGCCGGGCGGAGTGGACCTTCCGTTCGGCCGCCACGCCGGACGACCACTGGACCTCCCTGCCGCTGATCAACCTCTCCTTCGACGTCGACACCGACCTCGCGGGCGAGGTGCGCGGCGGCAAGAAGGCGCGGATCGGCATCGGCGCCGCGTACGTGGCCGGTGCCCCGGACACCGGGACGATCGGCGACGCCGCGCTGGAGGTGTCGTACGACGCCGGGAAGACCTGGCGGGAGGTCCGGCTGCGCGACGGTGCCGGGGAGGCGTCCTGGCAGGGGACGCTGAGCGTGCCGCGCGACGCGGAGCACCTCTCGCTGCGGGCCTCGGCGCGCGACGACAGGGGCGGCTCGGTCACGCAGGAGATCCTGCGGGCCGCGACCGTGCGCTGACACGCGGACGGCGCCGCCTCCCTGGGACGGGGAGGCGGCGCCGTCTGTTCTCTCGGACCGTCAGACCAGCCAGCCGACGAAGTGGACGAGGCCGGCGAGGATGTCGGTGAGAAGGTTCATGATCGTGCAGCTCCTTGCGCTGTGCTGTGTGGGACCTACTGCTTGGGACATGTGCGTCGACTACGGTCTGCAGCCCGTTGCTCGCACACCGTAAGTATCGTTGGTCCCTCCAGTCACATGCGACCTTCTGAGCGACGATCACCTGTTCAAGGGAACAACTGATCGCCTGTTCGGATCACCCCCAGTTCGGTCAAGTCCTGTGGACGCAGGCGCAGTTGGCCGGCGGTCGCCTCGACCTCGTCCGGCCCGCGCTTCAGGATCGCCGCCGCGAGCTCCGGCGCGATGACGGAGAAGTAGCTGTCCGGCGTGGCCCAGGTGCGGCCGGGAGCGGCCAGCGCCAGCGCCCCGCCCGAGCCGCCCTCGCCGATCAGCAGCGTGGTCACCGGCGTGCGCACCGACGCCATCGCGACGAACAGGTCGGCGATGGCCGGACCCGCGCCCTGCCGCTCCGCCTCCGCGTCGTTCGCCGCGCCCGGGGTGTCCACCAGGGTCAGCACCGGTATGCCGAGCCGGTCCGCGAGACGCAGCAGCCGGGCGGCGGTCCGGTAGCCGGCCGGCCGGGTCGCTGCGCCGGTCTGCGCCGCGTACGCCACCGTCCGGCCCGCGTGCTCGCCGAAGCCGCAGAGCATGCCCGCCGGGTCGGTGCCGCCGCAGCGGTCGCCGGACAGGGCGACGCGGTGGGTGAAGTAGGCGTCCAGGTAGGCCCCGGCGCGCGGGCGTTCGGGGGAGCGGGCCCGACGGACCGCGTCCCAGCCGCTCACCGGCAGGTCCCGCGCCCCCAGCGGCCCCGGCACGGGCGCCGCTGCGGCCGACGGCGCCGTCAGCAGCCGCAGCCAGCGCCCCAGCGTCGCGCGCAGCTCACCGGCCGGCACCACGGCGTCCGCGCTGCCCGCCGCCACCTGCGCCTCGGCCGTGTACGCCGCCGGGTCGGCGTCCGCCGGCCGGACCCGCGACCCGGCGAAACCGACCTGGACGCCCGGCAGCGCGAGCACCACGTCGGCGCCCGCGCCCAGCGTCGCCCAGCCACCGCCGGTGGCCGGATCGCGCAACACGGCGATCTGCGCCAGCCCGGCCTCCCGGGTGAGCGCCGACTGCCGCGCCACCCGCTGGAGCTGGGTCAGCGCGAGCATCCCCTCCTGCATCCGGCTGCCGCCGGTGGCGACCAACGGCACCACCGGCAACCGGTGTTCGCGGGCGTAGGCGTACGCGGCCTCCAGCCGGTCGCCGGTGCGCCGGCCCAGCGAGCCGCCCAGGAAGCCGAACTCGAAGGCCAGCAGCACCGCGCGGACGCCCTCGACGTGCCCGGTGCCGCAGACCACCGACTCCCGCTCGCCGGTGCGTTCGGCGGCCCGGGCCCGGGAGGCGTCGTAGCCGTGCCAGCCCAGCGGGCCGTCCGCCGGTTCGGGCCGCCCCGGAGGGTGCGGGAGTTCCCGGAAGTCGTCCGTGACCAGGGCGAGGAAGGCGCGCGCGGACAGGCGGTCAGCCATGGGTCAGCGCCCGCTTCATGATCTTCCCCATCTCGTTGCGCGGCAGGGCGTCGACGTGCCGGACGACGCGGGGACGCTTGTGCGGGGCGAGGCGCCCGGCGACGTGGTCGGCCAGCGCCTCCAGGGCGGGCGGCGCGGCGGGGTCGGACGGCACGACCCACGCCACGATCCGCTCCCCGAGGTCCGGGTCGGGCTCCCCGGTGACCGCGGCCTCCCGGACCCCGGGGTGTTCGAGGAGCGCGTTCTCGATCTCACCCGCCCCGATCTTGTAACCGCCGCTCTTGATCAGGTCGGTGGCCTTGCGTCCGACGATGCGGACGTAGCCGTCCGGGTCGCGCACCGCCATGTCACCGGTGCGGAAGAAACCGTCGGGGGTGAAGGCGGCGGCGGTGGCGTCGGGCCGGTTCAGGTACTCGGTGAACAGGTTCGGGCCACGCACCTGGATCTCGCCGACGCTCTCCCCGTCCAGCTCCTCGATCGGCGAGCCGTCCTCCTCCACCAGCCGCAGCTCCACGCCCGGCAGCGGCACGCCCACCGTCCCGGCGCGCGGCTCGCCGTCCGCCCGCACGCTGGTGTTCATCAGCGTCTCCGTCATGCCGTACCGCTCGATCACCCGCCGGCCGGTGGCGGCGGCGATCCGCTCGTGGTCGTGCACGGGCAGCGCGGCCGAACCGGACACCAGCAGCCGGGCCCCGGCCAGCGCCTTCGCCAGCTCCGGGTCGCCGGGCAGGGACTCGGCGATCCGGTGGTACATCGTCGGCACCCCGAACAGCATCGTGGCACCGTCGTTCAGCTCGCGGGCGGCGCCCTCGGGGGAGAACCTGCCCAGGTGGCGCACCGATCCGCCGCGCCGCAACGGGCCGAGGACGCCCAGCACCAGCCCGTGCACGTGGAACAGCGGCAGCCCGTGCACCAGCACGTCGTCGCCGGTCCACTGCCAGGCGTCGGCGAGCGCGTCCAGCGTCGCCGCCAGCGCGCGCCTCGGCACGACCGCGCCCTTGGGCGGGCCGGTGGTGCCGGAGGTGTAGACGACGAGGGCGGGGTCGCCGTCGCCGGCGCGGTCCTCGGGAACCGGGCCGGCGGCCCGCACGTCGACGTCCACCCGCGCCAGGGCCGCGAGCGCGGCCGGGAGTTCGGCGTCCGGCGGCGCCAGGACCAGCGAGGGCTCGCTGTCGGAGAGGATGTGCGCCAGCTCCTTCTCGCCGGACTTCGGGTTGAGCGGCACGGCGGGGACGCCGGCCAGCAGCGCCGCCACGACGGCGACGGCGGTCTCCAGCGCCGGGGCCGCCCAGACGGCGACGCGACCGGCGCCCTCGATCCGGCCGGCCGTCGCGCCCGCCGCGGCGGCCAGTTCGGTGTACGTCAGTGAGCGCGCGCCGAACCGCAGGGCGAGCCGGTCGCCCGGGGCGCCGGCCGGGGCCGGGGAGAGGGCCGGGAAGAGAGAGGACACTCGTCGTACTCCTTAGTCGTTGCTCTGCTGCTCGCGTTCGCCGGTCACCCGGCCCGGGACTACCCGAGGCCGGGCACGACCAGTACCAGCCAGGCCAGCGCCGGTACGGCCGCCACCACGATGCCCCCATAGACCATCAACTGCCTGAAGAATCGCTCGCGGTCCACATCAGGGGCCGCCGCCAGCACCAGGGCGCCGTTCGTCGAGAACGGGCTGACGTCCACCACCGTCGCCGACACCGCCAGCGCCGCCACCATGCCGACCGCACCGATCTCGCCCTGCGCCAGGAAGGGCACCGCCAGCGGGATCAGCGCGCCCATGATGCCCACCGAGGAGGCGAAGGCCGACACGACGGCGCCGATGTAGCAGAGCAGCACCGCGGCCAGCAGCGGGACGCCGATGCCGCCGACGCCCTCGCCGGCCCAGGTGATCGTGCCCATCTCCTCCAGCACCCCGACATACGTCAGGACACCGCAGATCAGCAGCACCGTGGACCAGGCGATCTCGCCGACCGCGCGGCGGCTGTCGTCCGGCCAGGCGGTGCTGAGCACCACGGCGAGGGTGACGGCGGTCAGTCCGGCGTCCAGGTCGAAGCCGAGGACGGCCACGACGAGGGCGACCAGCGCGGTGAGGGTGGCGATCCGGGCGGGGGTGAGGCGGATGATGCCCCCCGTGCCACCCGTGCCGCCGGTGTCGCCGGTGTCGCCGGCCTCCCGGCCGGGGCGGACGGCGACACCGGCGACACCGG
>MUMD01000405.1:0-5531 GCA_002155895.1 Streptomyces rochei
GTGAGGAGGAGACCCCGCCGGCCCCGCAGGAGGAGCAGCCGCCCGCCCTCGCGGAGACCGGCAGCGAGGCCATGCCGGCCGCCGCGGCCGCCGGTGCCGGACTGGTCACCGCCGGCGCGATCCTCTACCGGCGCAGCCGCCCCGCCGCTCGCCGCTGACCCGCCCCGGCGCCCCCGGACCGACCCCGTACGGTCGGCCGGGGGCGCCGCGCTGTCCGCGCCCGCGGCCGGGCCCGGGCGGGAGGCGCCGTCAGTGAAGCCCCGCCCGGTCCTCCTCCGCGCGGCCCGCACGGCCCGCGGGTCCCGGGTCGTCCGTACGGGGCGCCCGGTCGGAGGAGGGCGCGGGGGCCTGGCGTACGACGCGGGGGCGGGCCGCAGCCGCCGGGCGCGGTCGGGGGCGGAGCCCGTGGTGCAGGCGGTCCAGGAGGCGACCGGTCGCGTGCCGCCCCCACAGGGCCCACAGGGCCCGGCCCGGAGCCCGGTCGTCCGGGGCGTGCCAGGCCAGTTCGCGTCCGTCGGGCGCCGGGCGCAGGGCGCTGAACGGCGCGTAGTTCTCCACCACGAAGGTCCGTCCCGGCCGCGGCTCCCCGTCCGGCAGCGGCCGGTCGGTCAGGTCCAGGTGCAGGGCCCGTACGACGTCCAGCCCGGCGGTGTCGGTGAACAGCCGGAACTGCGCGCCCGGGCGGGGATTGAAGTCCAGCAGGTGGTAGCGGCCCGTCGTCCCGCAGCGCCGGAAGTCGAGGTCGAGGATGCCCCGGTAGCCCAGCTCGGCCGCGACCCGCTCGGCGAGCGCCCGCACCCGCGGGTTCTCCGTCCACCGGCCGACCGCCGTCAGACCGGCGCCCCGGGGCCGGGCACGGGTCTTGCGGCCGGGCCCGCCCGCCCGCACCGCGCCCGAGCGGTCGGCGTACCCGTGGAAGAACCAGTCGCGGTCCGGTCCCGGCGGCAGGAACGCCTGGAGCAGCAGCCGGCTGCCGGCCTCCTCGGCCCGCCCGTACAGCTCCCGCGCCTCACCGGCCGACCGCACCAGCACGGTGCTGCGCAGTGCGCTGCCCGGGGGCACCAGCCAGGGCCGGCTCCACTTCGCCACCACCGGCAGCCCCAGCCGCCAGGCGGCGCGGGCGGCCTCCCGCGGCCCGTCCGGCACCAGGGTCGTGGGGTGCGGGACGTCCAGGGCCGCGCACACACCGGCCAGCTCCGCCTTGTCGGCCACCCGCCCGGGCAGCGCGCCGGGCAGGTCCGGCAGCAGGTACGAGGGCGCCAGCTCCGCCCGCGCGAGCCCCACCGCGACCGCGCACGCGTCGTCCATCGGGATCAGCACCGCGGGACGCGCGACCCGCGCGGCGACCCGGCGCAGGACCGCCGCGATCTCGGCGGGCGAGGCACCGGGCGGCGGGGGAGTGTGCACCCGGCTCACATAGCGGGAGGCGCCGACCGGGCTTCCGGCACAGTCGGCGACGAGGTGCACGTCCACGCCCGCGCGGCCGAGCGAACGCACCGCGCCCAGCGTTCCGTGGTGGAAAGGGTTCCGGTCGGTCCGCAGCAGAACGGCGGGGACGCGGGTGTCGAACAGCGACACGGGATTCTTCCTTCGTCTTCGGTCGGGTCACCGGAGCGGGCGATCGGCCCACTCGAAAGCCGTAGCCGCGGTGGCGTGACGGTAATTCATATGACTGAGTGTCAGTAGCGCCCGCCGCGCACGTCGTGGACGCGCCGCGGTGAGGCGGGTGAGCGGAGCGCTGGACACACGCGAGGAGAGGGGCCGGCATGGCCGTACGTCGGAGACGGACCCGGCCGGGGCGGCCGGGACACGCGGTGGCGGCGACGCTCGCCGGGATGGCCCTGCTGGCCGCGGCCCCTCCGGCCGCCGTCGCCGAGCCGGTGCCACCCGCGCCCGCGCCGCCGGCCGCCCAGGCACCCTCGGCGGCCGGTGCCCCCGCCTTCGGCGCCTACCTCGACTACGGACCGCGAGGCGTGGCCCGGATGGCCGAGCTGAGCCACTGGCTGGGAGGTGCCGAACTGAGCGTCGGCCACACCTACCTGCCCGGCGACCGCTGGAGCAACATCGCGGGCGCCCCCGGGTTCCTCGACGTGTGGGCCGACTGGCGCACCCGCAAGGCCGACCGGACGCTCGTCCTCAACGTGCCCATGATGGAGCGCAACGAGGAGGGGCTCGACGACGACGAGGTGCGCGGGCTCCTGCGCCAAGGGGCCGCCGGACGCTTCGACCACCACTACCGCGCCCTCGCCGAACGGCTGGTGGAGCTGAACGTGCCCGACACGGTCCTCGTGCTCGGCTGGGAGATGAACGGCACCACCTACAGCCACCGGTGCGGACCCGACCCGGACGCCTGGAAGACGTACTGGAACAGGATCGTCACCACCATGCGCGTGGTGCCGGGGCAGAAGTTCCGGTTCGACTTCACCCCGAGCCGCGGCCGGGACGCCGTCCCCTGGACCGAGTGCTACCCCGGCGACGACACGGTCGACATCATCGGCATGGACTCCTACGACCAGCCGCGCGGCATGCCGTTCGACGAACAGGTGACGGAGCCCTACGGACTCCAGGCGCACGTGGATTTCGCCAAGGCGCACGGGAAGCCCATCTCCTACCCGGAATGGGGTCTCTTCCGCAACGGGGACAACGCCGAGTACATGCGGCGCATGCTCGCCTGGATGGACGAGCACAAGCCCGTCTACAACACGCTCACGGACTACTGCCCGCACGGCGTGTGGCAGTGCGGCGACAACCCCCGCTCCACGGCCGTCTACCGGTCCGTGCTCTTCGGCCGCACCGACGAGCCGGCCCCCGAGGTCCCGGAGCCGACCACGCCCACCGTGCCCACGGCACCGCCCGTGCCCGCGGTGCCGCCCACCGCGCCCGAGCCCGCCGCCGACTGCTCGCCGCTGAACCTCGGCGACTGGGTCGAGTACTGGCTCGGCGGGAAGCTCTGCATGCGCCTGGACTGGTACGCGCGCCACAAGTAGCGGTGCGCTCCGGCGGCGGGGCCGGTCAGGTCCCGCCGCCACCGGTGCGCTCCTTCCGCTCCTGCCGCCGCCGCAGCAGTTCCTTGCCCCGCCGGCGCGCGGACACGTCGCACAGGGCGGCCGACAGCAGCGGGGCCGTGCGCCGACGGGCCAGCAGCAGCCGCTGGTTCACCACCGGCTCCGGACGCCAGTGGTGCTTGTACGGCTCGTCGCCGCGCAGCAGGCTCAGCGTGCTCCGCCCCGGCGCCCGGGCGTGCTCGGCGCACGCGTCCAGCAGCATCACGGCGACGTCCGCCTTCCGTTCCCGCAGCCGGGGATGGGCGCCGTACAGGTAGCCGCCCGCCAGCCGCCGCGCCAGCAGCGTCACGTCCACGGCCACCACCTCGCCGTCCATCCGGAACTCGGTGACCACCGCGTCCCCGGACCGCACCATCGGCCCCACCGCCCGCACCAGATGGTCGCGGAACCGGGTCCGCAGATGCTCGCCGGTGACCTTCCGCCCCTGCCACTGGAGGCGGTGCAGCTCCAGCAGCCGGCGCAGCGCCGCGTCCACCTCACCGGGCGGGACGGTGCGGCTGACGACGCCGAGCGCGTCGAGCCTGCGCAGCTTGGCGCGCACCCGCTGCTGGGACTTGGCCGAGGGCAGCCGGGCGATCAGCTCGGGCAGGGGCGCGGCGGGCAGCTCCAGGCACAGCGAGTCGGGCACCCGGCGGCGCGGTCCGCGCCAGTGGTCCCACACCCGTTCGGCGGCGGCGCCGGGCCGCACCTCGCGCAGGTCGATCAGCGCGGACCGGGCGGCCCGGGAGAGCGCGCCGGCGAGCGCGGCCGCCGCGGCGTCCCCGCGCTCGTCGTCCAGCAGGACGTCCCCGTAGTCGGAGATCGCCCCGCCCAGCGGCACCAGCGCCGGGACCGGACGCCGTACGAGCGTCAGCGGCGCGGCGGCGACCAGTTCGCGGCCGTCGCGGACCAGCAGCACCCGCAGCCGGCCGGGCGTGCCGTACGACCGCCACCACGCGTGCAGCCAGGCGTGGCTCTGGAACGGGGTCGCCGCCGCGCACCGGCGGTACAGCCGCCCCCACTCCGGCGCCAGCCCGGCCAAGCGGCCCTCGTCGGTGACCAGTTCCGCGGTGTACGTCGGCGGGTACGGCACCGGGCGCGGGCCCGGGCACCGCGCCGGGCGCGTCGCCGGGTACGTCGTCACAGCTGGCCGCGGACGTCGGCGGCCGGGGCGGGGCCGGGCACCGGTGCCGCCGGTGGACCGCCGTCCCGCCCGGCCCGGCGCGGCCGGACCAGCAGCGCCAGTCCGCCCAGCAGGCCGCCGGCGCTCGCGCCCACCAGCCCGGTCACGGCGGCCGACGCCGAGGACGGCTCGGTGGGCTCGGTGGCGCGGGCGAACTGCCGCAGCTCCACCCGGGTGTCGTCGGCGGACGCCGCCGCGTGCCGGGTCAGCGCGCGGGCGACCGCGTCGGCCATGTCGGCGGCCTCCTCCGGGGAGGAGGAGGTGGCCGACACCGACACCATCGGCGCGTCCGGCGAGGTCGCGGTGCGCACGCTCTCCCGCAGCGTGGTCACCGGCACGTGCGCCCACATCTGGGCGTCCGCGAGCACCGCGAGCTGGGTGGCGACCCGGCCGTAGGCCTGTGCGAAACCCAGGGCCGACGCCGGGTCCGACGCGTCGGCGGGGACGGCGACGACGTAACTGGTCGCCGTGTACCGCGCGGGGGTGAGCAGGCCGTAGCCGGCGCCCAGCAGGCCCCCGGCGAGGACGCCGGCCACGAGCGCGGACCACGGCGGCAGGGCGCGGACGCGGCGCAGGGCGGGACGCAGCACGGCGAGCGCGCGGCGGGGCCGGGCGGGCGGCCCGGCCTTCTCGTCCGGTGCCGCGGTCTCGGCCGGGGGACGGGTCATGGACTCGGTCATGCGGAACTGACTCCCTGGAGTGCCGGGGACAACGGGTGCGAGAGGGCGGCCGCGTACACGTCCAACAGCCGGGCGGCGCTGCGGGTGACGCAGTAGTGGCGGGCGGCCTCGGGCGCGGTGCGGGGGCCGGGACCGGGTCCGGCGGCGGCCCGGACCTCGGCGAGCGCGCGGGCGAACTCCGCCGGGCCGCCGGTGACCCGCCGGGCCGCGGGCGCGGTGTGCGGGGGCAGGTCCTCGATCGCCGGGCAGGAGCTGAACAGCACCGGCAGCCCCGACGCCAGGCCCTCCACGACCGCCAGGCCGAACGCCTCCTCGGGCGACGGGGCGGCGAGCACGTCCATCGCCGAGGTGAGCGAGGGCAGGTCGGGGCCCGGGGTGCCGTCGGGGGCACAGGGGCGTTCGCCGGTGAGCAGGACGCGGTCGGCCACCCCCGCCTCCCGGGCGGTGCGGCGCAGCACGTGCTCCTCGGGGCCGCCGCCGACCAGCAGCAGCCGGCAGTCGTCCGGCAGCCGGGCCAGCGCCCGGACCAGCACGTCGAACCGCTTGCCCGGGGTGAGCCGTCCGACGCCGCCGACGACGTACGCGTCCGGGGGCAGGCCGAGGCGTCGGCGGGTGCGCTGACGG
>MUMD01000405.1:5691-6242 GCA_002155895.1 Streptomyces rochei
GCCGGCCGTAGAGGCAGGCGCGGTAGAGGTGCGTGTGCACCAGGTCGTAGCCGCCGGCGCGGATCAGCCGGGTCAGGCGGGGCAGCGCGGCCAGGTCCCGGTTGCCGGCCATGCCGAGGTGGACGACGTCGACGCCGTCGGCCGTCAGTCCGTCGGCGACCGGGCCCGGGTCGGTGAGCGTCACGACGTCGCAGTCGACGGGGAGGTGGCGCAGCAGGAGGCGCAGCTGCTGCTCGGCGCCGCCGACACCGAGGCCGGTGATGACGTGCAGGACCCTCACCTCACACCCCCGTCGCGGGACGGCGGCGCAGCCGGTGCAGCCGGGTCTTCAGCAGCAGGCGCACGGCCGTGTCCCGCTCACCCAGGTGCACGCGGGGCAGCGCGTGCGGGCCGGTCAGCGGGCCGGGGTCGATGGCGCAGGCGTACGCGTACCCGGCGGCGCGCACGGCCTCGGCGGCACGGGCGTCGACCGTGCCGTAGGGGTAGCAGAAGCCGGTGACCGGAGCGCCGGTCAGCTCGGTCAGCAGCGCCCGGCTCTCGGCGGTCTCGGC
>MUMD01000406.1 GCA_002155895.1 Streptomyces rochei
CGGTGGAGTTGCCCGAGTTGCCGCACCGGGCGAGCAGCTGGCCGGCGCGGACCCGGTCGCCCTCGCGGACGGCGAACGAACCCCGCCGGCATGGGCGTACATCGCGTACGTGCCGCCGCCGAGGTCGAGGACGAGGTGGTTGCCGACGATGCGCCGGGCACCGGCCAGCTCGCGCGCCGAACCCTCGACGAGCATCAGGTACAGCAGTGCGGGCAGCGAGGTGCGGCTCAGGTGGTCGCGCTGGCCGTCGTCGGCCCGCACCACCGTGCCGTCGGCGACCGCGAGGAGCGGGGCGCCGAACGCCGGGAAGTGGTGGTTGCGCCGGGCGAGCGGCCACAGGGCGCGGAAGCCGGGGCGGGCGCCGGGCTCCGGCTCGGCGACGAGGTCGATGGCGAAGGTCTGGCCGTAGGCGTGGACGCCGTGGCTCGGGGTGCGGTCGGCGGGGCTGTTCAGCGCGGACCAGCGGCCGGTGACGGGCGGGCCGGTCTCGACGGGTTCGCGGGCGACGCTCGGGGCGTCGGGTGCGCCGCCGCCCCAGCGGTTGACCACGGCGACCAGGGCGTACGCCAGGACCAGCGGCAGGAAGTCCAGCCAGAACGGATGGGTCAGGTCGAGGACGACGTCGGCGGCCACCAGGGCCAGGAAGGCGAGTTGCAGCACCCGGAAGGCGGTCATGGCGATCTTGCGTACGGACATCGTTCCCCCTTGCTCGTGACGGTCCCGGTCAGTTCCGCGCGAGCGACAGCGCCACCAGCAGCGGCACGACCCGCCCCGCCGGCACCTCGTGGCGACCCCGGCCGGTGGTGTGCAGCCAGCCGGCGCCGGTGAGCTGGCGGAGGTGGTGGTAGATCTGGCCGGTCGTGCCCATCCCCTCCAGCTCGGCCAGCTCGGTGGCGGTGCGCCGGCCGCCGAGGATCTCGCGCAGCAGCCGCAGCCGGACGGGGTTCCCGAGCGCGGCCAACACGTCGGCGGACTCGGCCCAGTCGGCGTCCATCAGGCCGTCGGTGAGCGCGCCGTGCTGCCAGGCGTACTGCTCGCCGGACGGCAGGCGTACCGAGCCGGTGAACAGGACGCCGCCTGCCTCCGCCCCCAGCTCGGTGAGCTGCTCCTTCAGCCCCTCCAGGGCCCAGAGGTCACCCTCCTTGGGGCGGGATACGGGCCTCCCGGCGGCTTCCAGGGCGGCGAGGCGCCGTTCGAGGTCGGCCACGCGTTGTTCCAGTCGCTCCACGCATACGAGATTACGTAGCTACGTAATCTCGCGCAAGTGTCACTCGTGCGTGTGTCCGGCTGCGAAAGGCGGCCCGGGACGCCGCAGCCCCGGAAACACTGGTCCGCACCTGGAAGGGGGTGCAACATGACGGTTATGGCCGAGCACACGTCTCAGATGTCGGTGGACGAGTTCGAAACGATCGCTTCCGCCGCTCCCGAGACCGTCACGTTGGAGTTCATCGACGGACGGATCGGGGCCAAAGCAGTGACCGACGGAGACCACACCGCCATCTTGTCCTGGCTGACCCGGCGCTGTATGCAGAGCCGGCCCGAACTGGACCTGGCGCAGGGCCAAGGCCTCCGCGTCGACGCGTACCGGGGGAGCAGGGCGAAACCGGATGCCATCCTCACGCCGGAGGCCCACTTCGCGGGACACGGGGAGTGGGCCGACCCGGAAGGAGCGCTCATGGTCGTCGAGGTGACCTCATACGACTCGGACACCGACCGACGGGACCGGCACGAGAGGCCGGCGGCGTACGGGCAGGCCGGAATCCCCCTGTACCTGCTGATCGACCGGGACAGCGGCACCGTCACCGTGCACAGCAGCCCCGACCGGCGGGTCGGCGGCTACCGGAACGCCCGCGTCACGAAGTTCGGCGAGACGGTGGTGCTCCCGGACCCGGTCGGCATCGAACTCGACACCGAGATCCTCAACAGCTACGTGCGCTGAAGCGCCGGGAACGCCGAGGTCCCGCCCGGAACCGGACGGGACCTCGGACTCTCGGGGAGCTGCGACTACGCCAGCAGCCCCGGGATCGTCGCCTCGTGGGCCTCGCGCAGCTCCGTCAGGGGCAGCGCGAACTCGCCCTGGACCTCGACCGCGTCGCCGTCCACGACACCGATGCGGGTGGCCGGCAGGCCCCGCGCACCGCACATGTCGTTGAAGCGGACCTCCTCCGAGCGCGGGACGGCGACGACCGCGCGGCCCGCCGACTCCGAGAACAGGAAGGTGAAGGCGTCCAGCCCGTCCGGTACGACCAGACGCGCGCCCTTGCCGCCCAGCAGCGCCGACTCGACGACCGCCTGGACCAGGCCGCCGTCGGACAGGTCGTGCGCGGAGTCGATCATGCCGTCGCGGGAGGCGGAGATCAGGATCTCGCCCAGCAGACGCTCGCGCTCCAGGTCGACCTTCGGGGGCAGTCCGCCGAGGTGGTCGTGGATCACCTGGGACCAGGCCGAACCGCCGAACTCCTCACGGGTGTCGCCGAGGAGGTACAGCAGCTGGCCCTCCTCCTGGAAGGCGACCGGCGTGCGGCGGGCCACGTCGTCGATGACGCCGAGGACCGCGACCACCGGGGTCGGGTGGATGGCGGCCTCGCCGGTCTGGTTGTAGAGCGAGACGTTGCCGCCCGTGACCGGGGTGCCGAGCTGCTGACAGCCGTCGGCCAGGCCGCGCACGGCCTCCGCGAACTGCCACATGACCGCCGGGTCCTCCGGCGAGCCGAAGTTCAGGCAGTCGGAGACGGCCAGCGGCTTCGCGCCGGTCGTCGCCACGTTGCGGTAGGCCTCCGCCAGGGCCAGCTGCGCGCCCGTGTACGGGTCGAGCTTGGCGTAGCGGCCGTTGCCGTCGGTGGCGATGGCGACGCCGAGGCCGGACTCCTCGTCGATGCGGATCATGCCCGAGTCCTCGGGCTGGGCGAGCACGGTGTTGCCCTGCACGAAGTGGTCGTACTGCTGGGTGATCCACTGCTTGGACGCCTGGTTCGGGGACCCGACCAGCTTCAGGACCTGCTCCTTGAGCTGCTCGCCCGTCTCCGGTCGGGGCAGCTTGTTGGCGTCGTCGGCCTGGAGGGCGTCCTGCCACTCGGGGCGCGCGTAGGGGCGCTCGTAGACCGGGCCCTCGTGCGCGACCGTGCGCGGGTCGACGTCGACGATCTTGCCGCCGTGCCAGTAGATCTCCAGGCGGTCGCCGTCGGTCACCTCACCGATGACGGTGGCGATGACGTCCCACTTCTCGCAGATCTCCAGGAAGCGGTCGACCTTGCCGGGCTCGACCACCGCGCACATGCGCTCCTGCGACTCGCTCATGAGGATTTCCTCGGGCGAGAGCGTGGAGTCGCGCAGCGGGACGTCGTCCAGGGTGACGCGCATGCCGCCCGAGCCGTTCGACGCCAGCTCGGACGTGGCGCAGGACAGGCCCGCCGCGCCGAGGTCCTGGATGCCGACGACCAGCTTCTCGGCGAACGCCTCCAGGGTGCACTCGATGAGGAGCTTCTCCTGGAAGGGGTCGCCGACCTGGACGGCGGGGCGCTTGGACGGCTTGGCGTCGTCGAAGGTCTCGGAGGCGAGGATCGACGCGCCGCCGATGCCGTCGCCGCCGGTGCGGGCGCCGTAGAGGATGACCTTGTTGCCGGCGCCGGACGCCTTGGCGAGGTGGATGTCCTCGTGCCGCATGACGCCGATGGCACCGGCGTTGACCAGCGGGTTGCCCTGGTAGCAGGCGTCGAAGACGACCTCGCCGCCGATGTTGGGCAGGCCCAGGCAGTTGCCGTAGCCGCCGATGCCGGCGACGACGCCCGGGAGGACGCGCTTGGTGTCGGGGTGGTCGGCGGCGCCGAAGCGCAGGGGGTCCACGACGGCGACGGGACGGGCGCCCATCGCGATGATGTCGCGGACGATGCCGCCGACGCCCGTGGCCGCGCCCTGGTAGGGCTCGACGTACGAGGGGTGGTTGTGCGACTCGACCTTGAAGGTGACCGCGTAGCCCTGGCCGACGTCGACGACACCGGCGTTCTCGCCGATGCCGACGAGCATCGCGTCGGACTCGGGGGCCTTCTCGCCGAACTGGCGCAGATGGACCTTGCTGCTCTTGTACGAGCAGTGCTCGGACCACATCACCGAGTACATGGCCAGCTCCGCGCCGGTGGGGCGGCGGCCGAGGATCTCCACGACCCTCTCGTACTCGTCCTTCTTCAGGCCCAGCTCGGCCCAGGGCAGCTCGACGTCGGGGGTCGCGGCCGCGTGCTCGACCGTGTCCAGAGGCGTCCGGCTCATGCGTTGACCAGCTTCTTGAGGATCGAGGTGAAGAACGGGAGGCCGTCGGTGCGGCCGGTGCCGATCAGCGGCTCGACGGCGTGCTCGGGGTGCGGCATCAGGCCGACGACGTTGCCGGCGGCGTTGGTGATGCCGGCGATGTCGTTGAGCGAACCGTTGGGGTTGACGTCCAGGTAGCGGAAGGCGACCCGGCCCTCGCCCTCCAGCTCGTCCAGCGTCCGACGGTCGGCGACGTAGCGGCCGTCCATGTTCTTCAGCGGGATGTGGATCTCCTGGCCGGCGGTGTAGTCGCCGGTCCAGGCGGTGTCCGCGTTCTCCACCCGCAGCTTCTGGTCGCGGCAGATGAAGTGCAGGTGGTCGTTGCCCAGCATGCCGCCGGGGAGCAGGTGCGCCTCGGTGAGGATCTGGAAGCCGTTGCAGATGCCGAGGACCGGGAGCCCGGCCTTGGCCTGGTCGATGACGGTGTCCATCACCGGCGAGAAGCGCGCGATGGCACCGGCCCGCAGATAGTCGCCGTAGGAGAAACCGCCGCAGAGCACCACGGCGTCGACCTGCTTGAGGTCCTTGTCCTTGTGCCAGAGGGCGACGGGTTCCGCGCCGGCGACGCGGATCGCGCGCTGGGTGTCGCGGTCGTCGAGAGAGCCGGGGAAAGTGACGACGCCAATACGAGCGGTCACTTCGCGGCCCCCGCGACCACGTCCTCGGACTCGACCTTGACGGTGAAGTCCTCGATCACGGTGTTGGCGAGGAAGGATTCCGCAAGATCATGGATGCGGGCGAGGGCGGCGTCGTCGACCGGCCCGTCCACTTCCAGTTCGAATCGCTTTCCCTGACGGACGTCCGAGATCCCTTCGAAACCCAGCCGCGGCAGTGCGCGCTGCACCGCCTGGCCCTGGGGGTCGAGGATCTCCGGCTTGAGCATGACGTCGACTACGACGCGTGCCACTGGCACTCCCGGTGTGTGGTGCTGAGCAGGTTCCTTCAGACTACCCGTACAAAATTTCTACGCGCGTAGCCTTGGAGGAAACTACGTGAGCCCTGTCACGATCGGGTATCGGAAGGAGGTGACTGCGAAAAGCTTCGGGAAAGATCCCGGATCAACCCCCACCCCCCTATTGCGCGCGGACACGCGGGCAGATTTAGTCGTCTTCCCATTGCAATGCCGGGCACTGTACAAATGAAATGTCATTAGCCGATACTTTGCCCAATTACAGACGAACAGTCGGCATCATCGAGGCGTCTCGGCACGTCATCGCGGAGATGCCGCACGAAGGGACCGATATTCGTGGCGCAGCGTGTCGTGGTCACTCTCTTTGACGACATCGACGGCTCGGAAGCGGCGGAGACGATCGCCTTCGGAGTCGACGGCCGGATGTACGAGATCGACCTGAACGAAGCCAACGCGCGGAAACTGCGCAAGGCCCTCGAGCCGTACGTGTCGGCCGGCCGCAAGCGGTCGCGGTCCGGCAAGGCGTACCGGCAGACGGAGGTCGCCCCCGACCCGGCGGCGGTCCGCGCGTGGGCCCAGGCGAACAAGATGGACGTGCCCGCGCGGGGCCGCATCCCGAAGAAGGTGTACGAGGCGTTCGCCGCGGCGCAGTGAGCCGCGTCCCGGTCCGGGAGGGACCGACGGACGCTCAGCCGCCCCTCCCGGCAACCGACTTGCGCGACACCCCGGGTGATCAGCTAAAGTCTGGAGCACGCCGAGGGGCGAGGCCGAAAAGCCCAGCTCACGGAACATGCGGGTGTAGTTCAGTAGTAGAACATCCCCCTTCCAGGGGGAAGGCGCAGTGTGCAATTCCTGTCACCCGCTCTGCACCGCCGTACCGACCACTCGATTGGATCAGGTAGGCTGGTGCTCGCACCGATCGGTGAAGGCCGGTCGGCGGCAATGCGGACGTAGCTCAGTTGGTAGAGCGCAACCTTGCCAAGGTTGAGGTCGCGAGTTCGAGCCTCGTCGTCCGCTCGGGAATCAGACCCCGGTCCTCCACGGACCGGGGTCTTTTCGTGCGCCGCGGCGGTCTCCGTCCCGATGCCGCCGCGGGCCGGCCCCGTCTGACATTTGTCATGGCTGGTGATGACGGCCCGCACTGTTCCCCGGTCCGGAACACCGGAATGCTGGGGGCATGCAATCGAACGGACACGAACACGTGATTGAGGTCACCGACCTGCGACGTGTGTACGGGGGCGGGTTCGAGGCCGTGCGGGGGATCGACTTCTCGGTGCGCCGCGGAGAGATCTTCGCCCTGCTCGGCACCAACGGCGCCGGCAAGACGTCCACGGTCGAACTGCTGGAGGGCCTCGCCGCTCCGGCCGGCGGGCGGGTGCGCGTCCTCGGGCACGACCCGTACACCGAGCGGGCCGCCGTGCGCCCCCGCACCGGGGTCATGCTCCAGGAGGGCGGCTTCCCGTCCGAGCTGACCGTGGCGGAGACGGCGCGGATGTGGGCCGGTTGTGTGAGCGGGGCCCGCCCGCCGGCCGAGGTACTGGCCCTGGTCGGGCTGGAGGCGAAGGCCGGTGTCCGCGTGAAGCAGCTGTCCGGGGGCCAGCGGCGCCGTCTGGACCTGGCGCTCGCGCTGCTCGGCGACCCCGAGGTGCTCTTCCTGGACGAGCCCAGCACCGGCCTGGACGCCGAAGGGCGCCGGGACACCTGGGAGTTGGTGAGCGCGCTGCGCGACGGTGGCACGACGGTGCTGCTGACCACGCACTACCTGGAGGAGGCCGAGAACCTCGCCGACCGGCTCGCGATCATGCACGAGGGCCGGATCGCCGCCACCGGGACCCCGGCCGAGGTGACCGCCGCCCAGCCCTCCCGGATCACCTTCGAGCTGCCCGAGGGCTACTTCGTGGGTGATCTGCCGCCGCTCGACGAACTGGGCGTCGGCGACCACGAGGTCGACGGGCGGCTGGTCCGGCTCCGTACCCGCGATCTCCAGCGCGCCGCCACCGGACTGCTGGTGTGGGCCGCGCAGGCCGGGGTGGAACTGCGCCGCCTGGACGTGCGGTCGGCGTCCCTGGAGGAGGCGTTCCTGGGGATCGCGAAGGAGGCGTCCGCGAAGGACGCGACCGCCGGCCCCGGTGCCGCCGGGCGGGCTTCGGCCGGTGCGGACGAGGCGATGACGAACAAGGAGCACGCGGCATGAGCGCCACCGGATCCCCGGCCCGCACGGCGGGCACCGCCAAGGGCGCGGTCACCACACCGATGAGCCGGATGGCCGCCCTCGCCCGTGCCGAACTGACCCTGCTGGGACGGAACAAGGGCACCGTCTTCGCGGCGCTGTTCGTGCCGCTGGTGCTGCCCTTCAGCGTCTACTCGGCGTCCCAGGAGATGGACCTCGCCGAGGCCGGGCTGACCACCGGGACGATGGTCCTGCCCGCCGCGATCGGCTTCTCGCTGCTGTTCGCCGTCTACTCCGCCCTCGTCGGCGTCTTCGTCGTGCGGCGCGAGGAACTCGTCCTCAAGCGGCTGCGCACCGGTGAGCTGCGGGACGCCGAGATCCTGAGCGGCTCCGCGTTCCCGGCGGTGCTCAGCGGGCTTGTGCAGAGCGTGGTCCTCGCCGTGGGCTGCGCCGTGCTGCTGGACCTGTCCGTGCCGTCCGCACCCCACCTCGCCATCGTCGGCCTGCTGCTGGGCCTCGTGATGTGCGCCGCGCTCGCCGCGGTCACCGCCGGCTTCACCCGCACCGGGGAGAGCGCCCAGATCACGCCCCTGCCGTTCACGTTCGTCTCGATGCTCGGCTCCGGGATGTTCGTGCCGCTGGACCTCTTCCCCGACCGGCTGGCCTCCGTCTGCGAGCTGCTGCCGCTCACGCCCGTCGTCACGCTCGTGCGCGGCGGCTGGACCGGCGACCTGTCGGCGTACGAGGCGCTCGGCGCCGTGGCGACGGCGGTGGCCTGGACCGTGGTCGCGGTGTTTGCTGTACGGCGGTGGTTCCGCTGGGAGCCACGGCACTGACGAGCGGGGCGAGCGGGGACGGCGGGCAGATGCGCAGGCCAGATGGATGGTGGCGGCGGAAGGACACACCGGAGAAGGTGGAGACGTACACCCGGTGGTCGTTCCACTTCTTCGCGTTGAGCGAGATCGCCGGCATCGGGCTGTCGACCTACGGCCAGGTCGGGCCGCGGCTGGCGACGGCGCTGTCCCTCATGGTGGTCACGCATGCCGTGGTGTGCATGGTGACCGCCTCCCGGGCGCTGGACTGGGTGCGCGGACGCCGTGCGCAGCCCGTGCGGGAACTGTGGACGCTCGTCACCGTCACGGCGGTCCTCGGGGTTCCCGCGGTCGCCGTCGCGGAGCACGGCCCGGGCGGCGCGGACGTCGACGCCGCCGCCCTCGGCGTCTTCGTGGGCATCCACGGCTTCGGCCTCGGCGTCATGACCCTGTGCGTGCCCCACCGAAGGCGCCGGGTCACCGGCCTGGTCTGCGGATTCGCGGCCGGCGCGGGGATCGTGTCGTACCTCGTGGGCATGGAGTGGCTCGCCGCGCTGATCGTGGCCTGCGTCCTGTTGGCGGCCGGAGGCTTCCTCTCCTTCACCGCCGTGCTCTCCGTCTGGCTCCTCAACGTGGTCTACACGCTCGACGAGGCGAAGGAGACCCGGGCCCGGCTCGCCGTCGCCGAGGAACGGCTGCGCTTCGGCCGGGACCTGCACGACGTGATGGGGCGCAACCTGGCCGTGATCGCCCTCAAGAGCGAACTGGCCGTCCAGCTGTCCCGGCGCGGACGGCCCGAGGCGGTGGAGCAGATGATCGAGGTGCAGCGCATCGCGCAGGAGTCGCAGCGGGAGGTGCGCGACGTCGTGCGCGGCTACCGGGAGGCCGCGCTCGAGGTGGAGCTGGCCGGCGCCCGTGGCGTGCTGTCGGCGGCGGGCATCGCCGCGGAGGTCCGCGACGAGACGGCGGGACTGCCCGCCGAGGTGCAGTCGGCGCTCGGCTGGGTGGTGCGGGAGGCGACCACGAACGTGCTGCGGCACGGGGACGCGAAGAGGGTCGCCGTACAGGTGCTGATGGCGGAAGGACATGTGGTGCTGACGGTGGAGAACGACGGGGTCGCCGAGGCGGCCGGCCCCTCGGCCGGCGCGCAGGCGCCCGCCCCGGCGACCGGGGGCTCCGGGCTCGCGGGGCTGCGGGAGCGGCTCTCCGCGGTGGGCGGGACGCTGGAGGCGGGGGCCGCCGGCAAGGGCCTGTTCCGGCTCAGGGCCGAGGTGCCTCTGCCGTCGCCCGCCCGGGACGGCCTGGAGGTCGCCTCGTGACGACGGCCGTACGCGTCCTGCTCGCCGACGACGAGCATCTGATCCGGGGAGCGCTCGCCGCCCTGCTGTCCCTGGAGGAGGACCTCGTCGTGGTCGCCGAGGCGGCCACCGGGCCGGAGGCGCTGGCGATGGCACGCGCGCACGCGCCGGACGTCGCCGTGCTGGATCTGCAGATGCCCGGCGCGGACGGTGTGAAGGTCGCCACATCGCTGCGGACCGAGCTGCCCGGCTGCAAGGTGCTGATCGTGACCAGTCACGGGCGGCCCGGCCATCTGAAGCGGGCGCTCGCTGCGGGGGTGCGCGGGTTCGTGCCCAAGACGGTCAGCGCCCAGCGGCTCGCCGAGCTGATCCGCACCGTGCACGCCGGAAACCGCTATGTCGACCCGGAGTTGGCGGCCGACGCGATCTCCGCCGGGGACTCGCCGCTGACCGCGCGGGAGGCCGAGGTGCTGGAGCACGCGGCCGACGGGGCGCCCGTGGCGGAGATCGCTGAGCGGGCCGCGCTCGCCGAGGGAACCGTGCGGAACTACCTGTCGTCGGCCGCGACCAAGCTCGGCGCGGAGAACCGGCACGCGGCGGTGCGGCTCGCGAGGGAGCGCGGTTGGGTATAGTGGCTGTCGCGCCACGGAGAAATCCACGGCGCGGAGTGCGAACGTAGCTCAGTTGGTAGAGCGCAACCTTGCCAAGGTTGAGGTCGCGAGTTCGAACCTCGTCGTTCGCTCCACATGAGGAAGCCCCCGGTTCCGGCCGGGGGCTTCTTCGTGTCCGCGCTCGTCTAGGACCAGCTCAGGCCGGTCAGACGCTCGTACGCCTCGATGTACTTGGCGCGGGTGGCGTCCACGACGTGCTGGGGCAGCGGGGGCGGGGGCTGCTCGCTCTTCCGGTCCCAGCCGGACTCCGCCGAGGTCAGCCAGTCCCGGACGAACTGCTTGTCGTACGACGGCTGCGCGCGCCCCGGCTCCCACTGGTCGGCCGGCCAGAAGCGGGAGGAGTCCGGGGTGAGCACCTCGTCGGCGAGGACCAGGTCGTCGCCGTCGAAGCCGAACTCGAACTTGGTGTCGGCCAGCACGATGCCGCGGTCGCGGGCGACGTCCCGGGCCCTGGAGTAGACGGCGAGGGTGGCCTGGCGCAGGCGGGCGGCGGTGTCCGCGCCGACCTGGCGGGCGACCTCCTCGTAGGAGACGTTCTCGTCGTGCTCGCCGACCTCGGCCTTGGTGGCCGGGGTGAAGATCGGGGCGGGCAGCTCCGAGCCGTCGACCAGGCCCTCGGGCAGGGCGAGGCCGCAGACGGTACGGCTCTGGTCGTACTCGGCCAGCCCCGAGCCGGTGAGGTAGCCGCGGGCCACGCACTCGACGGGGACCATCCGCAGGGACTTGCAGACCAGGGCGCGGCCCTCCCAGTCGGCGGGGGCGCCGGGGGGCAGCTCGGTGCTGAGCACGTGGTTGGGGGCCAGGTCGGCGAGCTGGTCGAACCACCACAGGGAGAGCTGGGTGAGGACCCGGCCCTTGTCGGGGATCTCGGTCGGCAGCACCCAGTCGTAGGCGGAGATGCGGTCACTGGCGACCATCACGAGGTCGCCCGCCTCGTTCCGGTACAGCTCGCGCACCTTGCCGGTGTGCAGATGCACCAGGCCCGGAACCTGGATCGGCTCGGGCTTTTCGACGAATCCGGACACGGTTCCTCCCCGTGGTTTGGTCCAATGCTCCGATTGTCCCGTACGGGCGGGTCGTCGGGGACGGCGGGTCGGGCCGGGGTGCGGGTCCGTGCGTGGGTCAGTCCCGTTTGCAGATGCGGTCCAGGAGGTTGGCGGTGGCCCGCTGGACGCGCGGGTCGACGTGGCCCGGACGGTCCAGGGCCGGGGACCAGGCGAACGTGCCGGACGCGAAGACCCACGCGCCCGACGGCGCCCGGTACAGCGACGTCTCCTGGTGGCGGCGGGCGCCGTCCGCGTCGGTGTACGGGCTGTGCGCGAGCAGGACCCGTTCGTCGTGCTCGGGGAGCGCGGTGCGCGGGAAGTAGCGGTCGGCCTCGCCCGCCACCAGGTCCTCGATCTCGTCGCCCTCGTGGGCGCCGGTGGCCTCCCACAGCCAGTGGCCGGCGTTGCGGACGATCAGCGGGTGCGGTTCGGGGACGCGTCCCGCGTACTGGATGCCGAGGAGCTGCTGCTCGGGGCGGTCGATCTCCCGCCACAGCACCGGCTTGCCGGGGCCTTTGCGCTTGCGGCAGGTCAGGAGGCGGTCGGGGGTCCCGGAGGGGGACGGGCCCAGCTCGACCTGCCAGTACATGGTGTTGGCGGAGAGGAAGACCAGGGAGGTGCCGTGCTCGCGGGCGAGTTCCGTGGTGCGGCGCATGGGGACCGACCAGTACTCGTCGTGGCCGGGGAAGACCAGGCCGCGGTAGCGGGTGGGGTCGATGCGGCCGGAGTGCAGGTCGCGGGCGTCGGCGTAGGCCAGGTCGTAGCCGTAGCGCTCGGCGAAGCGGATGAAGTCGTAGGCGTGCCCGACGTGCAGGGGCAGGCCGGCGCCCGCGTACGGGCGGTCGAAGGAGACGGTCGTCGCGGCGTCCGCCTCGCCGAGCAGGCGGCCCTCCTCGTCCCAGGCGTGGTAGAGGCTGGCGCCGGTGCGGCCGTCCTCCGGGTACAGGTTGTACGCCTGCCAGGTGACGTCCGGCAGGAGGAGGAGCAGGTCGGCGGGGTGGTCGTCGCGGACCGTGAAGGGGACGTGGGAGCGGTAGCCGTCGGCGGTGGTGAGGACGGCGACGTACGCGCCGATGTTCCAGTACGACGGGATCTGCAGCCGCCAGGAGAGCCACCAGTGGTGGCAGGAGACGGTGCGGTCGGCGGTCAGGGGCGGGGGCTGGACGATGCCGGACAGCCGGGGGCTGGTGGTGATCTTGGCGGCGCCGTCACCGCCGTAGTGGCCGATGCGGTAGACGTCGACGCTGAACTCCTGCGGCGGGTCGACGGTGATGTGGAAGTCGATGGCCTCGCCGGGGGCGGCGGCTCCGGTGGCGGTGAAGCCCTTGATCTGGCGGCGGACGTCGTCGGCGGCGCGGGGGCCGACGACGTCGGTGCGCCGGTCGCGGGTCCGTGCCCCGGGGGCGCCGCCGCGGCGGGTGCCCGGGGTGCCGTCCGGGTCGGCCGCGTCCGGGTCCGCGTACCAGGCGACGACCTGGCCGGTGTCGCCGAAGTAGGTCTCGCCGCCGCGCAGCCAGGGAACGGGCCCCTGGCCGAAGGGATCCGTCACGGCGTGCGCGAGTGCGCCCGACTCCCAGCGGCGAATCTGCTCGGGCCCCATGGGACAGTCCCCTCCCTCGTGCCCCCGTGGTCGTGCGTATGACGAACGCCTTTGCCATGTGCGCGATCGGTCCCAGCACATCACATTTCGCGCGCGTGCTGTCACTGTTCGTCGCGAAGTGGCCGAAAGTGGAAGTCATACCTCCGCTTCATGGTGGGGCTTGGGCGGTACGGTCCCCGGTGCGGCTCGGTGTCCGCCCTCGGGTCAGACGAGGCGCACCGGCTTCTCGGGGCGCACGCCGAGGTCGGACAGCCAGGCGCGCAGCGGGGCCGGGTCGCCGGTCTCCACCAGGCTGCGGACGTGCAGGGCCAGGTCGGCGCGGCGGGCGCCGTCGACCAGGAGGGTCGGTCCGTCGAGCCAGTCGAGGCCGGGGGTCGCCCCGGCGGTGTCCATCGCCGCGCAGCACACCATCGCGGTGATGTGGGCGGTGAGGATCTCGCGGCCGGTGCGCGGGGGCTGCAGCGGGAGGAGGGGGAGGGCCCGGTCGTCCCAGAGGGCGGTGCCGGTGGCGGCCGGTCCGGTCGTCGTCCCGGGGGGCGGGGGCGCTGTCCCGGAGGCCAGGGCCTGTGTCCGCGCCTCCTCGCGGGCCAGCTGGGCACTGAGGCCGGCGGCGAGGGCGGCGCCCCGGGGGGTGGTGCCGGCTAGGTCGTCGTCGTCATCCTCGTTGCCGTTCCCGTCGTCGCTGTGGTCAGCGCTGCCGGGGGCGGCGGGGGCGTCGGCGGGCTGGTCGTCGGAGG
>MUMD01000407.1 GCA_002155895.1 Streptomyces rochei
GGAGTCGGGGGGCGGGGAGCCCGGGGACGGCGCGGGTGTCGTCGCCTTCGGCCGGTACCCCGTCGGCGGCGCCTTCCGGCTGGCGGCGGGGGAACGGCGCGAGGTGCCCTTCTCGGTGCGGCTGCCCTGGGAGACACCGGTGACCGAGCTGCGGGGACGGCCGCTGGGCCTCACACTCGGCGTGCGCGCCGAGCCGGCGGCGGGCGGCGACGGGGACCGGAGCGACCCGGCCCCGCTGAGGGTGGCGCCGCTGCCCGCGCAGGAGGCCGTGCTGGAGGCGTTCGAGCAGCTCGGCTTCGGCCTGCGCTCCGCCGGTCTGGAGCACGGCCGCATCGGCGGCACCGGACAGCGGCTCCCCTTCCGCCAGGAGATCGGACTGACCCCGTCCGCGCGCTACGCCCACCAGCTCGACGAGATCGAGCTGACCTTCCTGGCCGTCCCGGACGCCCTGGAGGTGGTGCTGGAGACCGACAAGCGCGGCGGCCCGTCCTCCGGGGGCGGCCACGACGCCCTCAGCCGCTTCACCGTGCCCCACACGGGACCGGCCGGGCCGCAGGACTGGGACGACCTCGTCGACGGCTGGATCAGGGAGTCGGTCGAGCACCGGGAGTCGTACGACTGCCACGCGGTGTTCGGCCATGAGTCTCCCGCGCCTTCCCCGCCGTCCACCCCCTCCGCGTCTTCTACAGAACTGTAGAAGTTTTCGGCCGGTACGGCCCCGCCGCGGGCCGTCCATGCCGTAGATTCCGTGCGGACCCCCACCTCGGGGCCGCACCGCCGTACGTCACCAGGGGAGCGCCGTGTTCGGACTGAGCGAACTCGCGATCATTCTCATCGTCGTCATAGCCGTCCTCGCCGCGAAGAAGCTCCCCGAGCTGACCCGCTCGGCGGGCAAGTCGGCGCGCATCCTCAAGGCCGAGGCCCGTGCGATGAAGGACGAGGAGCGGACACCGGCCGAGGAGCGCGGGACGCCCCGCGTGATCCAGGGCGAGGCGGTCCGGCGCGAGGAGACCGACGGCACCGCGGGCGGCCGGGGCGGCGGCGACCGGGGCTGACAGGTCGGCCGTGGCTCGTCCCTCCCCCGAACGACCGGCCCCGTCCTGAGCCCCTGCCGGACCCCGGCCGGGACTCAGGACGGGGCCTCAGGCCGGACCTCAGGACGGGTCCTCCGGTACGGCGGACAGCAGGCTGTGCAGGATCGGCCCGGCCGATCCGCCGCCGGTGACGCCCTCCTCGACGACCACGGCGACCGCCACATTGCCGCGGTGGGCGACCATCCAGCCGTTGTTGTCCTGGTCGTCGGAGACCTCGGCGGTGCCGGTCTTGGCGCCGATCTCACCGGGCAGGTCGGCCAGGACGTGCGCGGTGCCGTCGGTGACGGTGGCCCGCATCAGCTCCCGCAGCCGGGTGACGACCTCGTCGGGCAGCGGCTCGGTGCGGGTGCCGTCCTCGTTCCCGGCGGTGATCGACGGCTGGTGGAACTCGCCGGAGACCGCGGTGGCCGTCACCGACGCCATGATCAGCGGGTTGGCCTGGATCCGCCCCTGCCCGATCATCGACGCGGCCTTCTCCGTCTCGTCCTTGGGCACCGGCACCGACCCGTCGTAGGTCGGGATGCCGATGTGCCACTCCTGGCCGACCCCGAAGTACGTGCGCGCGACCTCGCCCAGCTCCCCCTCGTCGAGCTTGCCGCGCAGGCTGATGAAGGCGGTGTTGCAGGACTCGGTGAAGTCCTTGCGGAAGGTGGCGCCGGGGAACTCGGAGGTCTCCACGTTGTGGAACTCCTTGCCCACGGTCAGGTACTTGGGGCAGTCCACGACGTCGTCGGGCTTCACCGCGCCCTTGAGCAGCAGGGCGCTGCTGGTGACGATCTTCCAGGTGGAGCCGGGGGCGTAGGTGCCGGAGGCGGCGCGGTTGAAGCCGGCCGAGGGGGAGTTGGCGAGGGCGAGGATCTCGCCGTTGTCGACGCGCAGGGCGACGAGCGCGGCGTTCTTGCCGTCGGCCCGGCCGAGGGCCTTCTCGGCCGCCGCCTGCCAGGTGGCGTCCAGGGTGGTGCGCACGGGCTCGTCGGCGGTCGCCGGGTCGGGCTCCTTCCCGAAGGACACCTCGGTCCGCACGGTCTCGCCGGTGGCCCGGTCGACGAGTTCCACGGTGCCGCGCGGTCCGCCGCCGTCACCGCCGGCGAGCCGGCCCAGGAGCGGCGTCACGGACGGGTACGAGCCGTCCGCGACCGAGGTCCCGTGCCGGTCGGTGACCCGCGGCGGGGTCGTCTCCTCGCGCTCCAGGCGGAACTTCTCCGCGTCGCTCAGCCGCGGGTGCACCAGCGACAGCCGCCAGTCGACCTTCCAGTCGCCGTCCTCCTGCTCGCGCAGCGGCAGCTCGGACTCGTACGTCCAGGTGCCGAGGCCGGTGATCGGCATCTTCGCGGTGAAGGGCACGGCGAGGGTGCCGTCCTCGGCCTCCCGGGCGTCCCCGGCCGCCGTCAGCCGGGGCTTGTCGATGTCCAGGCCCGCCGTGAAGCTCTGCAGCACCTTCTGGGCCGTGCCGGGGCTGGTGGTGCGGCCGGCGGCGCTGGGCAGGCGCCCGGCGGCCCAGTCGGCCAGGAAGGCCCGCGCCTGCTTCATCGCGGCGGGGTCGGGGCCGTCATCGCCGCGCGCGAAGGGGCCGAACCCGGCGGCGTAGCAGCCGCCCGCGGCGAGGGCGAGCACGACCCCGGCCGCGGCGACCGCGCGCACGCCCTTGCGGGGCCCGCGGCGGGACGGGGCGGGAGGGACGAGGTGGTCGGTGTCCGGCATCAGGGTCTCTTCCTGTCGTGGGCCGAGGTCGCCGCCGCGCCGGTCAGCCGGCGGCGAAGAAGTCGAGGATCGTGTCGGTGGCGTCCAGGGCGTCGCTGGTGGGGCCGAGCCGCTTGTCCGCGACGAAGGAGGAACCCGGCCAGGTGTGGCCGCCGCCGTGGACGACGAGGAGCTGGACGGCACCGGCACCGGCACCCGGGCCGGAGGCGTTCCGCGGACGCCAGACCGTGCGGTCGTACCCCTTCTCCTTCTCCGTGACCGGTGCGCCCGCGCCGCCCGCCTCGGCGAACGCCTGCGCCGTCTCCCGGGCCGACCGGCTCGGCAGGATCGGCTCCTTCGGGTCCGGCGGCGGCGAGGGCCAGCCCCCGATCGGGCGCACGGGGTCGTCGGCGCCGTAGACGACCATCACCGGGACGGCGCCGGTGGGCTCCACGGCGGCCGCGCCGGTGGGCAGCTGACCGGCGACCGAGGCCGCCGCGGCCACCAGGCCGGGCCGCTCGGCGGCCATGCGCAGGGCCATGGAGCCGCCGTTGGAGAAGCCGGCCACGTAGACGCGCTCGGGATCGGCCTGTTCGGTGCGGACCAGGTGCTCGATCAGCGCCTCGGTGAACCGCACGTCGAGGCCGGGGTCGGGACGCCGCGGGGTCTTCGCCGTGCCGGCGCCCCACCCGGCGTCGATGCCCTCCGGATAGGCGACCAGCATGCCGCGCGCACCGGCGGCCTTCTCCAGCGCGCTCTGTTCGCGCAGTTCGGCGGCGTGCGAACCGCGGCCGTGGAAGGCGATGACGAGGGGCCTGGGCCCGTCGGCGGAGGCGGGCCGGTGCAGCAGGTACGTGCGGCTGCGGCCGTCCACGCGCAGTTCGGCGCGGACGTCCGCGGCCGCCGATGCGGTGCCGCCGGCCCGGGTCGGGGCGCCCGCCGGGGGCGACGCGTCCGGTTGCCCGTCCCCGGTGGCACAGCCGGCCAGCGGGAGGACGAGGGCGAGCGCGAGCGCGCGGGACCACCGGCGGGGACGCAGGGTGAGGTCGTGGAGGGAGCGCATGCCTCGAGGAGAGCAACCGCACGGTCCGCCTGTCCAAGATTGATATGGATGTCGGATCGATCAATCCCCGATATGATTACTGGTCGTGGACCTGGTGCGGCACCTGGAGTGCTTCGTGGCTGTTGCAGAAGAGTCACACTTCGGGCGTGCCGCGGCCCGGCTCGGCATGGCCCAGCCGCCCCTGTCGCAGCGCATCGCGCGGCTGGAGAAGGAACTGGGCGTGCGGCTCTTCGAGCGGTCCAGCCGCCGGGTGACGATCACCGAGGCGGGCACCCTGCTCCTCGCCGAGGCCCGCGAGCTGCTGGCCCGCTCCGATGCGCTGCTGGCCACCGCGCGCCGCATCCGGGACGGCGAGACGGGCCTGCTGCGCGCCGCGCTCTCCCCCGAGTTCTCCGGCCGGACCGTCGCCGCGCTGCTGTCGGACTTCCGGCAACGGCACTCCGGCCTGGAGCTGGAGCTGCACGAGCTGTCCACGGCGGAGCAACTGGCCGCCTTCGCCGCCCACCGGCTGGACGTCGGCGTCATCCACCACCCCTGTGACGTCACCGGCCTGGAACTGGGCCCGGTGCTGCGCCGGGACCTCGGCGTGCTGCTGCCGCGCGGGTCCGCGCAGGCGGCGCGCGCGGAGGTGCCGCTGGCCTCGCTCACCGGATACGACCTGGTGCTCTTCCCGCGCGCCCACGCGCCCGCGGTCTACGACCACCTGCTCACCGCCTGCGCCCGGGGCGGCTACACCCCCGCCGCCGTGCGGCACGGCCAGGGCGCCAGCTTCGTACGCGGTCTGGTGCTGTCGTCCGGGGCCGTCGCCCTCGGTCCGCGCGACACCCAGCTCGCGGACCCGGCCGACCCGGACCTGGTCTGGCGTCCGCTGGCCGGGGCCCCGCTGGCCTGGCGGCACTCCGTGGCCTGGCCCAAGGGGCGCGGTGACGCCGCCGTCGACGCCTTCGCCGAGGCCGCCACCCACGCGCTGCGCACCACAGCCGACGCCCGCGCCGAGACGGCCGCCCGGCCCCTGCACCTTCGTCCGGCATCGGAGTTCTGGCTGTGAGCGACACGACCACCGCCGGGCGGCTGCACGCCGCCTTCGCCGACGCCGGGGTCACCGGCCTGCTGCACGCCGTGGACATCGACTCCGGTGCGCAGGTCGGGGCCGGGGCGGACCAGCCGGTGTGCACGGCCAGCGTCCACAAGGTGTGCGTGCTGGTGACGCTGCACGAGCTGGCGGCGGCCGGGGAGATCGACCTGACCGAGCAGGTGGAGTGCCCGCCCGCCGGGCGCACCCCCGGGCCCACGGGGCTGGCGGCCATGCTGGACCCGGTGCGGCTGTCGCTGCGCGACGCGGCGCTGCTGATGATGTCCGTCAGCGACAACACCGCTGCCGACCTGCTGCTGCGCCGGGTGGGACTGGACGCCGTCAACCGCACCACGGCCCGGCTCGGCCTCACCCGCACGCGGGCGGTGTACGGCTTCGGGGAGATGCTGGCCACCATGCGGGAGGACGCCGGACCGGCCGGCACCCGGGCGCTGACCGACCCGCACGTCCTCACCCGGCTCCGGGCCCTGGACCCGGCCCGCACCAACCGCAGCACCCCGCGGGACATGACGCGCCTGCTCACCGCCCTGTGGCGGGACGAGGCGTGCCCGCCGCAGTACGGCGCCGCGATGCGCCGGGTCATGGGCCTCCAGGTCTGGCCGCACCGCCTGGCCTCGGGGTTCCCCTTCGACGACGTCCATGTGGCCGGCAAGACCGGCACCCTGCCCACCCTGCGCAACGAGGTCGGCGTCGTCGAGTACCCCGACGGCGGGCGCTACGCCGTGGCCGTCTTCACCCGCACCGCCAACCCGGCGGCCACGCTCCCGGCGGCGGACGCGGTGATCGGCACGGCGGCGCGGATCGCGGTGGACGCGCTGCGGGCGCCCTGAGACGGCGGGCCGCGTCAGCCGTCGTTGTCCCGCCAGCGTCCGCCGCTCGGTGCCGTGTCGAAACGGGTGGCCGCCGAGGCGTTGCCGCTGAAGTCGTTGCCGGAGACCCGGCCGGCGGTCCAGGTGGCCTCGTGCGCGAGCCACAGGGCGTGGGTCTGGGTACGCGGGTGCCCGTCGTCCCGGATCCGGTTGCCGTGGACGTAGGGGTGGGTGACGGCCGCGGCGGCGGTGAGGCCGGTGCGCGGCGTCGGGGCGTCCGGCAGGCGGTAGGCGGTGCCGGGCGCGGGGACGGCGTCGTGGGGCCAGGCGGTCCGCGCGCCGGGGCGCCGGGGGGCGAGGGTGAGCCGGGTCGCGGTGTTGTCGGTGACGACGGCGGTGACCTCGGTGTCCCCGGCGCCGGCCGTCAGCGTCTTGCCCCGGTGGCCGCCGGGGAGCCAGTCGGCGTGCGGGTCGGTCAGGGACAGCGGCCCGCAGGTCACGTCCTGGCCGCCGCGGGCCCCGGGCGCCGCGCGCCGGCCGTTGCCGCGTATCCGGTTGCCGAAGATCGCCGGCTCGTGCAGCGGGGCGTCGAGGTGGATGCCGTCCAGGCCGTTGTCGTGGATGTCGTTGGACTCCAGGACGATGTCGACGGCGGGCTCCTGGTCGCCGCCGGCCAGGTTGTGCTGCCAGTAGCCGTACCGGCCGTTGCCGCCGATCCGGTTGCCGCGGAAGGCGTACGGCCCCGGCGTGTTGCCGAGGGCGATCCCGTCGCGCGCGTTGCCGTCGATCAGGCACCCGGTGACGATGCCGCCGCGTCCGCCGACGCTGGTCGTGCCCTGCGCCGACACGTCGAACCCGGCGACGTGGTTGCCGATCATCGTGCAGGCGGTGACCAGGAGGCCGTCGGCGCCCCAGTCGGAGATGCCGTAGCGGTTGTCCTCGGTGTGGCAGGCGGTGAGGCGGATGCCGCGGGGCGGGGCCCAGTGGTCCTGCTGGAGTTCGAGGAAGATGCCGTTGGTGCCGTTGCCGTTGGCCGTGCAGTCCGTCACCGCCAGCCGTTCGACGGGTCCCCAGCCGCCGACCCCGATGCCGATGCCGGCGCCGCCCATCTTCTCGCCGGGGTCCTGCCGTCCGCACCGCTCGGCGAGCACGCCCTCGACGACGGTGTCCTGGAGGAAGTCGCAGCCGAAACCGGTGGCGGCGGTGTCGTGGATGTACAGGTCGCTGAAGCGCCCGCGCAGCACGTACTGGAGGCCGAGCCCCTTGGCCAGCACCTCGTACTCCTCGGTCCGCACCCCCGAGCCGTCGATCTCGAAGTGCGCGAAGGTGACGTCGGCGATGTGGTGGTCCCGCCCGGCGCCGTGCTGGGCGGTGGTGAACCAGGCCAGCGGCACCGGCCGGTCGGGGGCGCCCGGGTTGGCGAGGGCGAAGCAGGTGGCGCCGCGTCCGGCGCCGATCAGCGAGACGCCGCTGCGCCAGAGCACCGGGCGGTCCCGGATCACGTACCGCCCGGCGGGCACCCGCACGGTGCGCGGCCGTCCGTCCTCGGCGGTGGCGTCGCCGAGCGTGTCCACCAGCTTCTGCAGCGCCGGCCCGTCGTCGGCGGTGCCGTCCCCGACCAGGCCGTACGCGTGGGCGTCGGCCGTCAGCGGCACGGTCATGGGGCACTCCTTCCACCGGCTGCGCGGCGCGGCGCCTCCGGTCCGGACACCGCCGCGCCGCCGCCCGGGTACCAGCCCGCGGCGGTCCTCAATCACGGCGGGGCGGGCTGCCGTACCGCCCGCCAGCACATTCGGACATTCCTGGCGCTTTATCTCATTTGGGGGTACATAATCAGAACATGAGTACGGCAACGTATGAACTGCTGGCCGCGTCCTCGCACGCGCTCAACCTGACCATCGCCTTCATCGGCGGGCTGGTGATCGCCGGCGCGCTGATCTGGGCCGTACGCATGGGCCTGCGGGTCATGGAACGGGAATCCGAGCGCCCGCACGCCGACGAGCACGGCAAGCTCCCCGCCACCGGACCCGTCCACGAGGAACGGGAGATGCGGGAGCCCGACGAGATACCGCTGGCGGCGGACGGCAGCCCACGGCTCATGCCGTACGAGCTGCACCACTCGGGCAGCCGCCGGTGCACGGACCAAACTCGGCGCCGCTGGCTGCCGGGGTCGAGCGGCTCCTTCGGCGGCGGAGGGCCGGGACACGTCTGACGGCGCGCACGCCGGCGGCAGGGCGGGCGCGCCCCGGCCGCCGTCGCCCCCGCCCGTGAGCGGCCGTCCCCACCCGTGAGGGAACGGCCGCTCACGGGTGGGGGCACGCTTGCCCAGAACGGCCGCTCACGGGTGGGGGCACGCT
>MUMD01000408.1 GCA_002155895.1 Streptomyces rochei
GCCACCCCAGGCGGCGACGCTGCCCTCGGCCCCGCTGCACGTACCGCCCCCGCCCCGGGCGGCGACGCTGCCGCCGGCCCTCCTCCCGGCCCCGCAGCCCTCGGCAGGGGAGTGCTCCTCTGGGCGGTCCTGGCGTTGCCCGCCGTCACCGCCGACCGGCTCGGGATGAACGAGCCGCGGCCCCTGTGGCAGCAGCTGGCCGGACTGGCGGTGCTCGCCGCTGCCGCCGCGCTCTCCCGGCGGCAGCCGCTCGCCTCCTTCGCCCTCACGGCAGCCCTGGGCCTGGCCGCCACACCCGCGCTGTTCAGCGTCTCCTACGGCCCCGCCCTCGGCGTCTTCGCCGTGCTGCTGGGCCTGCGCGCACCGCGCTCCCGCCCCGCGGTGGCCGCCTTCGTGGCCGTCGCCCTCGTCGGTACGGCGCGGATCGCGCTGGTCGGGGTGGACCCGCCGCCGGAGTGGCTGGTCCTGACGGGCACGCTGCTCTTCGGCTGCGTCTTCCCCTGGCTCTGCGGACGCTACTGGCGACAGAGCCGGGCGCTGGCGGAGGCCGGCTGGCTGAAGGCGGCCCGGTTGGAGGACGAGCAGCGGCACGCCGAGGAACGGGCCAGGCTGCGCGAGCGGGCCCGGATCGCCCAGGACATGCACGACTCGCTCGGTCACGAGCTGAGCCTGCTCGCCCTGCGCGCCGCCGCCCTCCAGGTCTCGCCGGGTCTCGCCACCGACCACCGCGCCGCCGCGGCCGACCTGCGCGCGGCCGCCGCCGACGCCACCGACCACCTGCACCGCATCATCGGCGTACTGCGCGAGGACGACGAACCCGTCCCGCTCGCCCCCGCCGGGGAGAGCGTCCGACAACTCGTCGCCCGCGCCGCCGAGTCCGGGCTCCCCGTCCGCTGGGAGGAACCGAGCGACACCACTGCCGCCGAGGTGCCGGAACCCGGCGGCGTCACGTCGCACCTCCTGCACCGCGTGGTGCGCGAGGCACTCACCAACGCGGCCCGGCACGCACCGGGCGCCCTGGTCGTCGTGGCGGTCCGGAACCATGCCCACGGCACGACCGTCACCGTCACCAACGGCCCGGCGACCCAGGAGGCGACCGCGACGCGCGGCGGTTCGGGCCTGCTCGGGTTGCGCGCCGCCGTCACCTCGGTCGGCGGCGACTTCCGGGCCGGCCCGCACGCCGAGGGGTTCCGCGTCCGGGCGTACGTCCCCGCACAGCGGTCCACCACCTCCGCCCGGCAACCGGCCGGGTCCCCCGCCGGCACCCTCACGGCCGTCACCGCGCCCTTCACCCGCGCCCGCCGCCGCGTCGCCCTCGGCCTGGGCGCCGCCGCCGGTGCGGGCGCCGTCCTGGTCGGCGCGGCCTTCGGCTGGTACGCGTACACGGAGACGCACTCGGTGCTCACCCCGGCCGCGTACGCGAAGCTGCGCCCGGGAACGCCGTACGACGAGGTCGCCCCCGTACTCCCGGACCGCGAGGCGCACGACCCGCCCACCGACCGCGCCCCCGCACCGCCGGCGGGCGCCCACTGCCGCTACTACCGGGCCAGCGGCGAACTGCTCGTCTCCATCGACCACTTCCGGCTCTGCTTCGACACACCGGATCGGCAGGGGAGACTGATCAGCAAGGACGTGGTCCCCGGCGTCGGCCGGCCGGACCCCGACCGCGAGGAGAGCACGGAGAACGGGGGGCCCACACGGTGATCCGGGTACTGCTGGCCGACGACGAGGCGATGGTGCGGGCCGGTGTGAGCGCCATCCTGGCGAGCGGCGGCGAGAGCGAGGTCGTCGCCGAGGCGGGCGACGGCCGCGAAGCGGTCGAACTCGCCCGCGCGCACCGCCCCGACGTGGCCCTGCTGGACATCCGCATGCCCCGCCTGGACGGCCTGACGGCCGCCGAGGAGATCGTCCGGACGGTCCCCGGAACGGCCGTCGCCATGCTGACCACCTTCTCCGAACAGTCCTACGTGGCCCGCGCGTTGGCGGCCGGAGCCACCGGCTTCCTGCTCAAGTCCGGTGACCCCTACGAACTGATGGCGGGCGTACGGGCCGTGGCGGAGGGCGCGGCCTTCCTGTCCCCGAAGGTCGCCCGGTACGTGGTCGAGGACCTCGGCCGGGACGGCGGCCGCCTCGCCCGCCAGGAACGGGCCCGCGCCCGCGTGGCCCTCCTCAGTCCCCGCGAGCGCGAGGTCCTCGGTCTCGTCGGCGCCGGCCTGTCCAACCCGGAGATCGCCGCCCGGCTGCACCTCGTCGAGGGCACCGTGAAGGCGTACGTGAGCGCGGTCCTGGACCGGCTGGAGGTACGCAACCGGGTCCGCGCGGCGATCGTGGCGTACGAGGCGGGCCTGGTCGAAGCGGACGGCTGAGCCGCCTCAACGCCGCCGGTCGAAGGCGGTACGCGGCCCCGTCCCTGTCAGCCACCGCACCCCCGGCGCCGACGACGTCCGCAACGCCTCGGCCAGCCGCGTCGCCGGACGCGTACCGGCACGCACGGCCACGGCGGCGACCAGCGCGCCGAACACCAGCCCGGCGACGACGTCGTGCGGATAGTGCACGCCGACGAAGACCCGGGAAAAGGCCATCAGCAGGGCCAGCGGGGCCGTCAGCCACACCAGCGCCCGCCGCACCAGCACCAGCGTCACCGCCGAAGCGCCCGCTATCGTCGCGTGGTTGCTGGGGAAGGACCAGTCACCGGTCGGCGGGCACTCGGCCAGGGACGGCACCGCTCCGGCGACTGCCCGGCACGGACGCTCCTGCGAGAAACCGGACTTGACCACCTCACTGCAGACGTACGCCACAGCCGTGGCCACGGGTGCAAGGACCGCGATCGCGAACGCGCGGGGGCTGCCGCTCCTCGACCGCCACCACGCGACGACGAACATCGCCCCGAACAACAGGATTCCGGCCTCCGTCCACACTTCCGCCGTGTGCTGTACCCACGTTGGGGTGTCGTGGGCGAAGCCGGTGATGTCGCGGTACAGCTCGTCGTCGAAGTTCATGCTCACGGACGGTAGGCAACGGCCCGTCACCGTCACACCCTGCGATCGACACGTGCCGCCTCTGACGATCGGCAGGGGGTCCGGGGCCGTCTCCGGAATGATGATCCGCAAAAGATACGGTCCTGAACGGCGGGTGGGACGAGGGAACGCACCGATCTCTCGTACAGTTTGCGCCGTGGGATCTCTGCGCAATCCGGTCGGGCCGCTTCCCTCCTCCATCTACTGGCGACGGAGGGCCGTACTGCTGTCCCTGCTCGCCCTGTTGGCACTTCTGATCACCTGGATCGTGGTCGCCGGCGGCGGAGACGGCGGCAAGGACCGCGAGGACGGCGCCAACGGCAAGAACCCGGCCCCGTCGATCACTCCTGGACCCTCGGGTTCCGGCCCGGCGATCAGTGAGGCCCCGGGCGGACGCGACGAGTCGGACGGCGGGGACTCCGACGGGTCGGGTTCGGGCGCGGGCAGCGGGGGAGCGGGCGGCGAAGGCTCCGGTGGCGCCGGCGGTGGCGCCGGGAGCGGCTCCGGCTCCGGCGGCGGTGCGGGCACGGGCGGCTCCGCGGGCGGTGCGGCGACCGGAGTCGGCGCGGGCGACGCGCTGCCCGGCGGTTCGAGCCTGGCCGATTGCACGCCGGGCGCCGTGAAGCTGAGCCTGCGCAGCGTCCGCAACACCTACACGCCCGGCCAGACCCCCACCTTCGAACTGACCGCGCGCAACACGTCCGCCGCCGACTGCAAGGTCGATCTCGGCCCGGAGCACGCGGTGTTCACGATCACGCCGGCCGAGGGGGAGGACGCGTACTGGTCCTCCGACGACTGTGTGAAGGGCGCGGGCAGCCTGCGGTACCGGGTGGCCGCGGGCAGCGGCATCACCTACACGGTGAAGTGGGACCGCAAGCCGAGCGCCCCCGAGTGCGGGACGCCGCCGGCCGGTTCGGCCAAGGCGGGGACGTACCTGGTGGAGGCGAAGGCCGAAGGGTTCGAGAAGGTGCGGACGTCCTTCGTCCTGAAGAACGACTGAGCCGGGCCCGGCGGCGCCGGCTCAGACGTACCGCTCCAGGATCGACGACTCCGCCAGGCGCGACAGTCCCTCCCGCACGCTGCGCGCCCGCGCCTCGCCGACACCGTCCACCGTCTGCAGGTCGTCCACGCTCGCGGCGAGCAGCTTCTGCAGACCGCCGAAGTGCTCCACCAGCCGGTCGATGATCGCGCCCGGCAGCCGCGGCACCTTCGCCAGCAGCCGGAACCCGCGCGGCGACACCGCGGAGTCCAGCGTCTCGGGCGACCCGGTGTACCCCAACGCCCGCGCCACGGTAGAGAGTTCGAGCAGCTCCGCGTGGCTGAGCTTGTCCAGCTCGGCCAGCGCCTCGTCGACCGTGCGGGACCGCTTGGCGGTCGGCTCGGGCACGTAGTCCCGAACGACCAGCTCACGCTCGGGCTCGACCCCGGCGATCAACTCGTCCAGCTGGAGCGCGAGCAGCCGTCCGTCCGTGCCCAACTCGACGACGTACTCGGCGATCTCGGTGGCGATCCGGCGCACCATCTCCAGCCGCTGCGCGACCGCCGAGACGTCCCGGACGGTCACCAGATCCTCGATCTCCAGCGCCGACAGGGTGCCCGCGACCTCGTCCAGCCGCAGCTTGTAGCGCTCCAGGGTCGCCAGCGCCTGATTGGCCCGCGACAGGATCGCGGCCGAGTCCTCCAGCACCCTGCGCTGCCCGTCCACGTACAGCGCGATCAGCCGCATCGACTGCGAGACCGACACGACGGGGAACCCGACCTGCTTGCTCACCCGGTCCGCCGTGCGGTGCCGCGTACCGGTCTCCTCCGTCGGAATGGTCGGGTCCGGCAGCAGCTGCACCCCCGCCCGCAGGATCTTCGACAGGTCCGACGAGAGCACGATGCCGCCGTCGAGCTTGCACAGCTCCCGCAGCCGCGTCGCGGTGAACTCCACGTCCAGCACGAAGCCACCGGTGCACATCGACTCGACGGTCTTGTCCGAGCCCAGCACGATCAGACCACCGGTGTTGCCGCGAAGGACCCGCTCCAGGCCGTCCCGCAGCAGCGTGCCGGGCGCCACCGCGCTCAGCGAGGCGCGCATCAGGCCATCGGCACCGGCACTCCCACCGGACTTTCCGGGAGCTGCTGCCCGGTCGTTGGCTGCCACTGCACTCCTCCGGTCGCAGGTTCTTCTGGCGCTCCCGTGTCGCACACTCGGTCGTACGGACGGGCGAGACCAGGGCAAAGTCTACCGGCGGTCCTCCTCCTCCCGTGGGGCCTCTCGGCGACGCGAGCGCGGAAGCACCCGCAGGGCGTCACCCATGTCCGCGACTTCCAGGACCTTCATGCCGTCCGGGACCCTGCCGGGATCGGTCGGCACCAGGGCGTGCGTGAAGCCCAGGCGGTGCGCCTCGGCGAGCCTGCGCTGCACACCCGTGACCCGTCTCACCTCACCGGCGAGACCGACCTCGCCGATCGCGACGAGGTTCTTGGGCAGCGGGGTGTCGCTCGCGGCGCTCGCCAGCGCGAGCGCCACCGCCAGGTCGGCGGCCGGTTCGGACAGCTTCACACCGCCGACCGTCGCCGAGTAGATGTCCCGCTTCCCGAGCGCGCTGATCCGCCCGCGCTGCTCCAGCACGGCCAGCATCATCGACACGCGTGAGGTCTCCAGCCCGGACGTCGTGCGCCGCGGGGAGGGGATCTGCGAGTCGACGGTCAGCGCCTGCACCTCGGCCACCAGCGGCCGGCGCCCCTCCAGGGTGACCGTCAGACAGGTCCCGGGCACCGGCTCGGCACGCCGCGTCAGGAACAGCCCGCTGGGATCGGCCAGCCCCGTGATCCCCTCGTCGTGCAGCTCGAAGCAGCCGACCTCGTCCGTCGTCCCGTACCGGTTCTTGACCCCCCGCACCAGCCGCAGCCGCGCGTGCCGGTCCCCCTCGAAATGCAGCACCACGTCCACCAGGTGCTCCAGCAGCCGGGGCCCGGCGATGGCCCCGTCCTTGGTGACGTGGCCCACCAGCAGCGTCGACATCCCCCGTTCCTTCGACGCCCGGATCAGCGCCCCCGCGACCTCCCGCACCTGCGCCATGCCGCCGGGCGCTCCGTCGATCTCGGGAGAGGCGACCGTCTGCACGGAATCGAGGATCAACAGCGACGGCTTCACGGCGTCCAGATGCCCGAGCACCGCCGCGAGGTCGGTCTCGGCCGCGAGATACAGGTGGTCGTCGATGGCGTTGATCCGGTCGGCCCGCAGCCGCACCTGGCTCGCCGACTCCTCACCCGTGACGTACAGCGTCCGGTGCTCGTCACTGGCCGACTTGGCCGCGACGTCCAGCAGCAGCGTGGACTTCCCGACGCCGGGCTCACCCGCGACGAGCACCACGGCACCGGGCACCAGCCCCCCGCCGAGCACCCGGTCCAGCTCGGGCACACCGGTGGGGCGGGCGGTGGCCTGCCGTCCGTCGACCTGCCCGATCGGCAGCGCGGACGTGGTGACACGCCCCGGCGTGGTCGTCCGCACGGCGGGCGCGCCGTACTCCTCGACCGTGCCCCATGCCTGACATTCGGGACAGCGGCCGAGCCACTTGGCCGTCTGCCAGCCGCACTCGGTGCAGCGGTAGGACGGCCGTTCCTTGCTGGTCTTCGCACGGGCAGCCATGCACGAACCGTAACCGGCCCCACTGACATCCCCACCGCGCGGCCCATCCGGCAGCCCCGGCGCGAGGGGGGTGGGTGCGCAACCCGGCGCCGACGGGGTGCCGCTGCGCCCACCCGTGCCGCCCCAGCGGCACGACTGCCCGCAGCTGGGTGGGATGACCGCCCGCAGCGGCAGCAGCTGAGGCAGTTACGCGAGGCGTACGGGTAGCCGCGTACGGCGGGAAGGGGACGTGTCGGGGGGTGTCCGCCCGCAGCGGTTGGCGCGTCCGCGCCGTTCAGTTCTGTGGCCGACCGATTTCGCGCCGTTCCGAGGACGGACACCCCCCGGCGCGGCCCCGACCCACAGACAACCGCACGCGCTACGCGCACCCCCACCGAACCCGCAGCGGCGCCGCAGGCATCCCACCCACACACCCGCGCAGGCCGCCGCAGGCACCCCACCCGCTCAACCGCCCG
>MUMD01000409.1 GCA_002155895.1 Streptomyces rochei
CTCGCCGAAGCCCTCGCCGAGGGCCGCGAACTCAACGGCTACCCGATCACCGCCCACGCCCCCGCCGTCACCGCCCGGATGCTGGCGGGCATCCGCGACCACACCTTCCCGGTACAGGTCCGCCACGGCTCGGCCGTCCCGCAGCACATCTTCGCCACCCTCATCGACCAGCGGCTCGACGCCAGCGAGGGAGGCCCGGTCTCCTACTGCCTGCCCTACGGCCGCACCCCCCTCGCCGAGTCGGTGCGCAACTGGACCGAGGGCGTACGCCGCTTCGCCGCCCTGCGCGAGCTGGGCGGCGAACCCCACCTGGAGTCCTTCGGGGGGTGCCTGCTCGGCCAGTTGTGCCCGCCGAGCCTGCTCGTGGCGGTGTCGGTGCTGGAGGCCCTGTTCTTCCACCGGCACGGGGTGCGCGACGTCTCCGTCAGCTACGCCCAGCAGACCCACCCGGCACAGGACCGGGAAGCGGTGGCCGCGCTGCGGCGGCTGTGCCGGGAACTCCTGCCCGTCCCCACCTGGCACGTGGTGATCTACGCCTACATGGGGCTGTACCCGGTCACCGAGCACGGCGCCTACGGCCTGCTCTCCGACGCCGCCCGGCTGGCCGTGGACACCGGCGCCGAGCGGCTGATCGTCAAGACGGTCGCGGAGTCCCGGCGCATCCCCACCATCGAGGAGAACGTCGCCGCGCTGGAGGCCGCCGCCCGCTCGGCGCGGACCACCGTGCCGGGGTCCGTGCCGCCCGCCCGGACGGATACGGCCGCCGCGGACAGCGAGACCTACCAGGAGGCCGCCGCCCTGGTGCACGCCGTGCTCGACCTGCACCCCGATCCCGGCGTCGCCATGGCGAAGGCGTTCGCGCGCGGCTACCTCGACGTCCCCTGGTGCCTGCACCCGGACAACCGCGGCCGCACCCGGAGCTTCATCGACGGCGACGGCCGGCTCCGCTGGGCCCACACCGGAGCGCTCCCGCTCGGCCGCTCCGCCACCCGCTCGACCGCCCGGCACCGGGTCGACTCCGCCGGCCTCCTCGCCGACCTGCACCACGTGCAGCGCCGCTACGACACGGCCGGCGGCGCGCTCCCCGCCGCGGCCCGCACGGCAGTGGAGTCCACGGAGATCACCGAGGGCGGAAGCGGCTCCCCGGTAAGCCATAATTGACGCCATGTGGTTCGGGGTGCTGGGCGAGTTCGTGGTGCGTCGTGACGACGGAAGCTCGGTGGCCGTCCGCGGCCCGCGAGCCCGCTCCCTGCTGGTCCTCCTCGCCCTGGAGGCCGGCCGGCCCGTCACCGTCGACTCCCTCATCGAGGGCCTCTACGGCGACCATCCGCCCGGCGACGCCCTCAACGCCCTGCAGTCCCAGGTCTCCCGGCTCCGCCGCGACCTGCGGGGCGCGGCGCCGCACGAACTGGTCGAGTCCCACCCGCTCGGATACCGGCTGGCCGTCGACCCCGACAGCGTGGACGCCCACCGCTTCGAGCGCCTGGCCGCCGAGGGCCACCGTCAGCTCGCCGCCGGTGACCACGCCGCCGCCGCGGCCACCCTCCGCCAGGCCCTCGACCTCTGGCAGGGCCCCGTGCCCGTGGAACTAGGCGAGGCCGCCACCGCCCGCGCCCGNNCGCGAACGGCCCCGCGGCCAGCTGATGCGGGCGCTCTACGGCTCCGGACGCCGCGCCGACGCCCTGGCCGTCTACGAGGACGCCCGCCGTACCCTCGCCGAGGAACTGGGCAACGACCCCTCCGAGGAACTGGCCGC
>MUMD01000041.1 GCA_002155895.1 Streptomyces rochei
ACTGGGCTGGGTGCCGACCCGGTCGGCGGGCGGGTCGGCACCCAGCCCAGTCAAGGGTGTCGTACCCGGCCGGGTTGTCGTACCCGGCCGTTACGCTCGGGCGCATGGCTGTTAACTCGACTCCCGAAAGCCCGCTGCCCGTGGGCGAGGTGTCACGGCTGATCGGGGGCTGGATCGACCGGCTCGGCGCGGTGTGGGTCGAGGGGCAGATCACGCAGTTGTCGCGGCGGCCGGGCGCGGGGGTCGTGTTCCTGACGCTGCGCGACCCGTCGCACGACATCTCCGTGAGCGTGACCTGTTACCGGCAGGTGTTCGACGCGGTGGCGGACGTGGTCGGCGAGGGCGCGCGGGTCGTGGTGCACGCCAAGCCGGAGTGGTACGCGCCGCGCGGGCAGCTGTCGCTGCGGGCCGCCGCGATCAAGCCCGTGGGCGTCGGTGAGCTGTTGGCACGCCTGGAGCAGCTGAAGAAGGCCCTGGCGCGCGAGGGGCTGTTCGCGGCGGAGCGGAAGAAGCCGCTGCCGTTCCTGCCTCAGCTGATCGGCCTGGTCTGCGGACGGGCCTCGGCGGCCGAGCGGGACGTGCTGGAGAACGCCCGGCACCGCTGGCCCGCCGTCCGCTTCGAGGTGCGCAACGTCCCCGTGCAGGGCGTGCACGCGGTGCCGCAGGTGGTGCAGGCGGTGAAGGAGCTGGACGCGATCGACGACGTGGACGTGATCGTCGTCGCCCGCGGTGGTGGCAGCGTGGAGGATCTGCTGCCCTTCTCCGACGAGCAGCTGGTGCGGGCGGTCGCCGCCTGCCGTACGCCGGTCGTCTCGGCGATCGGGCACGAGCCGGACAGTCCCCTGCTGGACCTCGTCGCCGACCTGCGCGCCTCCACGCCCACCGACGCCGCGAAGAAGGTCGTACCGGACGTCGGTGAGGAGTACGAGCGGGTGCGGCAGCTGCGGGACCGGGCGCGGCGGTGCGTGGCGGCGTACGTCGACCGGGAGGAGCGGGGGCTGGCCCACGCGCTGGCCCGGCCGTCGATACAGGACCCGCACCGCATGATCGACGAGCGGGCCGAGCAGGTGACGGCCCTGCTGGAGCGGGGCCGGCGCACCCTGCGGCACCACCTCGACCGCGCCGAGTCCGAGCTGACCCACACCCACGCGCGCGTGGTCGCCCTCTCCCCCGCCGCGACCCTGAAGCGCGGGTACGCCGTGCTGCAACGGGCCGACGGCCACGCCGTGCGCGACCCCGGCGAGGTGGAGCCGGGCGAGACCCTGCGCGCCCGCGTGTCCGAGGGCGATTTCTCCGTACGAGTCGATGCGTAAGGTGAGTGGATGACCAGCGAGGTGGAGCAGTCGGCGGCCGTGTCCGAGGCGCTCGGGTACGAGCAGGCGCGGGACGAGCTGATCGAGGTCGTGCGGCGGCTGGAGGCCGGCGGTACGACGCTGGAGGAGTCCCTCGCCCTGTGGGAGCGGGGCGAGGAGCTGGCGAAGGTCTGCCGCCGCTGGCTGGACGGCGCCCGCGCCCGCCTGGACGCGGCGCTGGCCGAGGAGGCGGAGGCGGGCGAGGACGGGGAGCGCTAGGCCCTGGCGGCGGCGCCTACTCGCCGGAGTCCTCGGCGCGCGTGTGCGCGACGAGCGCGTTGGCGTGGCCGTGGCCCAGGCCGTGCTCGGTCTTGAGCCAGGAGACCAGCTCCATGTGCTTGGTGAGCGGCGAGGAGCGGATCAGCTCCTTCCACTCGGCGATCGGACGCCCGTACTTCTTCTCGATCGACGGGAAGTAGGAGGCGGGTCCCTTGACTGCGCCGCTGGTCATGTCCGTGTGCTCCCTCGGTGCCGTGGACGGTGTGCTGCGCCTTACGACCCCGGCGGCCCGGAGAAGTGATCGGCACCGGCGAGTGATCCGCGTCACCCCGCCCTCACCCGCAGCGGGGACCGGGGAGCCTTCGCGCGACAGCGGATGACCCTGTGAGGCGGATCACCGCGCCCCACCTTTGGTTGAAGCTTGAACTTCTTTGACGTAGCGTCGTCCTCGTCAACGGCTCCCCGCCGACCGGTACGGGGCCGACACACATCCCCCCGAGGAAGATCACGTATGTCTCTCGTCCTTGACCCCGCCGCCCAGGACCTGCTGTTCCGCGAGGCGCGCACCGCCAACACCTTCACCGACGAGCCGGTGACCGACGAGCAGGTGCAGGCGATCTACGACCTGGTCAAGTACGGCCCGACCGCCTTCAACCAGTCGCCGCTGCGCATCACGCTGGTCCGCTCCCCCGAGGCCCGCGAGCGCCTGGTCCAGCACATGGCCGAGGGCAACCGCCCCAAGACGGCCGCCGCCCCGCTGGTCGCCATCCTGTCGGCGGACAACGAGTTCCACGAGGAGCTGCCGCAGCTCTTCCCGCACTTCCCGCAGGCCAAGGACGCCTTCTTCAGCGAGCGCCCGGTGCGTGAGGGCGCCGCCACGCTGAACGCCGCCCTGCAGGCCGCGTACTTCATCGTCGGCGTCCGCGCCGCCGGGCTGGCCGCCGGTCCGATGACGGGCCTCGACTTCGAGGGCGTCCGCAAGGAGTTCCTGGACGACGACCACACCCCGCTGATGGTCGTCAACATCGGCCGTCCGGGCCCGGACGCCTGGTTCCCGCGCTCCCCGCGCCTGTCGTACGAGCAGGTCGTCACGACGGTCTGAGCCGCTCCCGGCACCGAACACGAGGAAGCCCCCGGCGCCGCGCCGGGGGCTTCGTCGTGCCGTGGAGTGCGGCAGTGGCTCAGGCCAGCTTCAGCGCCGCCGCCATCTTGCCGAGCTGTTCGAACGACCCCGTGCCGGCCACGACCGTCGTCGCGCCCTTCACACCGTCGGTGTCGTGCAGCACCAGGGCCTCGTACCGGCCGCCGGTGTAGCGGGTCCACGTCCGGCCACCGATCTCCTCGGTGGTCTCCGTCTTCCGCGCGCCCTGGCTGGCCTCCTCGATGAACTCGGCCGGCTTCCCCGTGGACTGCTCGACCGCCACGTACTCCCCGCCGGGGGCCTGGTAGCCGAGGTGCCAGGCGTTGTCCTCGGCGCCGCGGTAGCGCACGGAGGTCGGCTTCCACTCCTGGGACAGCCCCTCCGGCGCCGCCACCGGGTACGGTGCGGCGCGGCGCGCGGTGGTCAGCTCGACCGTGTAGTCGACCCGCTTGAGGTCGGGCCCGCCGTCGTCGTCGTGCGGGATGAAGAGATACATGACCAGACCCGCGAGAACGATGACGCCCAGGGAGAGCACCATGTCCCGGGCCGTCTTCTGCTTACCGTTCGTACCTGCCACGCCCCTATCGTCGCAGGTCCCCCATGTGCTCATACGTGGGGTCCCCTGCTCATTCTGTCGGACTGACGATAGAGTCATGGCCACACCCTCATCCGGCCGTCGTCGTATCAGAAAGGTGCGTTCCGATGACCGAGCATCATCTGCCCTCCGAGCTGGACGTCCCCTCGGAGGCCCCCGACCGCAACCTCGCCATGGAACTGGTGCGGGTGACCGAAGCCGCGGCGATGGCCGCCGGCCGCTGGGTAGGGCGCGGTGACAAGAACGGCGCCGACGGTGCCGCGGTGCGCGCCATGCGGACCCTCGTCCACACCGTCTCGATGAACGGCGTCGTCGTCATCGGTGAGGGCGAGAAGGACGAGGCCCCGATGCTCTTCAACGGGGAGCGGGTCGGCGACGGCACCGGCGCCGAGGTGGACATCGCCGTGGACCCGATCGACGGCACCACGCTGACCGCCAAGGGCATGACCAACGCGATCGCCGTGCTGGCCGCCGCCGAGCGCGGCTCCATGTTCGACCCGTCGGCCGTCTTCTACATGGACAAACTGGTCACCGGTCCGGAGGCGGCCGACTTCGTCGACATCAACGCGCCCGTCTCCGTGAACATCCGCCGGATCGCCAAGGCCAAGCGGCGCACCCCCGAGGACGTCACCGTCGTCATCCTCGACCGGCCTCGGCACCAGGGCCTGATCAAGGAGGTCCGGGAGACCGGCGCCCGGATCAAGCTGATCTCCGACGGCGACGTGGCCGGCTCCATCCTCGCGCTGCGCGAGGGCACCGGCATCGACCTGCTGCTCGGGGTCGGCGGCACGCCGGAGGGCATCATCTCGGCGTGCGCCGTGAAGTGCCTGGGCGGGACCATCCAGGGCAAGCTGTGGCCCAAGGACGACGAGGAGCGGCAGCGCGCGATCGACGCCGGGCACGACCTGGACCGGGTGCTGACCACCGACGACCTGGTCTCCGGGGACAACGTGTTCTTCGTCGCGACCGGCATCACCGACGGCGAACTGCTGCGCGGGGTGCGGTACCGGTCCGAGACGGCGACGACCGACTCGATCGTGATGCGGTCGAAGTCGGGGACGGTGCGGCGGATCGACTCCGAGCACCGGCTGAGCAAGCTGCGGGCGTACAGCGCGATCGACTTCGACCGGGCGAAGTGACTCCGCCGGCTTCGCCGGCCGCCCTCTGAGGACGTCTTGCGTCCCCGTGCGAAAGGGCACCCTCTGTGCGGAGAGGGTGCCCTTTCGCCTGTCTGGGTCCTAGCCGGCCGCCGCTATGCGGCCCGTCGTGCTGGCGGCCTTCTTCAGCTCCAGGTCGCGGCGGCGGCGCCGGGCCAGGACCACGCGGCGTTCGGCGGCGGTGAGGCCGCCCCAGACGCCGTACGGCTCGGGCTGCAGGAGGGCGTGCTCGCGGCACTCGACCATGACCGGGCAGCGGGCACAGACCCGCTTGGCCGCCTCCTCGCGGGAGAGCCGGGCCGCGGTGGGCTCCTTGGAAGGGGCGAAGAACAGTCCGGCCTCGTCGCGCCTGCACACCGCCTCGGTGTGCCAGGGAGTGTCCTGGTCCCTGTGCCGCACGGGCACCCGCTGGGCCGGGACGGCAGCTACCTGCAGGGACGAATGCGGCGGTTGCAGCACGGTCTACTCCTGACGACGGCTTCGCGAGCGAGAGACGATGCGTCAAGGCTTACCCGTTGTACGCGCGCCTATGCATAGGGTTCCCGACCGGGGCGCGAGCCGGGCTAGAGGTGCTTGCGCAAACTGTTCTCGACCTTGCGGTGCACCCGGTCGAGGAGGTCCGTGACGAGCTTGCCGCGCTTGGGCCGCGCCTCGACGCTGCCCAGCACGGCCCAGCCGTCCACGTGGACGACGGGGGCGTCGACCTCGGCGGAGTCGACGGCGTCCACCTCGAAGCTGCCGAGCACTCCGCCGCCCGCGCCGCGCAGCGACACGTTCTCCGGGACGCGCACCTCGACGCTGCCGAAGACGGAGAACGCCTTGATCACGACCTGCTGGTGCTCGAAGAGCGCCTCGCTGAGGTCGATCTCGACGCTGCCGAAGACCGCGTAGGCGTGGATGCGGCGGCCGGCCCGCCAGCGGCCCCTGCGGACGGCGCTGCTGAAGACCGCCACCACGTTCTCGTCGGGGTCCCCCGGGACCGGGCCGGTGACGGGGCGGTGAGGGGCCGGGGCGACGCCGGGACGGCCCGCGTGCGCGGCGGGCAGGTCCCGCACGAAGACGTCCAGCTCGCCGACGGTCTTGGCGGCGAGCACGCCCTCGACGCGCTCGGCGTGCTCGTCGGCGGTGAGCCGCCCCTCGGCGAGGGCTTCGCGCAGCATGTCGGCCACGCGGTCACGGTCGGCGTCCGAGGCGCGCAGCTCGGCGGTGCGCGGGGCGGTGGCTGGGGCGTGCTTCTGTAGGTCCACGGCGGTAGCGTACCGAAACGCGATAGATCGCGACTAGCCCTGTGGACAACCTTGTCGCCGACCGTTCGCCGAATCGGCCGAGGACCGGCCGAGGGCCGGCCGGGTGCCCGCCGCACACCCGCCCGGGGTCTTTCGCGCGCTTACTGAGCCTTACCTCACAAGCCCGGCGCCGCCGGCAGGTTCTACGCTGGTTGGCGCTGCCAATGGAGGCCAGCCGTCGTTGCTGAGAGATCCAGCGGAATCCAGCGCGCGTGATGTCGAGTGAGGAATGGGCGAGATGCCTGAGTTCGCGTACACCGATCTGCTCCCCCAGGGCGAGGACACCACTCCGTACCGGCTGGTGACCGCCGAGGGCGTGTCCACCTTCGAGGCCGACGGGCGGACCTTCCTCAAGGTGGAGCCGGAGGCGCTGCGCAAGCTGGCCGAGGAGGCCATCCACGACATCCAGCACTACCTGCGCCCGGCCCACCTGGCGCAGCTGCGCCGGATCATCGACGACCCCGAGGCGTCGAGCAACGACAAGTTCGTGGCCCTGGACCTGCTGAAGAACGCCAACATCGCGGCGGCGGGCGTGCTGCCCATGTGCCAGGACACCGGTACGGCGATCGTCATGGGCAAGCGCGGACAGAACGTGCTGACGGCGGGCGGCGACGAGGAGGCCCTGAGCCGGGGCATCTACGACGCCTACCAGAACCTGAACCTGCGCTACTCGCAGATGGCCCCGCTCACCATGTGGGAGGAGAAGAACACCGGCTCCAACCTCCCGGCCCAGATCGAGCTGTACGCGACCGACGGCGGCGCCTACAAGTTCCTGTTCATGGCGAAGGGCGGCGGCTCCGCCAACAAGTCGTTCCTCTACCAGGAGACCAAGGCCGTCCTGAACGAGGCCTCCATGATGAAGTTCCTGGAGGAGAAGATCCGCTCGCTGGGCACGGCCGCCTGCCCGCCGTACCACCTGGCGATCGTGGTCGGCGGCACCTCGGCCGAGTACGCGCTGAAGACCGCGAAGTACGCCTCCGCCCACTACCTGGACGAGATCCCCGCCGAGGGCTCGGCGCTGGGCCACGGCTTCCGGGACAAGGAGCTGGAGGAGAAGGTCTTCGAGCTGACGCAGAAGATCGGCATCGGCGCGCAGTTCGGCGGCAAGTACTTCTGCCACGACGTGCGCGTGGTGCGCCTGCCCCGGCACGGCGCCTCCTGCCCGGTCGCCATCGCCGTGTCCTGCTCCGCCGACCGGCAGGCGGTCGCGAAGATCACCGCCGAGGGCGTCTTCCTGGAGCAGCTGGAGACCGACCCGGCGCGGTTCCTGCCGGAGACGACGGACGAGCACCTCGAGTCCGAGGGCGACGTCGTCAAGGTCGACCTCAACCAGCCGATGGACGACATCCTCGCCGAGCTGACCAAGTACCCAGTCAAGACCCGGCTCTCGCTGACCGGTCCGCTGGTCGTGGCGCGCGACATCGCGCACGCCAAGATCAAGGAGCGGCTGGACGCGGGCGAGGAGATGCCGCAGTACCTCAAGGACCACCCGGTGTACTACGCGGGCCCCGCCAAGACGCCGGAGGGCTACGCGTCGGGTTCGTTCGGCCCGACGACCGCCGGGCGCATGGACTCCTACGTGGAGCAGTTCCAGGCGGCGGGCGGCTCCAAGGTGATGCTGGCCAAGGGCAACCGCAGCAAGCAGGTCACGGACGCCTGCGCCACGCACGGCGGTTTCTACCTCGGCTCCATCGGCGGCCCGGCGGCCCGGCTCGCACAGGACTGCATCAAGAAGGTCGAGGTCGTCGAGTACGAGGAGCTGGGCATGGAGGCGGTCTGGAAGATCGAGGTCGAGGACTTCCCGGCGTTCATCGTGGTGGACGACAAGGGCAACGACTTCTTCCAGGACCCGGCGCCGGCGCCGACCTTCACGACCATTCCGGTGCGGGGGCCCGGGCTCGCCTGACCCCCGCGGTGACGCTTCGCCTCCACGGGGAACAGTGGTCGCGTCGAGGACGCTGTGACCAGTGGAGGTGATCGTCGATGGCCGACGAGCAGGACAGGACCGAGTACCGCACCGAGCACGACTCCATGGGCGAGGTGCGGGTGCCCGCCCACGCCAAGTGGCGGGCCCAGACCCAGCGGGCGGTGGAGAACTTCCCCGTCTCCGGGCAGCGCATCGAGCGCGCGCACATCGAGGCGCTGGCCCGGATCAAGGGCGCGGCGGCCAAGGTCAACGCCGAGCTGGGAGTCCTGGACCGGGACGTCGCCGCGGCGATCCAGGAGGCGGCCGGCGAGGTCGCCGAGGGCCGGTGGGACGAGCACTTCCCGGTGGACGTGTTCCAGACGGGGTCGGGGACCTCGTCCAACATGAACACCAACGAGGTCCTCGCGACGCTCGCCACGGAGCGTCTGGGCCGCGACGTGCATCCCAACGACCACGTCAACGCCTCCCAGTCGTCCAACGACGTCTTCCCGTCGTCCATTCACATCGCCGCCACCGCCGCCGTCACCCGCGACCTGATCCCGGCCCTCGGCCACCTCGCCGACGCGCTGGAGCGCAAGGCGGAGGAGTTCGCCGACGTGGTGAAGTCCGGGCGGACGCATCTGATGGACGCCACCCCGGTCACCCTGGGGCAGGAGTTCGGCGGGTACGCGGCCCAGGTGCGGTACGGCATCGAGCGACTGGAGGCATCGCTCCCCCGGCTCGCCGAGCTGCCGCTGGGCGGCACCGCCGTCGGCACCGGCATCAACACCCCGCCCGGCTTCTCCGCCGCCGTCATCGCGGAGGTGGCCCGCGCCACGGGGCTGCCGCTGACCGAGGCACGGAACCACTTCGAGGCGCAGGGGGCCCGGGACGGCATCGTCGAGACCAGCGGGCAGCTGCGGACCATCGCCGTCGGGCTGACGAAGATCGCCAACGATCTGCGGTGGATGGCGTCCGGGCCGCGCACCGGCCTCGCGGAGATCTCGCTGCCCGACCTCCAGCCGGGGTCGTCCATCATGCCCGGCAAGGTCAACCCGGTGATCCCCGAGGCGGTCCTCATGGTCGCCGCCCAGGTCACCGGGAACGACGCGACGGTCGCCGCCGCCGGAGCGGCCGGCAACTTCGAGCTGAACGTCATGCTGCCGGTCATCGCCAAGAACGTGCTGGAGTCGGTACGACTGCTCGCCAACGTCTCCCGGCTGCTCGCCGACCGGACCGTCGACGGCATCGTCGCGCACCGGGACCGGGCCCGCGAGTACGCCGAGTCCTCCCCCTCCGTGGTCACCCCGCTCAACAAGTACATCGGGTACGAGGAGGCCGCCAGGGTCGCCAAGAAGGCGCTGGCCGAGCGGAAGACGATCCGTCAGGTCGTGGTCGAGGGCGGCTATGTGGAGCGCGGCGACCTCACGGCCGAACAGCTGGACGAGGCGCTGGACGTGCTGCGGATGACCCACCCCTGACCGCCGGGCGGCCCCGACCGGCCGGCGGCCCTCGTGTCCGCGGGCGCTCCCGGCGATCACCGGCGCGTCGGGTGGCCGGGGCACCTAATATCTGCCCATGACAGACGGAGAGACGGTGAGCGCTGCGGAGGGGGGCGGGCCCGCGGCCCGCACGGAGTTCTGGACGCCCGGGAGCCACATCCTGTGGCGGTACCGGGAGAACGGCGGCCCGCACGTGCACATCGCACGCCCCGTCACCGTCGTCCGGGACGACGCGGAGCTGCTCGCCGTCTGGCTGGCGCCCGGCACGGAGTGTGTGAAGCCGGTGCTCGCCGACGGCACCCCCGTGCACCTGGAACCACTGGTGACGCGCTACACCAAGCCGCGCACCGTGCAGCGCGACCAGTGGTTCGGCACGGGCGTGCTGAAGCTGGCGCGGCCCGGTGAGCCCTGGTCGGTGTGGCTGTTCTGGGACCCGGGCTGGCGGTTCAAGAACTGGTACGTGAACCTGGAGGAGCCGCTCGCCCGCTGGGAGGGCGGCGTCGACTCCGAGGACCACTTCCTGGACATCTCCGTGCACCCGGACCGCAGCTGGTACTGGCGGGACGAGGACGAGTTCGCGCAGGCCCAGCGGGACCGGCTGATGGACGCCGCGCTGGCGGAGCGGGTGCGGCGGGCGGGACGCTCCGCGGTGGCGGACATCCGCGCCTGGGGCTCCCCCTACGCGGACGGCTGGGAGCACTGGCGACCCGATCCGTCCTGGGCGGTACCGTCGCTCCCCGGGGACTGGGACCGCACACCGGCGCATGTGTCCTCATGAGACCCTTGATGCGCCCCCGGGCAAGAAACGTAGGATCGTCCTCCGCAACCAGCAGGGCGGCAACCGGCGGGGCGTGCACCGTGCTTGACCGATCGTCACCGAGGGGCGGCAGGACGTGAGCGAGAGGTACGCAGACAACCCGGGTACGGGCCGCGGACGGTCCGCCGGTGACACAGGAACAGCCTCTGACCACGCGGGAATCCCGTTCCCGGGACACGTATTCCGGGTATCGGGACTCCTGCGGGACGAACTGCACGCGCCGCGCGCAGTCCCGGACGGATGGATTCGACACGCGTGACGGAGCACCCGACCTCCTTCGACCGCCCGACGGCGGGCGGTGACCCCGCGGACCCCCGCGGGGCGCTCCTGCGTACCCCCGTGCCGCCGCGCGCCTCCGGGTCCGCGTTACCGGTACAGGGGCACGCCGGCGAGACACCGCCGACCGCCGGCACCGGCGCCTTCGAGCACTCCCAGCCCGGCACCGAGCCGGCCGCCGGTTCCGACGCCCACCGGCCGCGCCCCGCGGCCGACGGCGTCCCCGTGCAGCCGGGCGGAGCCCAGACCGGGTCCGCGTCCGGTTCCGGGGCGGCGCCCGGCCCGGCGGCGCCGCCGCGCGGAGAGCGCCGCAGCGGGCAGCTCAGCGCGCCCGGCCGGCCCACCCCCATGCGGCGGGACGGGGACCGGCTCCGCTTCGTCGGCGCCGCGACCCGGCGGATCGCCCGGGGCATGGACCTCGACGAGATCGTGATGGGGCTGTGCCGGGCCACCGTGCCGACCTTCGCGGACGCGATCCTGGTCTATCTGCGCGAGCCGCTGCCGGTCGGCGACGAGCGGCCCACCGGGCCGCTGGTGCTGCGGCTGCGGCGCACCGACCGGATACCGGCCGAGCGGGACACCGAGAACGGGTTCACGCCCGCGGTCCAGCCCGAGCCCTCGGAGCTGGAGACGGTCGGCTCCGAGCTGTGCGAGGTCCGGCCGGGCAGCGCGCTCGCCGAAGTGCTGCGGGGGGTGCGCCCGGTCTTCACGGACACCCCGGCGGCCCGCGCCGCCCTGCCGGAACTGCTGGGCGACGACGGCGACTTCACCGTCCCCGACGGACGGCGGGCCATCCTGGCGCCGCTGCGCGGCCGGCGCCGGGTGATCGGGGCCGCCCTCTTCCTGCGCGGCCCCGAGCGCGTCGCCTTCGAGGCCGACGACCTGCTGGTCGCCGCCCAGCTCGCCACGCACAGCGCGCTCGGCATCGACAAGGCGGTGCTGTACGGCCGTGAGGCGTACATCGCCGACGAGTTGCAGCGCACCATGCTCCCGGAGAACCTGCCGCGCTGCACCGGCGTGCGGCTGGCCTCCCGCTACCTCCCGGCCGCCGAGACGGCGCGGGTCGGCGGTGACTGGTACGACGCGATCCCGCTGCCCGGCAGCCGCGTCGCGCTGGTCGTCGGCGACGTGATGGGCCACTCCATGACGTCGGCGGCCATCATGGGCCAGCTGCGGACCACCGCGCAGACCCTGGCCGGCCTGGACCTGCCGCCGCAGGAGGTGCTGCACCACCTCGACGAGCAGGCCCAGCGCCTGGGCACCGACCGCATGGCGACCTGCCTGTACGCCGTCTACGACCCGGTCTCGCACCGCATCACCGTCGCCAACGCCGGCCACCCGCCGCCGGTCCTGCTCCACCTGGGCGGCCACGCCGAGGTGCTGCGGGTGCCGGCCGGCGCTCCGATCGGCGTGGGCGGCGTGGACTTCGAGGCGGTGGAGCTGGACGCCCCCGCGGGCGCCACCCTGCTGCTCTACACCGACGGGCTGGTCGAGTCCCGGCTGCGCGACGTGTGGACCGGCATAGAGCAGCTGCGGGAGCGCCTCGCCGTCACCGCCCAGCTCACCGGCCCGGACCATCCGCCGCCCCTGGAAGCCCTGTGCGACGAGGTGCTGGACATGCTCGGGCCGGGCGACCGGGACGACGACATCGCGCTGCTGGCCGCCCGCTTCGACGGCATCGCGCCCAGCGACGTGGCGTACTGGTTCCTGGAGCCCGACGACACCGCTCCGGGGCGGGCCCGGCGGCTGGCCCGGCGCTCCCTGGCCCGCTGGGGCATGGAGGACCTGACGGACTCGGTGGAGCTGCTGGTCAGCGAGGTCGTGACCAACGCCGTGCGGTACGCCACCAAGCCGGTCACCCTGCGGCTGCTGCGCACGGACGTGCTGCGCTGCGAGGTCGGCGACGACGTGCCGCAGCTGCCGCGGCTGCGGCAGGCCCGCGCCACCGACGAGGGCGGTCGCGGACTGTATCTGGTGAACCGGCTGGCCCGGCGCTGGGGAGCGACCCGGCTGAGCACCGGGAAGGTGGTCTGGTTCGAACTGAACCGGGGCTGACGCGCCTGCCCGAGTGAGAGGGCGCCCGGTGGACACCGGGCGCCCTCTCACCTGTCCGGACGGGTCACCGCTCCTGCCGGTCCCCGTCCGGGAAGAGCGGGTTCTCCGGTTCCGTGGACTGTCCGTCCGTCGGCGGCTCGGAGGACGGGCTGTTCGACGGGGACTGGCTCGGCGACTGCGTCGGCGACTCGGTCTCCGGCGCCTCGGTCGTCGGCGCCTCGGTCGTCGGCTCCTCGGTCTCCGGCGCCTCGGTCGTCTCCTCCTCGGTCGGCGACTGGGTCGGCGACTGGCTCTGCGTCGGCGTGGTGCTCGGCTTCACCGCGTTGCCCTGCTTGGTCTCCAGGTCGAACTCGGAGATCTCGTCCATGACGCCGAAGGTGTACGCGGCCCAGATCTCCGCCGGGAAGCCACCGCCGTTGACGCGGTAGTCGACGCCGCCGGCCTTGTACATCGGGACCTGGGCGTGCGTCTTCGGATCCTCGCCGAACAGGCCGACCGAGGTGACCAGCTCGGGCGTGTATCCGCTGAACCAGGCCGACTTGTTGTTGTCGGACGTACCGGTCTTGCCGGCGACCGTCTGACCGTCGCGCAGCGGGTTGTCCCGCACGGACTTCTTGGCCGTACCGTCGTCGACCACGCCGGTGAGCACGGAGGTCACCGTGTCGGCGGCCTCGCGGCTGATGACCTGCTCGCCGATCGGCTCGGGGAACTCCACCGTGCGGTCCTTGTGCTCGACCGACTTCACGACGGCCGGGGTGACCTTCTTGCCGTGGTTGTCGAGGGTGGCGTAGACGCCGGCCATCTCCAGCGGGCTCGCGCCCATACTGCCCAGGGTCTGGGCGGGCACGGCCTGGTCGCCCTCGGTGTTCATGCCGAGGTCGCCGGCGACCTTCATGACCCGGTCCATGCCGACGTCGACGCCCATCTGCGCGAAGACCGAGTTGACGGACTTGTTCATCGCCTCCTGGACGGTGATGTCGTCGTAGTCGACGTCGTCCTCGTTGGGCGGTGCGAAGCCGACCTTGCGGCCCTGGTCCACGACCGGACGCTTGCTGGTGCCGTCGTAGATGGTGTTGGCCGTGATGGGGACGCCGTCCTGGGTCTCGGCGTCCTGGTCGACGGCCGCGGCGAGGATCACCGGCTTGAAGGTGGAGGCGGGCTGGTAGTCGTCGCGGGTGGCGTTGTTGGTGAAGTGCTTCACGTAGTCCACGCCGCCGTACATCGCCACGACGCCGCCCGTCTTCGGGTCGACGGAGACGGCGCCGGCCTGGACGTCGGCGTCGACCTCGCGCTCGTCGGGGTCGAGCTTGCTGGTGAGCTTGGCCTTGACGGCCTTCTCCAGCTCCGCCTGCTTCTTCCTGTCGACGTTGAGGGTGACGGTGTATCCGCCGAGGTCCAGGAGCGCCTTGGCCTGCTCCATGTCCTCCGCGGCGCCCTGCGCGACCAGCTGCTTCCGGATCTCGTAGTTGGCCGCGTCGACCAGATAGCCGTTCTGGCCCCCCATCCCGGCGGAGGTCTTCGGCTCCTCGGGCACCGGGAACTCCATGCCCTGGCGGTCGGCCCGGCTCAGCCAGTCCTCCTCGACCATGTTGTCCAGGACGTAGTCCCAGCGTTCCTGGACGAGCTTCTTGCCGGTCTCGCTGGCGATCGCCCAGTCGTACTGGTTCGGCGCCTGGAGCAGGGCCGCGAGGTAGGCGCCCTGCTCGACGGTCAGGTCCTCGGCGTCGACGCGGTAGTAGGCCTGGGCGGCTGCCTGGATGCCGTAGGCGCCGCGGCCGTAGTAGCTGGTGTTGATGTAGCCGGCCAGGATGTAGTCCTTGGACTTCTCCCGGTCCAGCTTGAGGGAGATGACCAGTTCCTTCAGCTTGCGCGTGACCGTCTGTTCCTGGGACAGGTAGTAGTTCTTCACGTACTGCTGGGTGATGGTCGAACCGCCCTGGGCGCCCTTGCCGGAGAGCGTGTTGAGCACGCCGCGCGCGGTGCCCTTGAGGTCGACGCCGGAGTCCTTGTAGAAGGTCTTGTTCTCGGCGGCGACGAAGGTGCGCTGGACCTCCTTGGGGACCTTGGCGAGGTCGACGATCTCGCGGTTGCGGTCGCCCGTGCGGGTCATGATGCTGCCGTCGCTGTACTTGTAGACGTTGCTCTGCAGCTCGGCCTCGGGGTTGCCCTCGGGGATGTCGATGACCAGGTACAGCACGATGAAGGAGCCCATGCCGAGCAGGCAGAGGCCGAAGAACGTGCCGAGGATCTTCTTCCAGGTGAACAGCCGGCGTATGCCGCTCTTCCCGCCGGCCCCCGACGAACGGCGGCGTTTCGGCGCCGCGCGGCGGCCACCGCGCTGTCGCGCTCTTCTCTCTTCCGCTCGTCCCATGGGCTCGATCCGCTCCGCTTCGTCCATCTGTGGTCACGTTCTGCTCACGCGTCACACAGGTTCGTCGCTCAGGTCAGCTCAGAAAGCTAACACCGGGAGATGTGACAAACGCCCGCCGATCCGCCCGATCCGGTGTTGTACGGACGTGAGAATCAGCACCTGTTCCCATGGAACCGACGTACGAGAGGGGTCGAGGGTTGCCGTCGCGGGCCGAAGTGCCGACGCTTTCGCACTCTCGCCGCGGGGGCTCAGGCGCGGCTCGCGCCGTAGCGGAACCGTGACAATCGCCTCCGACCTGGGCGCACCTACGCGCGGCCATGACCTCTGCACGGTGCGTATACACGGCGCGTATACACCGTGTGTAGAGTGCTCGGCATGTCCATCGGTCACACCCTCCTCGGGCTCCTGGAGTCCGGACCGCGCCACGGTTACGACCTCAAGCGCGCCTTCGACGAGAAGTTCGGTCACGACCGGCCGCTGCACTACGGCCAGGTCTACTCGACGATGTCCCGCCTGCTGAAGAACGGCCTCGTCGTCGTCGACGGCATCGAGACCGGCGGCGGCCCCGAACGCAAGCGGTACGCGATCACCGACGCCGGCATCACCGACGTACAGCGGTGGCTGGCGACGCCCGAGAAGCCGGAGCCGTACCTCCAGTCGACCCTCTACACCAAGGTCGTCCTCGCGCTGCTCACCCACCGCGACGCCGCCGACGTCCTCGACACCCAGCGTTCGGAGCACCTACGCAGCATGCGCATCCTGACCGACCGCAAGCGCAAGGGCGACCTCGCGGACCAGCTCATCTGCGACCACGCCCTCTTCCACCTCGAGGCCGACCTGCGCTGGCTGGAACTGACCGCCGCACGCCTCGACAAGCTCCGTGAGGCGGTGGCCCGATGACCCCTCCCGCCGGTTCCCTGCTCTCGGCCGAGCACCTGCGCAAGGCCTACGGCCCGACCCTCGCCCTCGACGGCGCCGAGTTCTCCATCCACCCCGGCGAGGTCGTCGCCGTGATGGGGCCCTCCGGCTCCGGCAAGTCGACGCTGCTGCACTGCCTCGCCGGCATCGTCACGCCCGACTCGGGCACCATCCTGTACGCCGGGCGCGAGCTGTCCGCCATGAGCGACGCCGAGCGCAGTGCGCTGCGCCGCTCCGACTTCGGGTTCGTCTTCCAGTTCGGCCAGCTGGTGCCGGAGCTGACGTGCGTGGAGAACGTCGCCCTGCCGCTGCGGCTGAACGGCACCTCCCGCAAGGAGGCCGAGCGGGCCGCGCTCGGCTGGATGGAGCGGCTGGAGGTCGACGACCTCAGGAAGAAGCGGCCGGGCGAGGTCTCCGGCGGCCAGGGCCAGCGGGTCGCGGTGGCCCGTTCGCTCGTCACCGACCCGCGCGTGCTCTTCGCCGACGAGCCGACCGGCGCGCTGGACTCCCTCAACGGCGAGCGGGTGATGGAACTGCTCACCGACGCCGCCCGCTCCACCAACGCGGCCGTCGTCCTGGTCACGCACGAGGCACGGGTCGCCGCCTACTCCGACCGCGAGATCGTCGTCCGGGACGGCAGGTCGCGGGACATGGAGCGGGTCGTATGAGTGTGCGCCAGTGGGCAGCCGACCTCGGGCTGGGCATCCGCTTCGCCTTCACGGGCGGCCGGGAGGGCTGGACGCGGGCCTTGCTGACGGCCGTCGGCGTCGGACTCGGCGTGGCCCTGCTGCTGCTGACGACGGCGATCCCGAACGCGCTGGACGTCCGGCACGAACGGGAGGCGGCGCGCTCCGACATCACCTTCGCCCTCGACCCGATGCCGAAGGCGAAGGACACGCTCGTGATCGCCCGGGTCGACGCCTACTTCCGCGACGACGACGTCCGGGGCCGGGCCATGGAGCCGGAGGGGCCGCGGGCACCGCTGCCGCCGGGGGTGGAGAAGTTCCCGGCGGTGGGCGAGATGGTGGTCTCCCCGGCGCTGAAGGAGCTGCTGGAGTCGGACTCCGGCGCACTGCTGCGCGAGCGGCTGCCGGACCGGATCATCGGCACGATCGCGGAGGAGGGGCTGATCGGCTCGGCCGAACTCGCCTTCTACCGGGGCGGGGAAGGGCTCGCGGAGAAGATCACCCCGGGCCGGATCGAGCGCATCGACCGGTTCGGCGACCCGCAGCCGGGCGAGGAGCAGTCCGACCCGGTGCTGCTCCTGCTGGTCCTCGTCGTCTTCGTGGTGCTGCTCATGCCGGTGGCGGTCTTCATCGCCGCCGCCGTGCGCTTCGGCGGCGAGCGGCGGGACCGGCGGCTCGCGGCGCTGCGGCTGGTGGGCTCCGACAGCCGCATGACCCGGCGCATCGCCGCCGGTGAGGCCCTGGCCGGCGCGGTGCTCGGGCTGGTCTTCGGCGCCGGGTTCTTCATGGTCGGGCGGCAGCTCGCCGGTAACGCCGAGGTGTATCGCATCAGCGTGTTCCCCAGCTATCTCAACCCCTCGCCCCTGCTGGCGCTGCTGGTGGCGGTGGCGGTGCCGGCGGCGGCGGTGCTGGTGACGCTGTTCGCGCTGCGCGGCGTCGTCATCGAGCCGCTCGGCGTGGTGCGTGCGGGCCGGCCCCCGCGGCGCCGGCTGTGGTGGCGGCTGCTGCTGCCGCTGGCCGGGCTGGCGATGCTCTACCCGATGATCGGCGACGGCCGCGAGAACGGCGACTTCAACCAGTACCTGGTGACCGGCGGTGTCGTCCTGCTCCTGGTGGGCGTGACCGCGCTGCTGCCGTGGATCGTGGAGCGTGTCGTCGCCCGGCTCGGTTCCGGCTCGGTGGCCTGGCAGTTGGCGGTGCGCAGACTCCAGATGAGCAGCGGCACGGCGGCCCGCATGGTCAACGGCATCGCGGTGGCCGTCGCCGGGGCGATCGCGCTGCAGATGCTGTTCGCCGGCGTGGACGACGACTACACCAAGTCCACCGGGCAGGACGTGTCGCGGGCGCAGATGGAGGCGACCCTGTCGAGCGGTGTCCCGATGGCTGCGGCCGCCGAGAAGTTCCGCGACACCGAGGGGGTGAAGGCGGTCTACGCCTTCTCCGAGGGCTACCTGGGCGACCGCGCCCAGGAGCCGGAGCACGGGACGACGATCACCGTGGGCGACTGCGCGTCGCTGCGGGAGATCGCCGGGCTGCCCTCCTGCGCGGACGGTGACGTGTTCGCCGTGCACGGTGCCGAGTGGGACACCGGGGAGGACATGACGAAGCTGGCGGCGCCCGGCCGGAAGCTGTACGCGGACCCGTCCTACGAGGGCGGCCCGAAGCGCCACGAGGTCCCCTGGACGGTGCCCCAGGACATCAAGGCGGCGAAGCCGCGTGAGGGTCTGGCGGCCGGGACCGACCGGGGCGGCTTCCTGATCACGCCGAAGGCGGTGCCGGACGCGCTCGCCCCGGCTCTGGACGGGCACGCCTATCTGAAGCTGGACCGGTCGGTGCCGGACGTGCAGGACCTGGTCCGGAACACCGCGTCGGCCATCGATCCGCTGGCGTCCACCGTGACCTGGGCGGAGACCGAGCGGGCCGAGCGCTTCGACGCCATCCGCACCGGTCTGTTCGTCGGGGCGGCGTGTGTGCTGGCGCTGATCGGCGCCAGTCTGCTCGTCTCTCAGCTGGAGCAGCTGCGCGAGCGCAAGAAGCTGCTGTCGGCCCTGGTCGCCTTCGGCACCCGGCGCCGCACGCTGAGCCTGTCGGTGCTGTGGCAGACGGCGATCCCCATCGTGCTCGGCCTGCTGCTCGCCTCGGCGGTGGGGCTGACGCTGGGCACGGTGCTGCTGAAGATGACGGGCACCCCGGTCCGCGTCGACTGGGTCGGCGTCCTGTCCATGACCGGCATCGGCGCGGCGGTCGTCCTGGCGGTGACGCTGTGCAGCCTGCCCCCGCTGCTGCGGCTGATGCGGCCGGAGGGGCTGCGCACGGAGTAGGCCCACCGCTCCGCCGCGATGCGAGTGAGCGACCGCCCGTCCACGCGGACGGGCGGTCGCTCACTCGCTCACTCGCTCACCGTGCGGACGGGCAGGTCCGCCATCGCCTCGCGCAGCGCCGCCGCCAGTTCCTCGTACTCCGCCGAGCGGGCCGCGCCGGTGCGCATGGCGAGGGCGACGCGGCGGGTGGGGGCCGGGTCGGCGAAGGAGCCGGTGAGGAGCTGGCTGGAGCGGGAGGTCTCCACGCGGACCGCCGTGCGCGGCAGCAGCGTCACCCCGAGACCGCCGGCCACCAGCTGCACCAGCGTCGACAGTCCGGCGGCCGTCGTGGTCGCGGGGACGTCCGCGCGGCCCGCCTCCCGGCAGATGTCGAGCGCCTGGTCGCGCAGGCAGTGCCCCTCGTCGAGGAGCAGCAGGTTCAGCTCGCGCAGCACCGAGCGGTCGATGCCCTCCCGGCCGCCGAGCCGGTGGTCGAGCGGGGTGACGAGCACGAAGTCCTCGTCGAAGAGGGGGAGTTCGGCGACGCCGGGGACGCCGAGCGGCACGGCCAGCAGGAGCAGGTCGAGGCGGCCGGTGGTGAGCCCGTCCAGGAGGCTCGCGGTCTGCTCCTCGTGCACCTGGAGGTCGAGGTCGGGGTACCGGTCGTGGACGAGCCTGAGGACCGTCGGCAGCAGGTACGGCGCGACGGTCGGGATGACGCCGAGCCGCAGCGCTCCGGTGAAGGGGGCGCGTACCGCCTCCGCCTCCTCCAGCAGCGCGCCGACCTCCGCCAGTACCGCCTTGGTCCGCACCGCCAGCCGCTCCCCCGCCGGGGAGAGCAGCACCTTGCGCGTCGTACGCTCCAGGAGGGTGACACCCAGTGCCTCCTCCAGGGCGGAGACGGCGCCCGAGAGTGCCGGCTGGCTCATCCCGATCGCGGCGGCGGCGTCGCGGAAATGCAGGTGCTCGGCGACCGCGTCGAAAGCCCGCAGCTGGGCGAGGCTGGGCTGCCTCTTCTTACCCGACACTAATAGCCACCTCCGATCAACCCGACCGAGTGTAGCTATTTCCCTAATCAATGCACCCTGTGCCAACATCAACACCGTCCAACCCATGGGAAACACTCGCAAAATGGGTGTTTCTTCGCTGCACTATTGGAGAGCGCGTGCTCACTGTCGGTGACAAGTTCCCCGAGTTCGAACTGACCGCCTGCGTCTCGCTGGAGAAGGGCAAGGAGTTCGAGCAGATCGACCACAAGACCTACGAGGGCAAGTGGAAGGTCGTCTTCGCCTGGCCCAAGGACTTCACCTTCGTGTGCCCGACCGAGATCGCCGCCTTCGGCAAGCTGAACGACGAGTTCGCCGACCGTGACGCCCAGATCCTCGGCTTCTCCGGCGACTCCGAGTTCGTGCACCACGCCTGGCGCAAGGACCACCCGGACCTCACCGACCTGCCCTTCCCGATGATGGCCGACTCGAAGCACGAGCTGATGCGTGCCCTCGGCATCGAGGGCGAGGACGGCTTCGCGCAGCGCGCCGTCTTCATCGTGGACCAGAACAACGAGATCCAGTTCACGATGGTCACCGCCGGCTCCGTCGGCCGTAACCCCAAGGAGGTCCTGCGGGTCCTCGACGCCCTGCAGACCGACGAGCTCTGCCCGTGCAACTGGAGCAAGGGCGACGAGACCCTGGACCCGGTCGCGCTGCTCTCGGGGGAGTGAACTGACATGTCGCTCGACTCCCTGAAGTCCGCCATACCGGACTACGCCAAGGACCTGAAGCTCAACCTGGGCTCGGTCATCGGCAACTCCGACCTCCCGGCGCAGCAGCTGTGGGGCACCGTGCTGGCGACCGCCATCGCCTCGCGCTCCCCCATCGTCCTGCGCGAGCTGGAGCCGGAGGCGAAGGCGAACCTCACGCCCGAGGCGTACTCGGCCGCCAAGTCGGCCGCCGCCATCATGGCGATGAACAACGTCTTCTACCGCACCCGGCACCTGCTGTCGGACCACGAGTACGGCACCCTGCGCGCCGGTCTGCGGATGAACGTCATCGGCAACCCGGGCGTCGACAAGGTCGACTTCGAGCTGTGGTCCTTCGCGGTGTCCGCCATCAACGGCTGCGGCATGTGCCTGGACTCGCACGAGCAGGTGCTGCGCAAGGCCGGTGTGGACCGCGAGACGATCCAGGAGGCGTTCAAGATCGCCGCCGTGGTCGAGGCCGTGGGCGCCACGCTGGACGCGGAGGCCGTGCTGGCCGCGCAGTAGTCCCGCACGGGATCGCGCACGCGACGGGCCCCGCTCACCGACCGGGTGAGCGGGGCCCGTCGCGTCGTCGTGCGGGCGGGGAGCGACGCTACGCCGGGGAGGTGCCGTTCGACGGCCCGTCATCCGTATGCTCGGCCGGCGGTTCGGCGCCCTCGGCCGCGGCGGCTCCCGAGGGTGCGGAGCCGTCCGGAAGGGCCGGTGACGCGTCCGTGGCCGTCGCGCCGCGCGGCTTCGGCGCCTGCCGTACGGCGGCCTCCCGGGAGTACGCCCGCAGATAGCCGACGACGGTGTTCGTCACCGCCACCAGCGGTACCGCGACCACCGCCCCGCCGATGCCGGCCACCATGCCGCCCGCGGCCACCGACAGCACCACCGCCAGCGGGTGGACCCGCACCGCGCGCCCCAGGATGAACGGCTGGAGGATGTGGCCCTCGATCTGCTGCACGGCCAGCACCACGATCAGCGTCATGACGGCCGCGAACACGCCCTGCGTCACCAGCGCCACGACGACCGCGAGCGCACCCGAGATCACCGCGCCGACCAGCGGGATGAAGGCGAACAGGAAGATGAACACGGCCAGCGGGACGGCCATCGGCACGTCCAGGAAGTAGATGCCGAGACCGATGAAGATGGCGTCGATCAGCGCCACGATCACCGTGCCGCGCACGTACGCCGTCAGGGTGCGCCAGGCGCGCGGCCCCGCGCCGGCCACGCCCGGCCGGGCCGCCGCCGGCACCAGCTTCAGCGTCCACTGCCAGATGCGCTTGCCGTCGTAGAGCAGGAACAGCGTCGAGAAGGCGGCCAGCAGGATGCCGGTGAGCGCCTCGACGACGACCGTGACGCCCTCCAGACCGGCGGACGTTATCTGGTCGGTGTTGGCGCCGACGGCCTCGCGCAGGTTCTTGGCGATCTCGTTGATCTGCTTGTCGGTGACGTGGAACGGGCTGTTCAGCAGCCAGTTGCGCAGTTCGTCGATGCCGTCCTGGACCTGGTCGGAGAGGTTGTCGATGTTCTCCATGACCTGCCAGGTCACGAACCAGCCGATCAGCCCCATCACCACGAAGCCGAGGATCGCGGTCAGCGCGGTGGCCGGCCCGCGCGGCACGCCGAGGCGGCGCAGCCGGGCCACGGTCGGCTGGAGCAGCGCCGTGATCAGCAGTGCGGCCACGAACGCCAGCACCACCAGCTGCACGGCGCTGATGACGCGCATCAGCACCCACACGGTCCCCGCGAGGACCAGCAGCCGCCACCCGGCCTCCGCGGCGACCCGTACGCCCCAGGGGACGGCCTGCGCCGGATCGGGACGCTGGTGGCCGACGAGCGGCTGCGGCGCCGCGGTGTGCTCCGGGGAGGCTTCCTGCCGCGACAGCGGTGCGTGGAGGGCGTCCGGCGCCGGATCGTCGTCCGGGCCCTCTCCCCGCGCCTCTTCCCGGCGCTGCTCCAACCGCCTGCTCATCTGCGTCAGTCCGGCGCCGAGCCGACCGAGCCACCCTGGCACTCGCGACATGATCCGTCCTCTTCCCCCGTCTTTCCCCACCACTCCCCCCTGGAGTCGTTTCGGTCCGACCGTACATGGCGGGCACGCCGAAGCCCCTCACCGAAGGACGGCGAGGGGCTTGGCGAGGTTGAGCGGTGGGGCCGGACGGCACCGAGCCGGGCTCAGTACCAGTGGTTGGCCTGCCAGAAGGCCCAGGCGTCGCACGGGCTGCCGTAGCGGCTGTCCATGTAGTTGAGGCCCCACTTGATCTGGGTGGCCGGGTTGGTCCGCCAGTCGGCGCCCGCCGAGGCGTACTTGCCGGCCGGCAGGGCCTGGAAGAGGCCGTAGGCACCGGAAGAGGGGTTCACGGCCTTGTAGTTCCAGCTGGACTCGTGGTCCACGATGTTGCTGAAGCACTGCCACTGGCCGCTGGGCACCATCTGACGGGCCATCGCCTGGATCTGGCTGGTGCTGTACGAGCTCTGGACGGCGAAGCTGGTGGCCTCGCGCTCGGCGTCGCGGCTGGCCGCTTCCTCGGCCGCCTCGCGCTTCTTGGCCTCCTCGGCCGCCTGCTTGGCCTTCTCCTGCTTGGCCACGGCGGTCTGGGCGGCTGCCTTGCGGGCCGCCTCCTCGGCGTCCTTCTTGGCGCTCGCGTCCGCGGCGATGGCCTGCGCGTCGGCCTGCTGCGTCAGGGACGCGGTCTGCACCTGCGCCTGCTCGCCCATGGGGATGTCCGCAAGCAGCGTCGTGCCGGCTGCTGTGGCTTCCGCGTCGTTGTTCTGCGCGGTGCTGCCCGAGGCAACGCCGACGACACTTCCGACAGCGGTGACCGCCGTGGCCGAGGCCACTGCGAATCCCCGGACCGAGATCCGGCTCACACGGTTTCCTTCCAGCATCGCCCGCTTCGGTGACCCTCGCGGACGCAATCGTGCCCCTGGCACTGGCCTCCCCAACTACGGGTCACGGGAGGCACGGGCCCGGTGGACAACTCCCCGCGAGGGGAGCGCCGCGTGGTGCTCGGGCGGCATACGACGCTGCTATGGAGTTGGGACTGGTGCTTCTGTCGTGCTGCCGTACCGCTGGGGGTACAGCTGTGTCGTATGCGGGGCCTGACAGGAACGAGACTCTGCCGTAACCCGACGGGGTGAAGCAATTCTGTGTTGCGTGTGAAAGCTCACATCTCGTTTGGCCCTGGTGATTCTCGGAAAGCCACACACGCCGAGGCGCCGCCCGGCTAGGCTCTTCGCCTTCCGGACGGCGCCGGTGTCACGCCGATGTCACGCGATGTGGGTCAGATGTGGCCGTCCTCCAGCATTTCGGTCACGAGCGCGGCGATCTGGGACCGTTCGGACCGCGTCAGGGTGACGTGCGCGAAGAGCGGATGCCCCTTCAGCTTCTCCACGACGGCGACGACACCGTCGTAGCGCCCCACCCGCAGGTTGTCCCGCTGCGCCACGTCGTGGGTCAGGACGACCCGCGAGTTGGCGCCGATGCGGGAGAGCACGGTCAGCAGGACGTTCCGCTCCAGCGACTGGGCCTCGTCCACGATCACGAACGCGTCGTGCAGCGAGCGTCCGCGGATGTGGGTGAGCGGCAGGACCTCCAGCATCCCGCGCGCGGTCACCTCCTCGATGACCTCGCGGCTGGTGACGGCCGACAGGGTGTCGAAGACCGCCTGCGCCCAGGGGCTCATCTTCTCGGCCTCGGAGCCGGGCAGATAGCCCAGCTCCTGCCCGCCCACCGCGTACAGCGGCCGGAAGACCATCACCTTCTGGTGCTGCCGCCGCTCCAGCACGGCTTCGAGCCCGGCGCACAGCGCCAGCGCCGACTTGCCGGTGCCGGCCCGGCCGCCCATCGACACGATCCCGACGTCCGGGTCGAGGAGCAGGTCGAGCGCGATCCGCTGCTCGGCGCTGCGGCCCTTGATGCCGAACGCCTCCCGGTCGCCGCGCACGAGGCGGACGCTGCCGTCGGGCGTGACCCGGCCGAGGGCCTTGCCGCGCTCGGACTGGATGGTCAGCCCGGTGTGCACGGGAAGGCCGGCGGCCTCGGGGACGAAGACCCGCCCCTCCTCGAAGAGGATGTCCACCTGTTCACCCGGGAGGGTGAGTTCGGACATGCCGGTCCAGCCGGAGGCGTCCGTGATGGCCAGCTCCGCGCGGTACTCCTCGGCGAGGAGGCCCACGGAGGACGCCTTGATCCTGAGCGGGAGGTCCTTCGACACGACGGTGACGTCGTACCCCTCCGCCTGCAGATTGCGGGCGACCGCGAGGATGCGGGAGTCGTTGTCCCCCAGGCGGTAGCCGGTGGGCAGCACGCTGGGGTCCGAGTGGTTCAACTCGACACGGACGGTGCCGCCGAGATCCCCGATCGGGATGGGGGCGTCGAGGCGACCGTGCCGCACCCGGAACTCGTCGAGCAGACGCAGGGCCTGCCGGGCGAAGTAGCCGAGTTCGGGATGGTGCCGTTTGGCCTCCAGCTCCGTCACCACGACGATCGGGAGCACGACCTCGTGCTCGTCGAAGCGGTTCAGGGCGTTCGGGTCGGCCAGCAGGACGCTGGTGTCGAGAACGTAGGTGCGCCGATCTGGCTTGTGGCGCTTTGTGCTGGTCACCACGGAAGGACGTACCCCCTCGGATGAGGTCGGGGAGCGACGGAGTGGACGCTGGGCCGGGAGAGCGGGAGCGAGCCGACCGGTCGACGGCCGCCCTGCACCGGCGCGGACCGCGAGCCGGCCCTCCGCCACGTCTTCCGTGCCGTGACCGCACGGTGGGGCTGGTGCAAAGGGCCTCCCGGGCGGACGGCTCCGTGCCGTCCGCTGAGATGCGACGCCCGTGGTTCGGGCGTCGACCTGCTTGGCTTATGCCCTCGAACACACGCCGCCATGCAACGACCCAGGACGACGCACCGGTGAACTCCTCATGACGTGCGCCCCTCGGGAGCCGCCCGGGTCGCGCCCCGTCCTCTTCCCCGTCCTCTTCCCCATCCTCTTCCCCGGGATCGCCCCGGCCCCCGTCTCCGGGGGCGGACAGAAAACGGGCCGGTCCGTGGGGGGGG
>MUMD01000410.1 GCA_002155895.1 Streptomyces rochei
CGGAGCGCCAGCGCTCCGGGGCCAGGGGGCGGCCGTCGCCCTCCCAGTCCCGCTCGAACCACAGCACCGAGGTGCCTAGCACCCCGCGCGCCCGCAGCGCCTCCCGTACGCCGGGCTCCACGGTGCCCAGGTCCTCACCGATCACCACGGCACCGGCGCGGGACGCCTCCAGGACGAGGACGGCGAGCATGGCCTCGGCGTCGTAGTGGACGTAGGTGCCCTCGGTGGGCGGGTGGCCCTCGGGGACCCACCAGAGCCGGAACAGGCCCATGACGTGGTCGATGCGCAGCGCCCCGGCGTAGCGGAACAGGCCGCGCAGCAGGTCGCGGAAGGGCGCGTAGCCGGAGGCGGCCAGACGGTCGGGGCGCCAGGGCGGCAGGCCCCAGTCCTGGCCTCGGGCGTTGAAGGCGTCGGGCGGCGCGCCCACCGACATGCCGGTGGCGAAGTACTCCTGCTGGGCCCAGGAGTCGGCGCCGCGCGGGTGCACGCCCACGGCCAGGTCGTGGATGATCCCGACCGGCATGCCGGCCTCGCGGGCGGTGTGCTGGGCGGCCCTGAGCTGGGTGTCGGTGAGCCAGGCGAGGCGGGAGTGGAAGTCGACGCGGTCCATCAGCTCGGTGCGGGCGCGGTCGGTGGCGGCCGAGCGGGGGTCGCGCAGACCCTCGGGCCACCGGTGCCAGTCGGGGCCGTGCACCTCGGCGAGCGCGCACCAGGTGGCGTGGTCCTCCAGGGCGGTGCCCTGTTCGGCGAGGTAGTCGCAGTAGGCGGCGCGGCGGCCGGGGCCGAGGGGGACCTCGCGCAGCAGCTCCAGCGCCTCGCGCTTGAGCGCCCACACGGCGTCCCGGTCGATGAGGGCGCCGTTCTCCAGCACGCTCTCGCGCAGTCGCCCGGCCCGCTCGCGCAGGGCTCGGGCGCGTCCGGGGTCGGCGACGTACGCGAACTCGGGCACGTCCTCGATCCGCAGGTGCACGGGGTCGGGGAAGCGGCGCGAGGAGGGACGGTACGGGGAGGGGTCGGTGGGGGCGCCGGGCACGGCCGCGTGCAACGGGTTGACCTGCACGAAGCCGGAGCCGAGGGCGCGCCCGGCCCAGGCGGCGAGTTCACCGAGGTCGCCGAGGTCGCCCATGCCCCAGGAGCGGCGGGACAGCAGGGAGTAGAGCTGGACGAGGAGGCCGTGGGAGCGGACGGCGGGGGCGGGCAGCCGGTCGGGCGCCACGATCAGATGGGCGCGCGCGGTCCGGCCGTCCGGGACGGTGACGGTCAGCCGGTGGACACCGGGCGGCAGACCGGCGAGGACACCGCCGGTCGCGGCGCCCGCGGGCGGGTCACCGGCGGGCGGGCGCGCGGAGCCCGCGGTCGGGTGGCCCGCCGTGCCCTCGCGCCGCTCGCCCCCCTCGGTGTCGACGCGCAGTCGCGTCCCCTCGGGCAGTGCGGCGAGGGCGGGCGGTGCGGTGCCGTCGCTCCGGGCGACCACGGTGGGCGGCAGCAGGCGTTCGCGCAGCTCGGCCTCGCGGGCGGCGAGCGCGGCGCGCACGGCGTGCGGGGTGCCGGTGTCCACGCCGAGGGCGGCCAGGGCCGAGGTGACGGCGGTGGCCGAGGCCGCGACGGTGCGGTCCGGGGCGGGGCGGTAGGAGGTGGCGACGCCGTGCAGGGCGGCGAGCCGGGTCAGATCCTCGGGAAGGTCCTCGGCGGGGGGCTCGGCCGGCCGGGCTGCTGGCATCTGCGACCTCTATGACCTCGTGGGTTCGGGGACGGCGAAGGAGGGGCCGCCCTGCTCCGGCACGTCGGCCGTGAGTTCGGGCGAGGACTCGCTGGTCAGCGGTACGGCGTCGGCGAACGGCGACTCGCTGGTGAGGGGCTCGGCGTCGGGCAGCGGCGGTTCGCTGGTGAGCGGGGTCTCGGCGCAGCTCCCGGTGGCGCCGAAGACGCAGTAGTGCGGGGTGTCGGAGGCGGCGGAGGGCTCCGCCCAGGGAGTGGACGGCTCCGCCACGGGTTTGGACGGGGCGGGGAGCAGCAGGGGTGCCGGTGCAGCCACGGGGGCCTCCTTGGGTCGCGCACGCTTCTGGCGGGTTACGGCAGCCCTACCCAGTCCGCGCGAGGACAGACGCCCTGATACGGACAACGTGGCCCTGGTCACACCCCACCTCCGAGGAATCTCCGCAAAACCGGGCAGAACAGTCACCTAACCCGACGAGAGATCACGCAAACCGGTCAAGCCGGCCTTGCCCCTGGTCCGCGACGGCCTCGACCACCTCGACGCCGACCTCCACTGGATGACCGCCACGGGCACCGGACTCACGACCCTGACCGCGGAGATCCGCGCAGCACGAAGTACGGCGGCACGGCCGGCAACACCCCGACGCCACCGGCCGCCGAAGAGCGGAGTGCGCCGGCGCGGCCCGTCTCCGGCGGCCCGGTGTACGCGGAAGGCCCGGACCGTCAGGCGGAGATGCCGTCGATCCGGGCCATGGCGTCCTCCGCGCCGTACGGTTGCAAGTACGGCAGCCAGCGCGGGTCCCTGTGCCCCGTGCCGATGATGCGCCAGGCCAGACCGGTGGGCGGGGCGGGCTTGTGGCGCAGGCGCCAGCCGATCTCGCCGAGGTGGCGGTCGGCCTTGACGTGGTTGCAGCGACGGCAGGACGCCACCACGTTGTCCCACGCGTGCAGTCCCCCGCGGCTGCGCGGGATGACGTGGTCGACGCTGGTGGCGACGGCGCCGCAGTACATGCAGCGGCCCCCGTCGCGGGCGAAGAGCGCCCGGCGGGTGAGCGGGACGGGCCCCCGGTAGGGCACCCGCACGAACCGCTTGAGCCGGACCACGCTGGGTGCGGGCACGGTGACGGTCGCGCTGTGCAGGTAGGCGCCGGACTCCTCGAGGCACACGGCCTTGTTCTCCAGGACGAGGACGAGCGCGCGGCGGAGCGGTACGACGCCGAGCGGCTCGTACGACGCGTTGAGGACCAGGACATGCGGCACGGGTGCCTCCTTGGGCGTCGGCGGCGCGTGGCTCGCGCCGGGACGATCTGCAGTCAGTCTCCCCTCATGGCCTGCACCGGCGCCACCATGTCCCGGTAACGGGCTGGGAGTGTTTTCGACCACACGGGATGCATCCCCACGACCGTGACCAGTCCAAGCGCGGGTGAGCGCGGTCTCTCCCGAGAACTTCGCGCCGATCCGCACATGGTGCCCCGTTAGTGTGGTGATTCCGCCCGTCCGGTGACCGTTCCGTGACCTTGGAGCGCCCCTCGGGGCGGGCGGCACCGCATCTGGAGGTATCTCGTCGTGTCCCTGTTCGCCGCCGTCCTGCCGGCCGCCGGTCCGTCGCCGTCGCCGTCGCCCTCGGAGTCGTCGACACCGGCGGTGCCCTCGTTCCAGGACGCCCAGGAGAGCGCGTCGAACGCCGCCGGCTGGGTCGAGGAGAACTGGTCGACCTGGCTCGCGATCGGGCTGCGGGTGCTGCTGATCGTGGTGATAGCGGCGGTGCTCAGGGTGGTGGTCCGGCGGGCGATCACCAAGCTGATAGACCGGATGAACCGCAGGGCCGGGACGGGTGCCAGCACCGCGCTGAGCGGCCTGCTGGTCAACGCCGAGCGGCGCCGCCAGCGCTCGGAGGCCATCGGCTCCGTGCTGCGCTCGGTGGCCAGCTTCCTCATCCTCGGCACCGCGGCCCTGATGGTGCTGGGCACCTTCCAGATCAACCTGGCCCCGCTGCTGGCCTCCGCGGGCGTCGCGGGCGTCGCGATCGGCTTCGGCGCCCGCAATCTGGTCACCGACTTCCTCTCCGGCGTCTTCATGATCCTGGAGGACCAGTACGGCGTCGGCGACAGCATCGACGCGGGCGTGGCCTCCGGCGAGGTCATCGAGGTCGGGCTGCGGGTGACCAAGCTGCGTGGCGACAACGGCGAGATCTGGTACGTCCGCAACGGCGAGGTCAAGCGGATCGGCAACCTCTCCCAGGGCTGGGCGACGGCCGGCGTGGACGTCACGGTCCGCTCCGACGAGGACCTGGACCAGGTCAAGGAGACCATCGGCGCGGTCGGCGAGCGGATGAGCAAGGAGGAGCCCTGGAACGAGATGCTCTGGGGCCCCATCGAGGTGCTCGGCCTGGACTCCGTGCTGCTCGACTCCATGGTGGTGCGGGTCTCCGCGAAGACCATGCCCGGCAAGTCCCTCACCGTCGAGCGCGAGCTGCGCTGGCGCGTCAAGCGGGCCTTCGACGCGGCCGGCATCCGGATCGTCGGCGGCCCGGAGGTCCCGGCGCAGGAGGCCGCCGCACCCGACCCGACCGCCGGCATGGCCGCCCCGTCGGCGTACTCCAGCACGGTGTCCCCGCAGTCCATGGCGGCGTCCCCGATCCCGCCGCCGACGAACATCAACAAGTAGCGGGCACCCACACCCTTCCCGCCCGCCTCCCCGCCCCCGGAGCGACGACCACGTCGCTCCGGGGGCGGACTCTTGACGGCCCCGGTCGGGCGGGCCTACGTTTCACGGCCAACAGGAAACTTTCCTGACATTCTCCGTCGACGACCGCGGCCGGTGGACATCACCGCCCCGCGCCGAAAAGCCGAGCAGCCGAGCAGCCGAGCAGCGAGAGGCAGGTGGACACGCATGGCGGGAACCACCGGTACGCCGGGCACCCCACGCCTCCTGCGCGCCATGAACGACCGGGCCGCGCTCGAGCTCCTGCTGGAGCACGGGCCGCTGTCCCGCACCCGCATCGGCAAGCTCACCGGCCTGTCCAAGCCGACCGCCTCCCAGCTGCTGGCTCGCCTGGAAGCGGCGGGGCTGGTCCTGGCCGGCGGCACCACCGAGGGGCGCCCCGGCCCCGGCGCCCAGCTCTACGAGGTGAACCCGGCCGCGGCGTACGCCGCCGGTCTCGACGTCACCACGGACCGCCTCCTCGCCGCGGTCGCCGACATCACCGGGCGCACGGTCGGCCGGTTCGAGCTGCCGACCCCGGGCAGGCGCCCCGCCGTCCCGGTCGTCCGGCAGGTCACCGACGCCCTGGACGGCGCCGTGAAGGATGCCGGACTCGCCCGGGCCGACGTCCACCGTCTGGTGATCGGCACGCCGGGCGCCTTCGACCCGGGCACCGGGCGGCTGCGCTACGCCTCCCACCTGCCCGGCTGGCACTCCCCCACCCTCCTCCAGGAACTCGCCGCGGCCCTGCCGATGCCGGTCGAGTACGAGAACGACGTGAACCTCGCCGCCGTGGCGGAGCGACGGCTCGGCGCCGCCCGGGACCACGAGGACTTCGTCCTGCTGTGGAACCAGCAGGGCCTGGGCGCCGCCCTGGTCCTCGGCGGCCGGCTGCACCGCGGCTGGACCGGCGGCGCGGGAGAGGTGGGCTTCCTGCCCGTGCCGGGCGCCCCGCTGGTCCGCAAGGTCGGCCGCACCGGCAGCGGCGGCTTCCAGGAACTGGCCGGCGCGCAGGCGGTGCCGGGGCTCGCCCGCGAGCTGGGCCTCGGCCCGGTGCCGTCCGGCCCCTGCACCGAGTCGGCCGCCGCCCTGCTCGCCTCGGCCGCCGAGCGCGCGGGCGACCGCCCCGACGGCCCCCACCACCGTCTGCTGCGGACCTACGCCACCCGTCTCGCGACCGGTCTGGCCTCCCTCGTCTCCGTCCTGGACCCCGAGCTGGTGGTCCTCAGCGGCACCGTGCTCACCGCGGGCGGCGAGCCGCTGCGCGCCCTCGTCCAGGGCGAGCTGGAGGAGCTGGCCGCCTCCCGGCCCCGTCTCGTCCTCGGCGGCGTGACCGCCGACCCCGTCCTGCGCGGCGCGCTGGAGAGCGCGCTCGCGACCACCCGCGACGAGGTCTTCGACACCTCCCGCTGACCCCGGCCCGGCCCTCCGCGTCCCCCGTCCCTTCCCCGCCCATGCCCTGGGAGACCTCGCCATGCCCGGACCATCCAGGGGCGCCCACCACACCGACCGGAACCTGACCATGGCCGCGACCGTGCTGGTCACGGCCCCGTGATCCTCGTGCAGTGAAGGGTTGATTTCCGTATGAAACTCACCGTGGTCGGCGGCGGCTCGACCTACACACCCGAACTCGTCGACGGCTTCGCCCGGTTGCGGCAGACGCTGCCGGTGCGGGAACTGGTCCTGGTCGACCCCGCGGCGGACCGGCTGGAGCTGGTCGGCGGCCTCGCCCGCCGCATCTTCGCCAAGCAGGGGCACGACGGCCGGATCGTCACCACTCACGACCTGGACGCGGCCGTCGACGGCGCCGACGCCGTCCTGCTGCAGTTGCGCGTCGGCGGCCAGGCCGCCCGTGAGAAGGACGAGACCTGGCCCCTGGAGTGCGGCTGCGTGGGCCAGGAGACGACCGGCGCGGGCGGCCTCGCCAAGGCGCTGCGCACCGTGCCGGTGGTGCTGGACATCGCCGAGCGCGTCCGGCGGGCCAACCCGGACGCCTGGATCATCGACTTCACCAACCCGGTCGGCATCGTCACCCGCGCCCTGCTCCGGGCCGGGCACCGGGCGGTCGGGCTGTGCAACGTGGCGATCGGGCTGCAGCGCAAGTTCGCCGCGCTGCTCGGGGTGGCGCCCGCCGACGTCCACCTCGACCACGTCGGCCTCAACCACCTCACCTGGGAGACCGGCGTCCGCCTCGGCGGCCCCGAGGGCGAGGACGTGCTGCCCCGGCTGCTGGCCGAGCACGGGGACGCGGTCGCCGCCGACCTCCGGCTGCCCCGCCCGCTGCTGGACCGCCTGGGCGTCGTCCCGTCGTACTACCTGCGCTACTACTACGCCCACGACGAGGTCGTCGACGAGCTGCGCACCAAGCCGTCCCGGGCCGCCGAGGTCGCGGAGATGGAGCGGCGACTGCTGGAGATGTACGGCGACCCGGCCCTGGCCGAGAAGCCCGCGCTGCTCGCCGAGCGTGGCGGCGCCTACTACTCCGAGGCCGCCGTCGACCTCGCCGCCGCCCTGCTCGGCGGCGCGGGCTCCCCGTACCAGGTGGTGAACACCCTCAACCGGGGCACGCTGCCCTTCCTCCCCGACGACGCGGTGATCGAGGTCCCGGCGGCCGTGGGCCCCGAGGGTGCCTCCCCGCTGCCGGTGGCGGACGTGGACCCGCTGTACGCGGGGCTGATGGCGAGCGTGACGGCGTACGAGGACCTGGCGCTGGACGCGGCCCTGCGCGGCGGCCGGGACCGGGTCTTCCGGGCGCTGCTCGCCCATCCGCTCGTCGGCCAGTACGCGTACGCCGAGCGGCTCGCCGACCGGCTGATCGCACACAACCGGGAGCACCTGGCGTGGGCCTGACCGGGAGCGTCCTCGCCGTCGACGCGGGGAACAGCAAGACCGACGTGGCCGTGGTGGCGGCGGACGGGAAGGTGCTGGCCACGGCTCGCGGCGGTGCCTTCCGGCCGCCCGCGGTGGGCGTCGAGCGGGCCGTGGACGCGCTGGCCGACGCGGTGGCCCGGGCCTTCGCCGCCGCCGGTGCCGACGCCGTCGACCATGTCTCGGCGTGCCTGGCCAACGCCGATCTGCCGGTGGAGGAGGAGCGGCTGGCCGCCGCACTGCGCGCCCGGGGGTGGGGCACGAGTGTGGAGGTGCGCAACGACACCTTCGCGGTCCTGCGGGCCGGTGTCGACGAACCGCGCGGGGTCGCCGTCGTGTGCGGGGCCGGCGTGAACTGCGTCGGCATGCGCCCCGACGGGCGCACCGCCCGTTTCCCCGCCGTCGGGCGGCTGTCCGGCGACTGGGGCGGCGGCTGGGGGCTGGCCGAGGAGGCGCTGTGGCACGCGGCGCGGGCGGAGGACGGCCGCGGGGAGCCCACCGAGCTGGCGCGCGCGCTGCCCGCCCACTTCGGGCTCGGCTCGATGTACGCCCTCGTCGAGGCCCTGCACCTGCGGCACGTCGAACCCGCCCGGCGGCACGAGTTGACCCCGGTGCTCTTCGCCACGGCGGCGGGCGGCGACCGGATCGCACGGGCGCTCGTCGACCGGCAGGCCGACGAGGTGGTCGCCATGGCCACGGTCGCGCTGACCCGGCTGGAGCTGCTGGCCGAGCCGACACCGGTACTGCTCGGCGGCAGCGTCCTGGCGGCCCGGCACGCCCTCCTCGACGACCGGATACGCGAACTGCTCGCGGCCCGCGCCCCCG
>MUMD01000411.1 GCA_002155895.1 Streptomyces rochei
CCGCGCACCCGGCGCCGCCTCCCCGTCCCCGCCCACCACGTCCCGTTCCGGGCGATACGCGAGCTAAGGAGCCCGCGATGAGCGAGATGATCACCGCGGACCTGGTCGACCTCGACCTGTCCGCCGACAGCAAGGAAGCGGCGGCGCGTGCCCTCGCCGAGCGGATGGTGGCCCTGGGCCGGGTGACCGACCTCGACGGCTTCCTCGCCGACGTGGCCGCCCGCGAGGCGCAGATGCCGACCGGCCTCGACGGCGGCATCGGCATCCCGCACTGCCGCAGCGAGCACGTCACCGAGCCGACGCTCGCCTTCGGGCGCAGCGCCGCCGGCATCGACTTCGGGGCGGCGGACGGTCCGGCCGACCTGATCTTCCTGATCGCCGCTCCGGCGGGCGCCGACGACGCCCACCTGACGATCCTGTCCTCCCTGGCCCGGCAGTTGATGAACGCCGAGTTCACCGACGCGCTGCGGTCGGCGGCCGACGCGGACGCCGCCGCGGCGCTGATCCGCGGGGAGGAGCCGGACGGTACCGGAGGCGTTTCCGAAGGCATCGAGGACTCCGTGGACTCCGTGGACTCCGTGGCGGTCCCGGCGGCGGCCTCCGCCGGGGCCGCCACGGGCAGCCCCGACGACGGACCCCGGAACGGACCCGACGACGGACCCGCCGAGCGCGGGCGTCCCTTCCGCGTCGTCGCCGTCACCTCCTGCCCCACCGGCATCGCCCACACCTACATGGCGGCCGAGTCGCTGGAGAAGGCGGGCCGCGAGGCGGGCGTCGAGGTCGTCGTCGAGACGCAGGGCTCGGCCGGGTTCACCCGGCTCGACCCGGCGGTGATCGAGGCGGCGGACGGCGTGATCTTCGCCCATGACGTGCCCGTGCGCGACAAGGACCGCTTCGCCGGGAAGCCCACCGTCGACACCGGCGTCAAGGCGGCCATCAACCGGCCCGGCGAGCTGCTCGACGAGGTCCGCGGCAAGGCGGCCCGCGGCGAGGTCACGGCGGCCGGCGCCGCCGGTACCGCCGGATCCTCCGGCACGACCCCCGTCGAGCGCGGCGGGAAGCCCGGTGAGGGGTACGGGACGAAGCTGCGCGTCTGGCTGATGTCCGGCGTCAGTTACATGGTGCCGTTCGTCGCCGCGGGCGGTCTGCTCATCGCCCTGGGCTTCGCGATCGGCGGCTACGAGATCAACAAGGCGCCCTCGGTGATGGACCACTTCGTGTGGTCGCAGGCGGACAGCTGGGCGGCGCTGTTGTTCCAGGTCGGCGGCGTGGCCTTCGCCTTCCTCGTCCCCGTGCTGGCCGGTTACATCGCCTACGGCATGGCGGACCGCCCGGGTCTCGTCCCCGGCTTCGTCGGCGGATCGATCGCGCTGACCGTCAACGCCGGTTTCCTCGGCGGTCTGGCGGCCGGCCTGATCTCCGGAGCCGTGGTGATGGCGATCCAACGGGTCCGCATACCGGCGGCGTTGCGCGGCATCATGCCGGTGGTGGTGATCCCGCTGATCTCCTCCGCGGTCGTCGGGTTCCTGATGTTCGTGGTGATCGGCAAGCCCATCGCGTCCGCGCAGAAGGCGATGACCGACTGGCTCAGCGGTCTGTCCGGCGCCAACGCGGTCCTGCTCGGCGCCCTGCTCGGCCTGATGATGTGCTTCGACCTGGGCGGCCCGGTCAACAAGGTCGCCTATGCCTTCGCGACGGCCGGCATCGCGGTCGCCGACCCGAGCGACTCGGCGATGAAGATCATGGCGGCCGTCATGGCGGCCGGCATGGTCCCGCCGCTGGCCATGGCCCTGGCGACGACCGTGCGCGGCAAGCTCTTCAACGCGGCCGAGCGCGAGAACGGCAAGGCCGCCTGGGTGCTGGGCGCCTCCTTCATCTCCGAGGGCGCGATCCCCTTCGCGGCGGCCGACCCGCTGCGGGTCATCCCGTCCTCGATGGTGGGCGGCGCGCTCACCGGCGCCCTGTCGATGGCCTTCGGCGCCACCCTGCGCGCCCCGCACGGCGGCATCTTCGTGGTCCCGCTGATCGGCAACCCGCTGCTCTACCTGGTCGCCATCGCGGCCGGCGTCTGTGTCACGACGGCCCTGGTGATCGTCCTCAAGGGGCTGCGCAAGCCGGCGCCGGGAGCGGTGGCCCAGGGGCCCGGCGGCACGGACCCGTCGGCGCCGTCGCCGGAAGCGAAGCAGCCGGTGGCCGCGTGAACGGCGGCACGCTCTGGTGATCTGTGGGCCGGGTTCCGTACGGGACCCGGCCCGCGCGCTCTCCGCGGCCGCTCAGAAGCCCGGCGCCGCGCTCAGGAGACCTGTGCCGCCCTGCGCTCCATCGCGCGGCGGGCGGTGTCCTCGCTGGCGTACACCTCGCACATGTGCCGCCCGTCGGGCGTGGCCGTGTGCTCCACCTCCCAGAGGGAGACCTCCGCGCCGTCGCCCAGCAGGAACGCGTGCTCGTAGAGGGAGAAGCCGATCCGGGCGCGGGCCGCGCGGCCGGGGCCGCCGAACGCCTGGGTGATCTGGTGCGCGGACGCCGTGGTCAGCCGGGCGGCCAGCTCCCCGTCGGGCCGGTCCGGGTTCTCCGCGCGGCGCAGCAGCCGGCGGGCGTGGTCGGCCGAGGCGTCGGGCACGTAGGTGTGCCGGGGGGTGGGGACGGGGGACAGCTGCACCTGCACCGGCAGCTCGAAATCCGGGGTGTCCGGCGGCAGGGCCAGCCGGGCGGTGGCGGCGCGCAGCTCCTCCTCGTCGACGTACACCTCGTGCCGCGGTTCGCCGCCCGGGGTGGTGTTGTGGACGAGCTCCCACAGGGTGAGGGCGCTGCCGTCGGCCAGCAGCCAGGTGTGCCGATAGGTCTCACGGTGCAGTCCGGCGCTGTGGTGCGCGGAGTGCAGTGAACCGTCGTGCGCCAGCGCGCAGTCCAGCTGCCGTATCGTCTCGTCGGGCAGCTCGAACGAGTTCAGGGCGCGGCCCAGCAGTCGCATGAGGTGCTCCTCCGGAGACTCGGGCGACTCGGGTGGTTCGTACGCTGCCGTCTCGTACGGAACGCTCAAGGTTTCTCCCGGCGTTGCTGCATGTCACCTTGTGGGTGCATACCGTAGCCCCTCGGTCGGACATCATGTCCGGGAACCGAGAAAACGTACGCACGAAAAACGCGCGGGCCGCGCGAGAAGTTCCCGCGCGACCCGTTGGAGCGTCAAATTCCGCTGGTCACAGCCGTGTTGGGCCGGTCAGACGGCGCTGCCCGCGACCCACTCGTTCCACGCCAGGTTCCAGCCGTTGAGGCCGTTGTCCGGTGCGATGGTGCCGTCGGGGGAGTTCTTGACGATCACGACGTCCCCGATGAGCGAGTTGTCGTAGAACCACTTGCCGTCGGTGTCGGCCTGCCCGCCCTGGGCGTCCCGCAGTCCGACGCAGCCGTGGCTGGTGCCCTGGACGCCGAAGGGCGGGTTGCCCCGGTTGTACCAGTAGTTGCCGTGGATGAAGGTGCCGGAACGGCTCAGCCGCATCGCGTGCGGCACGTCCGGGATGTCGTACTCGCCGCCGAACCCGACCGTGGAGCCGTCCATGTGCGTCTGCTCGGACTTCTCCGAGATCACCATCTGCCCGTTGTACGTCGGGTTCTCGGCGCTGCCGGCCGAGATGGGGACCGACTTCAGCGTCTTGCCGTCGCGCACGACGGTCATGGTCTGGGTGTCGGCGTCGACCGTGGAGACCTGGGCGCGGCCCACGGTGAAGGTGACGGTCTTCTTCTGCACGCCGTGGACGCCGTTCGCGCCCTCCACGCCGTCGAGGTCGATCTTCATGGTGACCTTGGAGCCGGCCTTCCAGTACTCCTCGGGCCGGAAGTCGAGCCGTTGGTCGCCGAACCAGTGCCCGACCACCTCCTGCCCGCTGCTGGAGGTTACCGAGATGTGCGACTGCACGGTCTTCTTGTCGCTGATCGCCTTGTCGAAGGTGAACGACACCGGCATCCCCACGCCCACCGTGGTGCCGCCGTCCGGGGTGTACGTACCGATGAAGCTGTCGGCCGCGGAGACCGTGGTGAAGACCGAGTCGGCGGCGGACGTACGGCCGTCGGCGTCCTTCGCGGTCGCGTGGACCCGGTACTTGGTGCCCCGCTCCAACTGCTCCTTCGGCTTCCAGCTGCCGCCGTCGGCGGAGACCGCGCCGGGCACGGTCGCACCCGTCTCCGCGACGGTCATCCGCACCTCGGTCAGCCGTCCGTCGCTGACCTTCACGCCGGTCGTGTTGATCGACGCTCCGGTCGACCCGTCCTTCGCGGAGATGACGACTTTCGCGGTCGAGGTCCCGGCGGAGTCCGCGCCGCCGCCCTTGCCGTCCTTCTCGTCGTCGGCGCTGGCGCTTCCGCCGCAGGCGGTGAGGGTGAGGGCGCCGACCACCAGGGCGGCACAGGCCCCCAGTACGCGCCGCGATGCTATGACCGGCCTTGTCACGGGCTGCTCCAGGGTGAGGTGTTGTGCGGTGTTGTCGTCAACCCTGTAGAGGCGGGCGGGGGTCGGGCGGGTTCCCGCCCGCCGCCCCCGACGCCCACGCGTGACAGAACCGGGACAATCACCCGCTCGGCCGGCTCGACC
>MUMD01000412.1:0-680 GCA_002155895.1 Streptomyces rochei
GTCCAGCGCCTGGCGGCCCGTGGCCTTGACCCTGCGGTCCAGGGCCTCCTGGAGGACGTCCCAGACCACGGCGGTCCTCAGGGCGGCGCGGGAACGGGACGGCTCGGAGCGCGGCGACGCCGGGTGGGGACGGTGGGGGGAGACGGGCGGGCGCATCGGGTCCGACACGGCAGTTGACTCCTCGGCGCGGCACCGCCTCGGGCACGGGCGGAGCGAACGGGCTGCCGCCCCGGACCGGGAGCGGGACGGGGCAGGCTTCAGGCGTCTCCCACCCTATTGCCTCCGGTTCGCCCGCCGGTCACCCGTACCGGCCCGGTCACCGGTCCCGTCCGGTCGCCCCCACCGGCCCGGTCACCCGCACCGGCGCGGTCACGAACACCGCGCCGGTCACCGTGCCGGCCAGCGCCGCCGGGACGCCCCCTCCCGTCCGGCGCTCACCCCGCGTCCGGCAGCCGCCGGTCACCCGGCTCCTCCCCCGGGCGGCTCGGACGATCGCTCTCCGGCCGGTCCGCGCCGGAGGTGCCAGGGGTGCCCGGGGCGCCCGGGTCGGAGCCGTCCGCGTCGGAGCGGGGCTGGGGCAGCACCGGCTGGAGGGCCAGCATCCGCTCCACGAGGCGCAGGAACATCGCCACGTCGCGTATCAGGTCGTCGGCGTCCCGGCTGCCCGCGGCTCCCTGGAT
>MUMD01000412.1:708-14277 GCA_002155895.1 Streptomyces rochei
GGCGGCGAGCACGGCGGCGGCCGTGCGCAGGGCGGCGAGATGGGCGGTGGCGTAGCGCTCGTTCGGCGTCTCGAGAACGGTGGCCTCCTCCAGGCCGGCCCGCGCCTGGGCGAGCAGGTCGAGGGCGGCCGGCGGGGCGGTCGTCCGGCGGAGCACGGGGTGCACGTCGCTCGCCGGGCCGGTCAGTGAGGGTGCAGGGCCGGCTGCGCGACGCCGCCGGGCGGCGGCTGCGGACGAGTGGGCCATGACGATCCTCCTGTCGTCTCCGTGACGACACGCTCGGTGACGAGGTGCCGTATGTGCCCATCGTGAGGTATGCCACTGACAATCCGTTCTGACCTGCGCTTTTGCCTCGCTCGTAGGTTCGGGTTAGTTTTTGCACTGACCAGTCAGTTCAAAAGAGGGGTGAGACGGCGTGGACGGTCCGCACGGGCTGGCGGTGACGGCCCGGGACTTCGGGCTGAGGGGGCCACGCGGCTGGGCGTTCCGGGACGTCCGCGTCGACGCCGGACCGGGCTCGCTGATCGCGGTGGCGGGTCCGTCCGGGTCGGGCCGCACCTGTCTGCTGCTCGCGCTCACCGGACGGATGCGGCCGACCGACGGCACGGCGACCGTGGGCGGGCTGCGGCTCCCCCGGCAGATGTCCGCCCTGCGCCGGATCAGCGCCCTCGCGCACGTGCCGGGCGTCACCGATCTCGATCCGGCCCTGACCGTGGCCGAGCACCTGCGGGAGCGGGCGCTGTTGCAGCGCCGCTTCGGCGCCTCGGCGCGCGACCTGCTGCGCCCGCGCGCGGAGCGGGCGGCGAAGGCTCGGCTGCTGGCCGACACGGCGCTTTCCGCGGCCGGCCTCGACCCGGAGGCCCTGCCCAAGGGGCTCCGTACCGCCGTACGGGACCTGGAGCGCACCGAGGCGCTGCGGCTGTCGATCGCCCTGGCGCTGGCCGGCCGCCCCCGTCTGCTCGGTGTCGACGACGCCGACCTGAAGCTGTCGGCCGCCGAGCGGGAGGAGATCTGGTCGCTGCTGGCGTCGATCGCGGCGTCCGGCACGACCGTGGTGGCGGTGTGCGGCGAGGCGCCCGGGGACGCCGTGACCGTCTCCACGCGGCCGGACACCGCCCCCGACGGCGGCAGCGAAGCCGGCGACGACGGTGAAGGCAGCGCAGTCGACGAAGACGGCGACGACGGCGACGACGGCGACGACACGGCCGACACGGCCCGCGGCGACACCCGCCGCGAGGACACGGACCACACCGACGACGTGACGGAGGAGGCCGCCGGTGCGCTCGCCGAGACTGGCCGCGTTTGAGCTGAGGCGCTTCGGGCGCGGACGCCTGCCCCGGGCCGCCCTGGTGGCCCTGCTGTTGCTGCCCCTGCTCTACGGCGCCCTGTACCTGTGGTCGTTCTGGGACCCGTACGGCCGTCTGGACCGCGTCCCGGTGGCGCTGGTGAACGACGACCGGGGGGCCACCGCGGACGGCCGCAGGCTCGCCGCGGGCGACGACATCGCCGAGGGGCTGCGCGAGAGCGAGGTGTTCGACTGGCACGAGGTGAGCGCCGCCGAGGCCCGGCGCGGCGTCGAGGACGGCACGTACTACCTGTCGCTCACCGTGCCCGCGGACTTCAGCCGGCGCATCGCCTCCGGCGCGGGCGACTCGCCGCGGGCCGGCGCCCTCCAGGTCCGTACGAACGACGCCAACAACTACATCGTGGGGCAGATCTCGCGGACGGTCTTCGCCGAGGTCCGCGAGGCCGCGTCCGGCAAGGCGTCGCGGGCGTTCCTCGACCGGATCTTCGTCTCCTTCTCCGACATCCACGGCGAGACCGTGAAGGCGGCGAAGGGCGCAGACGAGATCAAGGGCGGCGTCGGAAAGGCGGAGAAGGGCTCCAAGGATCTCGCCGACGGGCTCAAGGACGCCGAGGACGGCAGCGGCGACCTGTCCGAGGGGCTGAAGAAGCTCGACACGAAGGCGGGTGACCTGGAGAAGGGCTCGAAGCGGGTCGCCGACGGCACCGAGAAGCTCGCCGGCAAGGTCAACGGAGCGGCCGACCGGGTGGGCCCCTTCCTGGAGGACAACGAGAAGACCATCGGAGAGACGGCCCGGTTCGTCGCCGACTCCTCCGGGGCGCTCCGCGAGAACCTGGACTCCCTGGTGAAGAAGGCCCCGGCCGCCGCCGAGGACGCCCGGACCCAGGCGGACGCGCTGGCCGGGGTGTACCGGACCCGCTGCGCGGACCCGGCGCTGCCCGACGCCGCCTGCCCCGACCTGGAGAAGGCCCGGGACGCCGCCGCCACCGTGGCGACGGTCGCCGACGACGTCAGCGGCCTGGTCACCGACCGCGAGAAGGAGCTGAAGAAGCTCGACAAGAACCTGGCGGCCCTGGAGAAGCAGGCCCAGGCCCTCGCCGAGCGCGCCCCGAACCTCTCCGAGGACCTGGACGACGCCGTCAAGAAGATCAACGAACTGAACACGGGCGCCGGGAAGGTCGCCGACGGCGCCGAGAAGCTCCACAAGGGCATCGGCACGGCCAAGACCGGCGCGAAGGACCTGGACGAGGGCGTCGGCAAGCTCCGCACCGGCGCCGACGACCTCAACGGCGGGCTGTTCAAGCTGGTGGACGGCTCCGCGAAGCTGGCCGGCGGCCTGCACGACGGGGCCGGGAAGATCCCCGACTACGACGAACACGAGCGGGACGCGCGCACCGGGGTGATGGCCGATCCGGTCCGGCTCGCCTCCGAGTCCCTGCACCAGGCGCCCAACTACGGCACCGGCTTCGCCCCGTACTTCATCCCGCTCTCCCTGTGGGTGGGCGCCATGGTGGCGTACATGCTGATCCCGCCGATGAACCGGCGGGCGCTCGCCGCGGGGGCGTCGGCCTGGCGGATCGCGCTCGCGGGCTGGCTGCCGGTGGTGGCGCTCGGGGTGCTGCAGACGGCGGCCCTGATGGCGGTGCTGCACTGGGCGGTCGGTCTGGAGATGGTCCGGGCGGCCGGGACGGTGGGCTTCCTGTGCCTGGTGACGGCGTGCTTCGCGGCGATCGTGCAGTGGCTGAACGCCCGCTTCGGGGCGGCCGGCCGCATCCTGGTCCTGGCGCTGCTGATGCTCCAGCTGACGTCGGCGGGCGGCACGTATCCCGTGCAGACCAGTCCGGGTTTCTTCAACGCGCTGCACCCGTTCCTGCCGATGAGCTACGTCGTCGAGGCCCTCAGAAGGCTGATCACGGGCGGCGGGACGGCACCGGTGTGGCAGGCGTGCGCGGTGCTCGCGGCCTTCACCGCGGCGGCCCTCGCGCTGACCGCCCTGTCGGCCCGCCGCCGACAGGTGTGGACGCTGGACCGGCTGCACCCGGAGCTGACCCTGTGACCCGCACGGGCCCTGCGGTGACACGGCCGGCGAGGGTGCTGTGACAATCGGGACCATGGAAAGCAGCAGCGCCACCTCGCACGGCAGCAGCCGCCGCGAGGCCACCCGGCAGAAACTCTACGAGGCGGCCGTCACCCTCATCGCCGAGCAGGGCTTCTCCGCCACCACCGTGGACGAGATCGCCGAACGCGCCGGGGTCGCGAAGGGCACGGTGTACTACAACTTCGCCAGCAAGTCCGTCCTCTTCGAGGAACTGCTGCGGCACGGTGTCGGTCTGCTGACCGCGTCCCTGCGCGAGGCGGCCGAGCGGACGGCCCGCGAGGGCCGGGGCCGGGTCGACGCGCTGGACGCGATGATCCGCGCGGGGCTCGTCTTCATCGACCGCTACCCGGCCTTCACCCAGCTGTACGTGGCGGAGCTGTGGCGCACCAACAGAGCCTGGCAGTCCACGCTGCTGGTGGTGCGGCAGGAGGCCGTCGCGGTGGTGGAGGGCGTGCTGCGCGACGGCGTGGCCAGCGGTGAGTTCAGCGACGAGATCGATGTGCCGCTGACCGCCGCCGCGCTGGTCGGCATGGTCCTGGTGGCGGCGCTGGACTGGAAGTCGTTCCAGCCGGAGCGCTCCCTGGACGACGTGCACGCGGCCCTGTCCCGGCTGCTCCAGGGCCGGGTGAGCGGCCGCCCCTGAGGCGCCGTGCGCGGCCGGGCGGGCCGGTCGCGCACGAAGAACGCCGGCCCGTGGCGGCCGCGTCCCCCGCGGGCCGCCGTCGGACCGGCGCCTTCTCCTGCTCCCCCGTACGTCCCCCCGTCGGAACCCCCGTTTCCGGTCGTTCCCCCGGGTTCCCCCGTGCCTCGCTCCCGCCGACCGCGGCCGGCGGAAGGAGCGGATCGCGGGCCCGGCTCCGTTCCGGCGCCCCGTGTCGCCGGTGCCGGAGCCGTGCCCCTCTCCGTGCCTCCACTCTCTCGTCGCGGCGGGTCCCGTCCCATCCGCGCGGATACTCATCTGGCGGGGTAGGTACGGGTACTCACGCCTGCGCACCCCGGCCCACGGCGGCGACCGGCCGACCGGCCACGCGCGCGTCCGCCGCCGTACTCACCCGGCGCCCCGCACCTGCCGTCCCCCCCGTGCGGCGGCCCCTCGGCCGGACCGTCCCGGGTGGAGGATAAAGTCGCCGGCATGGCACGGATTGCGGTGATCGGCGCCGGGACGGGCGCGATGGCGGCCGCCGCCCGGCTGGCCGTCGCGGGCCACCGGGTGGTGGTGTACGAGCGGACGGCGACGTACGGCGGAGCCCTCGGGCGCTTCGAGCGGGACGGGTTCTCCTTCGACACCGGTCCCGGTCTGCTGCCGCTGCCCGCCGTCTGGCGCGATCTGTTCGTCAAGACCGGCAAGGAGCCGCTGGAGTCCTGCGTCGAGCTGGTGCAGGTCGATCCGAGCGCCCGGCACGTGTTCGCGGACGGCACCGAGGTCGCGCTGCCGAACGCCTCGCGGGCCGGCGTCCTCGCCGCCCTGGACGCCGCGCTCGGGGCGGACGCCGGGAGACGCTGGGGCGACTTCCTGGTGCGGGCCCGGGAGACCTGGGACCGCACCCGCCGCCCGCTCCTGGAGGAGCCGCTGTGGCCGAACTGGGAGGTGCTGGCCGAGCGCGAGCCCTATCCCGCGGTCCCGCACAAGCGGCTGCTGCGCACCCGCCGGGCCGGGACGCTCGCCGAGGTCGGCGCCTGGGAGCTGCGGGACGCCCGGCTCGCCGCCCTGCTGGAGAGCCACGCGCTCGCCCACGGCCTCGACCCCCGGACCGCCCCGGCCAACGCCGCGGTGCTGCCGTACATGGAGTACGCGTTCGGCATGTGGTACGTGCGCGGTGGCGGTCTGCGGGAGCTGGCCCGGGCGATGTACGAGCGGTGTCTGGCCCGCCGGGTCGAGTTCCGCTTCGGCGCCGAGGTCACGGGGATCGTCGAGAAGGACGGCCGGGTGGCGGGCGTGGAGCTGGCCGAGGGCGGCGTCGCCGAGGCCGAGTTCGTCGTCGCGGGGGTGGCGCCCGGGGTGCTGGAGCGCCTGTGCGGCGGCTCACCGGTGCGGGGTGACGGGGAGGTCCCGGCGCGGCGCGACGGGGCGAGCCGGCTGACGGTGCTGCTGGCGCTGCGGGGCGGGCGGCCGCCGGGGACGGCGCACCGGACGGTGGTGCACGCGGAGGACCGCGAGGCCGAGTTGGACGCCCTGTTCGGGCCGGCGGCCCGGGCTCCCGAGCGGCCGACCGTCACGGTGCTGCGGCCGGACGACCCCGCGCTGGTCCCGGACGCGGACCACGAGGCGGTCACCGTGACCTCGGTGGTGCCCGCGGGCGGCGGGGCGTCCGCCGAGGAGGCCGAGGAGTACGAAGTCCACGCCGGGCGCCTGGTCCGGGCCGCCGAGCGTGCCGTACCCGGCCTGCGCGACCGCATCCTGTGGCAGGAGGTGCGCACCCCGGCCGACGTCGCGGCGGCGACGGGGGTGGCGGACGGCGCGGTGCCGGCGCCGGCGCTGGCGGCGGCCGGCGGTCGTCTGCTGCACCCGGCGAACGGCACGCGCACGCAGGGGCTGTTCACGGTCGGCGGCTGGTCGCACCCGGGCGGGGGGCTGCCGCACGCCGGCATGTCGGGCGCGCTGGTCGCCGGACTCGTCGTGGAGGGGCCCCAGTTCCGGGGCTCCCAGTGAGCGGCGGGCGACCGGTTCCCGGCCGCCCGAGGGAGCGTCAGTAGCGGTACTGCTCGTCGTAGCCCTGCGGCTGGGCGTCGCCCTGGTACGGGTAGGGCTGCTCCGGCGGGAGTTCGCCGCCGTAGGGGTCGTCGGTGCTGCGCTGCTGCGGTACCCAGACCCCGCCGGCCGGGGTCTCGCCGTAGCCGCCGGTGGTGCCGGTGGCGTACTGGTCCTGGCCGTAGCCCTGCGGGTGGCCGTGGCCCTGCCCGCCCGCCGTGTCGTAGCCGCCGGTGTCGTACGACGTCCCGCCGTAGGTGTGGGTGCCGATGTACGGGTCGGAGTAGGCGGCGTACTGCTGGCCCCCGGCGTCGTAGCCGTAGCCCTGCGGGGCGTGGCCCGGGTAGTCGTAGGCGTAGGACGGGTCGGCGCCGTGCGCGGCCGGCTGCTGGCCGGCCGCGTAGCCGGTGTCGCCGTAGACGCCGTAGGAACCGGTGTCGTCGGGCATGGGCTGGGGTTCGTAGACGGCCGTGGTCTCCGCCGCGCCGGGGTCGGCCGGGCGGGCCGGGGTGAAGACGTCGTCGCGGTCGTAGTCGTCGTGGCCGTAGGAGAGGCCGTCGTGGCCCGCTCCCTGGCTCCGCGCGCCGTCGTCGTAGGGGTCGGGGCCGGGGTCGGCCGCCTCCAGGCCGGAGACCTCCAACGTCGGTTCCCGGCGGCCGCGTTCGGGACGGGAGCGCCTGCCGACCAGGCTCGCCGGGGCGTTGACCGCCCAGCCGGCCTCGAAGCCGCGGCGGAAGGACAGCGTCACGTAGGTCTGGCCCACCGCGAAGGCGGCGGCGCCCAGCCCGATGACGATCACGTTGGACAGCAGCACACCGGCGACGACACCGGCGAAGCCGCCGAAGGCGAGCAGCCGCCAGCGCAACCGCGCCTTGTACTGCAGCAGCACCTCCCCGAGCAGCCACAGCGCGACGATGCCGAACGCGATGTAGAGGACCGTCCAGCCCATGTACGCCCCTCTCCCAGTGGCCGCAACGCAGTGTGTCGTAAGTATGTGCGGCCGGTCTAGGCCCGCGGTGGGTGGTGCAGGCCCAGGTTCTCGTAGATTTCCAGCGTCGCCGTGGAGTTGTTGAGCGTGATGAAGTGCAGTCCGGGGACACCCTCGTCCAGCAGCCGCGCGCAGAACTCCGTGGCGAAGTCGATCCCGATCGAGCGTACAGCCGCCGGATCGTCCTTGGCCGCGAGGATGCGCTCTTTCAGCTCGGCAGGGAACGACGCGTTACTGAGCTTCGGCAACCTCTCCAGCATCTTCACACTGGTCACCGGCATGATCTCCGGGATGACCGGGGTGTCGCAGCCGGCCGCGGCGACGCGGTCGCGCAGGCGCAGGTACGACTCGGGCTGGAAGAACATCTGGGTGATGGCGTAGTCGGCGCCGGCCCGGCACTTGTCGACGAAGCGCGCCACGTCCGTGTCCCAGTCGGCGGAGCGCGGGTGCATCTCGGGGAAGGCCGCGACGCCGACGCAGAAGTCGCCGGACTCCTTGATGAGTTCGACGAGTTCGGCCGCGTAGGTCAGCCCCTGGGGGTGCGGGACCCACTCGCCCATCGGGTCGCCGGGCGGGTCGCCGCGCACGGCCAGCATGTTGCGGATCCCGGCGTCGGCGTACTGGCCGATGATGTTGCGCAGCTCCGCGACCGAGTGGTTGACCGCGGTGAGGTGGGCGACGGGTGTCAGCGTGGTGTCGGCGACGATCTGCTGGGTCTCCTTGACCGTGCCCGCGCGCGTGGAACCGCCGGCGCCGTAGGTGACGGAGACGAAGTCCGGGGCGACCGCCTCGACCCGCCGCAGCGCGCTCCACAGGTTCTTCTCGCCCTTGGGCGTCTTCGGCGCCGAGAACTCGAACGAGTACGTCGTCTTGCCGGCGGCGAGGATGTCACGCACGGTGCGCGCGCGATCAGTCCTGGTGGATGCGGTTCCGAGGGCCATACGGGCAGGTTAGCCAGGGGGTGGCGGTCCCCCAACCGAATGCGGGATTTTTGTCCGTATTGTCGAGTTGTTGTCCACTCCTTGGACACATGCCCGTGGCACCCGCCGCGCCGCGCGCCCCGCCCGCGCGCCGGGCCGCCCGACCGCGCCTACGCTTCCCGGAGCCGCTTCGCGAACTCCGCCGCGGCCGCGCCCGGGTCGTCGGCCCCGGTGATCGCCCGGACGACGACGACGCGCCGGGCGCCGGCCTCCAGCACCTCGTCGAGGTTGCCGAGGTCGATGCCGCCGATGGCGAACCAGGGGCGGTCGGTCCCCAGGGACGCCGTGTACCGGACCAGGCCGAGGCCGGGCGCGTGCCGGCCGGGCTTGGTGGGGGTCGGCCAGCAGGGGCCGGTGCAGAAGTAGTCCACGCCGTCCTGGACGGCCGCGGCGGCGGCCTCGGACTCGGCGTGCGTGGAGCGGCCGACGAGGACGTCCTCGCCGAGGATCGCGCGGGCGGCGGGCACCGGCAGGTCGCCCTGTCCGAGGTGCAGCACGTCGGCGCGGGCGGCGTGGGCGACGTCGGCCCGGTCGTTGACCGCGAGGAGCTTGCCGTGGCGGGCGCAGGCGTCGGCGAAGACCTCCAGGTGCTCCAGCTCCTCGGCGGCCTCCATGCCCTTGTCGCGCAGCTGCACGACGTCCACGCCGGCGGCCAGCACCGCGTCCAGGAACTCGGGCAGGTCGCCCTGGTCACGGCGGGCGTCCGTGCACAGGTAGAGGCGGGCGTCGGCGAGCCGGGCGCGTGCGGTCACGGCGGTGTCGGGCATGCGGGTGTGTCCCCCCAGGTGTGCGGCGTGGGCCCGCGGTGGGCGCACGCCTCGGCTAACGGGCTGCGGCGCCCCCGCGGCCGTCGGAGGAAGGCCGCGGGAACGCCGCCCAAGGTACGACGCGGTGGACGCACCGCCCGAGGCGGTCCCCCGCGGCCCGGCCCGTCCGCCCCCGAACCGGGGCCGGGGCGAGCCGGGTCAGGTCGGGTCAGGTCAGGTCAGGTCAGACGGCCAGCGCCTGGGCGCGGCGCTTCACCTCCGTGCCGCGGTTCTCGCTCAGCGCCTGGGCGGGGGTGCCGGGCAGGGACGGGTCGGGCGTGAAGAGCCACTCCAGCATCTCCTCGGCCGTGAAGCCGTCGTCCCTCAGCAGCGTCAGGGTGCCGACCAGGCCCTTGACGACCTTGTCCCCGTCGATGAAGGCCGCCGGGATGTGCAGCGCCCGGTTCTCGCCGCGGCGTACGGCGATGAGCTGGCCTTCCTTGATCAGCTGGCGCACGCGGGTCACCTCGACGCCGAGCATCTCGGCGATGTCGGGAACGGTGAGCCAGGCAGGCACGAGAGCATCGATCTTTGCGTCAATCTCGGTCACGTCTCAAGCCTGCCATCTGCCACTGACAGTCGGAAGCCGGACTAGGCCGTGGCCGACTTCAGCGGCTTCGCCGGGTCGGCCAGCAGCAGCGGGTCCATCGGGGTGCCCGCCTGGATCAGCTTCCTGCCCTGGGCCAGGTCCCGGGGGCGGCCCACGGCCAGCAGGGCCACCAGGCGGCCCTCCCTCAGCCAGCAGACCGTCCACGCGGGGCCGGCGGGATCACCGCGCCACAGCGTGGTGTCGGCGGCCGTGTGGTGGCCGGCGTACTGGACGAAGCGGCCGAACTGCTCGGACCAGAAGTACGGCACCGGGTCGTACTTCTCGGTGACCTCGCCGGCGGCGGCGCCGACGATGCCGGCGGCGACCGTGCGCGGCCCCTGGAGGGCGTTGTCCCAGTGGTGCACCAGCAGCCGCTCGCCGTAGCGCCCGGAGGGGAAGGAGGCGCAGTCGCCGACCGCGTAGACGTCCGGGACGGAGCTGCGCAGGCGGTCGTCGGCCACGACCTCGCCGTGCGCGCCGAGGTCGATCCCGGAGCCGGCCAGCCAGGCGGTGGCGGGCCGGGCGCCGATGCCGACGACGACCGCGTCGGCGGGCAGCCGCGAGCCGTCGTCCAGGATCACCCGGCCGGGCTCCCCCGGGCCGTCGCCGGGCTCGACGCGCGTCACGCGCGTGTGCGTGCGCAGCACCGCGCCCGCCTCGGCGTACCACCGCGTCATCGGCGCGGCGACCTCGGCGGGCAGCGCGCCGGCCAGGGGACGGTCGGCGGCCTCCACCACGGTCACCGCGCAGCCCGCCTCCCGGGCGGCGGTGGCGAACTCGGCGCCGATCCAGCCGGCGCCGACGACCACGATGTCGTGCCGGCGGGCGAGCACCGGGCGCAGCCGTTCGGCGTCGTCCAGGGTGCGCAGCAGGTGCACGCCGGGCACGCCCTCCGCGCCGGGGAGCCGCAGCGGCTCAGCGCCGGTCGCGAGGACGAGGGAGTCGTACGGTACGGGACCCGCCGACGTGTCGAGGGTGTGCGCGCCGGGCCGGACGCCCAAGGCCTCGCAGCCGAGTCGCAGAGTGATGTCCAGGGCCTCGAAGTCGACGTCGAAGGCGGAGCCCTCGGCGGTGCCGAGCAGGACGGCCTTGGACAGCGGGGGGCGGTCGTAGGGCTGGTGCGGCTCGGCGCCGATCAGTGTGACGGGGCCGGTGAAACCCCGTTCGCGCAGCGCCACCGCGGTCTGTACCCCCGCCATGCCCGCACCGACGACCACGACCCGGTGCCGGGCGTCCGTCTGCCGCTCCCGGGTCTGCTCCGGCGCCTGTTCCCGGTCCCGCGTCTGCTCACTCACCTGATCACCTTAGACACCTGACGGAAAGTCAGTCAGCGCTCGTGCGCCGTGACCTGCTCGACCACACTCGTCCCGCTGCCGCGCTGCGACTCCCACTCCCAGCTCTCCTCCAGGCGCACCCGCCCGTCCGGCAGCTCGACGACGGTCGCCGCGCAGTGCCCCGAGGAGGTGCCGCCGTCGGCCTTGAGCTGCACGTACCGGAAGTCCAGGCGGTCGCCCTGCCGGGTGCCGACCAGGTGGCCGCGGACCACGTCGCCGCCCGCGTACTCGGCCCACACGACGCCGTCCCTCTCGTGGTAGGCGAAGCGCGTGCGGGTGCCGACCTGGCCGGGCGCCTGGTCGGCGACGGGGGCGAGGACGAGACCGTCGAGTGAACGGGCCACGGGCGGAGGCTCCCTTACGAGTGCGAGGTGCTGCGGGCTAGGGTGGCCAACGTAAAGCACTCGCGGGAGCCCGGACGCACCGGGCTGAGAGGGAGGCTGGCGGCCTCCGACCGTACGAACCTGATCCGGGTCATGCCGGCGAAGGGAGGGGCTGGACGCCCATGTCGTCACCACCGCACACCTCGTCCCCCGCACCCGACGTGCTCGTCGTGGGCGGCGGGATCATCGGTCTGGTCACGGCGTGGCGGGCCGCGCAGCGCGGTCTCGCCACGGCCCTCGTGGACCCCGAGCCGGGCGGTGGCGCCGCCCAGGTGGCGGCCGGGATGCTGGCCGCCGTCACGGAACTGCACTACGGCGAGCAGACGCTGCTCGCGCTGAACCTCGCCTCGGCCCGCCGCTACCCGGAGTTCGCCGCCGAGCTGGCGGACGTCACGGGCCACGACCTCGGTTACCGCCGCTGCGGCACCCTCGCCGTCGCGCTGGATGCCGACGACCGCGCCCACCTGCGCGAACTGCACGCGCTCCAGCAGCGTTCGGGGCTGGAGTCCGAGTGGCTGTCGGGTCGTGAGTGCCGGCGTCTGGAGCCGATGCTCGCGCCGGGTGTGCGCGGCGGGCTCCGGGTGGACGGCGACCACCAGATCGACCCCCGGCGCCTGGCCGCGGCGCTGGTGGCCGCCTGCGAGCGGGCGGGCGTCGTCGTGCACCGCGCGTGGGCCGACCGGCTCGCCCTCGGGCGGGGCGGCGAGCGGGCCACGGGGGTGGTCACCGCCGACGGCACCCTGCTGGAGGCCGGGCAGGTGGTGCTGGCCTGCGGCAGCCTGAGCGGGCGGCTCGCGGGTGTGCCCGAGGACGTGCTGCCGCCGGTGCGGCCGGTGAAGGGGCAGGTGCTGCGGCTGGCGATGCCGCGGACGCACGGGCCCCTGCTGAACCGGACGGTGCGCGCCGTGGTGCGCGGCAACCCGCTCTACCTGGTGCCCCGGGAGAGCGGTGAGCTGGTCGTCGGCGCCACCAGCGAGGAGCTGGGCTGGGACACGACGGTGACCGCGGGCGGCGTCTACGAGCTGCTGCGCGACGCCCACGAGCTGGTCCCCGGCATCACGGAGCTGCCCCTGACGGAGACCCGGGCGGGTCTGCGTCCCGGCTCCCCGGACAACGCCCCGATGCTCGGCCCGACCGGGCTCGACGGCCTGCTGCTGGCCACGGGGCACTACCGCAACGGCGTCCTGCTCACCCCGGTGACCGGCGACGTCATGGCGCACGCGCTGACCACCGGGGAGCTTCCGGAGGAGGCCCGCCCCTTCGCCCCCGGGCGCTTCACCGCCGCCGCGCGCCCCGCGCACCCGGAAATCCCGGCACCTTCGGAACTCTCGGAGCAGTCCGCATGAAGATCTCCGTCAACGGCGAGCCGCGCGAGGTGGCCGCCGGCACGGCTCTGGACGCCCTGGTGGGCACGCTCACCTCGGCGCCGTCCGGCGTGGCCGCCGCCCTCAACGAGACCGTCGTCCCGCGCGCGCGGTGGGCCGCCACCGCGCTGGCCGACGGCGACCGCGTCGAAGNNGATCCCTTCGTCCTCGGCGGTACGTCGTACGGGTCCCGCCTGATCATGGGTACCGGCGGGGCGCCCAGCCTCGACGTCCTGGAGCGTGCGCTGCTGGCCTCCGGCACGGAACTGACGACGGTCGCGATGCGGCGCGTGAACGCCTCGGTGCACGGGTCGGTGCTGTCGGTGCTGGAGAAGCTCGGGGTCCGGGTGCTGCCGAACACGGCGGGCTGCTTCACCGCTGGGGAGGCCGTGCTCACCGCGCGGCTGGCGCGTGAGGCGCTCGGGACCGATCTGGTGAAGCTGGAGGTCATCGCCGACGAGCGCACCCTGCTGCCGGACCCGATCGAGCTGCTGGACNNGAAGCTGGAGGACGTCGGGTGCGCGGCGATCATGCCGCTCGGGTCGCCGATCGGGTCGGGGCTGGGCATCCGCAACCCGCACAACTTCGAGCTGATCGTGGAGCACGCGGGCGTGCCGGTGATCCTGGACGCGGGGGCCGGTACGGCGTCGGACGTGGCGCTGGCGATGGAGCTGGGGTGTGCGGGGGTGATGCTGGCGTCTGCGGTGACGCGGGCGCAGGAGCCGGTGCTGATGGCCGCGGCGATGCGGTCGGCGGTGGAGGCGGGGAGGCTGGCCCGGCTGGCGGGGCGGATTCCGCGGCGGCGGTTCGCCGAGGCGTCGTCTCCTGCGGAGGGCATGGCGGTGTTCGATCCGGAGCGGCCCGCTTTTCGGTGACGCGGCGCTGTCCTGCCGTCCTGGTCTCCCACCCGCGCACCACCCGTTTCCAGTCGGCCGAGAGGTGGGCGTCGCCCGTGGGGGTCGTCCACCGTCGGCGGCCGACCGCCCGTGGGGAGGGCCTGTGCGGCGGGCTGCCGCCCGCAGGGGGCCTACG
>MUMD01000413.1 GCA_002155895.1 Streptomyces rochei
GGACGCCGCCGCGCACCGGCCCGTCGTCCGGCCGGTGCGCGGCGGCGTCCTGCGGTGCGGCGGCCTGCGGCGCGGCCTGCTGGGGGACGGGCTGCGTCTCCGGGTGCGGGTCTTCCTCCGCTGCTGCCTGCACGGGCTGTGCGGTGACCTCCGGCTCCGCGACCGCCTCCGGTGCCGCGACGGGCTGTTCGGTGGCGGCGGACACGGTCTCCGGGGACGGCTCGTGCCCCGTGGGCTCGGTCGCGGCTTCGGCGGGCGTGCGGTCGGTCGCGGTGGCGGCGGCCGCTGGGGCGTCCCCGGTCACCGGTGCCCCGGCAGCCGGGACTTCCTGGGGACCGGGAACCTCGGACGGCGACGCAGCGCCCTGCACGAACTCGGCGGCCTGAGGCTCATCGGCGCCTTGGACGGACTCGGTGGTCTGGACGGACTCGGCGGCCTGAGGCGCATCGGTGCCCTGGACCGGCTCGGCGGACGCGGCCGGGCCCGGGGCCTCGACGGGCTCGACCGCCTCCACGGCCCCCGGGGCTGCGGCCGGCTCCACGACCCGCGCGGCCTCCGGAACCTGCGCCGGTTCGACCGCCTGCTCGGGCCCCTGTGCCTCGGCCGACCCGTCTGCCAGGCCCTCGGCCGGCGGCTCCACCGTCTCGACGGGTTCCGGGGCTTCGGCCGGCTCCACCGTCCCGACGGGCTCCGCGGCTTGGGCCGACTCCACGACCTGCGCAGAACCGGGAATCTGCGCCGGTTCGACCGCCTGCGCGACATCGGGCTGCGCGACATCGGGCTGCGCCGCTTCGCCCGCCTGTGCGGACGCCGGCGCCTCGACCGGCCCGGCGGCCTGCTCGGGCCCCGGGTCCCCGGCCGGTTCCGCCGGTCCGGCCGTCGGTACGGCCTGGGGTACGCCCGCCTCCGCCGCCTCGGCGGCATCGGTCGCCGGGGCGGCGTCCGGCCCCGGCTGCCCGGGGGTTTCCGTCACGGCCTGGGCCGGCTCGGCCACGGGCTCGGTGGGAGCCTGCTCGGCCGCCGGGGCCGTACCCTCCGCAGCCGAAGGGGCGGCCACACCGCCCTCCTCGGCCGTCGCCGCGACGGCCTCCGTCGCCACGCGCGTCACGAGGGCCTGTGCGGCACCCACCGGCTCCGGCGTCCGGTCGGCTGCCGGAACAACCGTTTCCGCATGCACTCCCCCGGTACCCGGGGCCGCGGCCGTCTGCGCGCCCCAGGGCGCCGCGCCCTGGGGAGGCATCGCCGCCGCCTGCGGAACGTCGAGGTACTCGGGACCGGTGGTCGGCGGGCCGGCCTGGCGCACCGGCGCCTCGGCGGGCCCGCGGTCGGCGAGGGAGCGGACCGGGCTCGCGGAGGTGTCGGGGATCGGCGGACCGAGGTGCAGGGGCCTGCGCGGCGGGGCCGGGGCGGACGCGGGCTCCGGCGACGGCTCGGGCAGACGGACGCCGCCGAGGTCGACCGAGCCGCTGTCGCGGCCGGACAACTCGTGCGGGCCCGGCTGGTGCACGGTCTCCACGACCGGCTCCGGCGCGGGCGGCGCGACCTCGTTGCCCCAGGCGCTCTGCGCCCCTGGCAGCAGCAACAGGTCCTCGTCCTCGGCGGTGGTCTCGGAGAGGTAGGTGTACGCGCCGGGTGCGGGGACGCCCGGCTGCTCCACCATGCCTGCGTTCTCCGGCAGCCCCTCGCCCGGGATCTGGCCGGTGTCGGTCATGCGTAACCCCTCGCCCATCGGTTAGTGCTTCTACGACCAGCTCACCCGGGACGGCGCACCGACCGCCCCACAGTGAGAACGAGCGTGCGTGCCCAGCGGCACGAACGACCCGCCGGAAATGACGACAAAGCCATTGAGTGGCATTGTCGCGGTCGTTCCCCCGTCACGACAGCTTGATCCGCGACGGCCCGCTGTGGACTGCGCCACGTTGCGCGTCCTCCGGTTCTGCCGTACCACAACCGGGCCCACAACAGGCGGGTTCTTACGGACATCGACCGACGAATGGCCGCGTGTCCTGGCGCGGTACAACAATCCGCCAGCCTACCCCGCGCAGTATGACAACCCGATCACGGGGCGCGGTCCGGAAGGACCCCGCTGAGCAGGAACGCAACGCTCCGCTCCGTCTCCGTCCATGCCTTGGTGTCGAGTCCCACGGATTGCAGCAGGGCGCACTCGACCCGGTAGCCGTGCTCCGTCAGGTCCCTGCCCACGAGTTCGGCCGCGTCGCGGGTCGCGGCGTGCGCGACGATGCGCTGCGGACGGCGGTCGGCGACGGCGGAGACCACGGCCGCTCCCCCGCCGCCGACCCGGACGACGTCGGGCTCGGGGAGGTTCTCCAGGACGTGCGGGGCGGTGCCGTGGACGATCTGGAGCTGGACGCCGAAGTGACGGGCCGTGGCCTCGGTACGTGCGCAGGCGTCGGGGGCCCGGTCCACGGCGATGACGGCGGCGCCGCCCCGGGCGGCCTCGGTCGCGAAGGCGCCGCTGCCGCAGCCGATGTCCCACACGAGGTCGCCGGGACGGGGTCCGAGCCGGGCGAGTTGGGCCGTGCGCAGCAGTTCGGTCTCGCCCTCGCCGAGGTCACCGCCGTACGCCTCGGCGGGCAGCGACCAGCCGCGCGGTCCGGCGGCGGGGTCGCGGCCGGCGATCCAGCCGGCGGCGTCGCCCGGGGCGCCCGGCCCGGTGCTCCCGCCGACGACGATGACGACGTTCGGGTCGCGCCAGCTGTGGTCGGCGGCCTTCTCGGAGGTGACGACGGTGACCTGTTCGCGCGAGGTGCCGAGTTCCTCGCAGATGACGAAGGTGCGGTGGATGCCCTCCATGAGCAGGCCGAGTTCGGCGGGACCGGCACCGGGTGAGGTGAGGACGGCGACCTTGGTGTGGGCTCGGCATACGTTCACCGCGCGCCGCAGGGTGCGGGGGTGGGCGACGACCACATGGGCGTCGTCCCAGGGCATGCCGGCGCGGGCGAAGGCGGCGGCGACAGAGGAGACGGCTGGGACGACCTCGACCTCCAGGCCGAACTCCGGGGCCCGCAGGGTGCGTACGACGCCGAAGAAGCCGGGATCGCCGTCGGCGAGGACGACCGCGGTGCCCCGGTGGGCGGCGATGCGGCGGGCGGCGAGGGCCACGCTGCCGAGACGGACGCGTTCGGCGGCGGGCGGCACCTCGGGGAGCGCGAGGTGGTGGGCGGCGCCGGCCACGAGGGTGGCCGCACCCAGTGCGGAGCGTGCCGCGGCGGTCAGCGGCGAACCGTCCCAGCCGATCACCGTGACCCGGTCGGCCATCGTCGTCAGTCTCCAGGGGTCTTGCAGGTCGTGTCGCGGAAGCGTTCGCGGGCGCGCCTCGTGAGGGTACCCGGTGCGGCCTCGGGGCGGGGCGACGACACCGCCGGCCCCATGGATCAGTTCCAGTCGGTGAAGGTGCTGAAACCGGCCTCGTCGGTCAGCGGTCCGGCGGCGCCCTCGAGGTCTTCCGGCAGCAGGCTCCACACGATGAAGTCGGTGCGCACGTCCGTCCACCCGTTCTCCTCGGTGCGGACGCGGGCTATGCAGGCGTTGCGCAGGACGCCCTCGCTGATGCAGCCGATCTTCTGGGCGACCTGCTGGGAGGCGGTGTTGTCGGCGGCGGTGCGCAGTTCGATGCGCTCGAGCTTCTGGTCGCCGAAGAGCCACTGGGCGGTGGCGAGCGCCGCCTCCGACGCGTAGCCCTCGCCGCGCGCCCAGGGGGCGACGATGTACGAGAGTTCGGTGGAGCGCACGTGCCAGTTGGTCTTGGTGAGCTGGATGACGCCGACCAGCCGCTGGGTGAGGAACTCGGTGACGGCCAGGTCGAGTCCCCGGCCCGCCGTGCGCTCGGCGGGGGCGTACTCGCCGATCCAGGTGCGGGCGGCCTGCTCGGTGAAGGGCTGCGGGACGTGGGTCCAGGCGGCGACCTGCTCGTCGTTCATCATGGCGGCCAGGGCGGGGGCGTCGTCCTCGTCGAGGGGGCGCAGCACCAACCGCTCCGTGCTGATGGAGATGTTGGGGAAGGTGCTCGTCATGCGCCGCTCCGTAACCTGTGTAACCGTCAGGGCCTGCTCGAACTGCCCAGCATGCAGCATGTAAGCACTCAACCACACCACGGGGTCCACTCCGGCTGAGCGGACCCCGTGCGCGGGTGGAGGGGGTCAGAACGAGGGCAGCACGGCGCCGTCGTACGTGTCCTCGATGAACTTCTTGACCTCGGGCGAGGTGAGCAGCTTCGCGAGCTTCTTCACCCGCGGGTCGTCCTCGTTCCCCTCCTTGACGGCGAGGAGGTTGTTGTTCGGGTTGTCCTTGGCGGACTCCAGGACGAGGGCGTCCTTCGCGGGCTTGAGGTCGGCCTCGATGGCGTAGTTGCCGTTGACCACCGCCGCGTCCACGTCGTCCAGGGAGCGCGGCGTGGTGGCCGCCTCCAGCTCCTTGAACTTGAGCTTCTTCGGGTTCTCGGTGATGTCCGCCGGGGTCGCCGTGGTGCCGACGCCGTCCTTGAGCTTGATGAGCCCGTTGGCGGCCAGCAGCTGGAGGGCGCGGCCCTCGTTGACGGTGTCGTTGGGGACGGCGACGGTCGCACCGCTCTTCAGGTCCGCGGCCTTGTCGACCTTGTGGGAGTACAGGCCGAGGGGCTCCAGGTGCACGTCGACGACGGACACGATGTGGGTGCCGCGCTTCTTGTTGAAGTCGTCGAGGTACGGGGTGGTCTGGAAGAAGTTGGCGTCCACCGAGCCGTCCTCCGTGGAGGTGTTCGGCGTGACGTAGTCGGTGACCTCCTTGACCTCCAGGTCGAGGCCCGCCTTCTGCGCCAGGTGGTCCTTGACGTAGGTGAGGATCTCGGCGTGCGGGACGGGGCTGGCGGCGACGACCAGCGGGCCGGAGGTGTCGGAGGCGGCGTCCTTGTCCGAGCCGCAGGCGGACAGCCCGAGGGTGAGGGCTCCGGTGGCGAGGACAGCGGTGGTGATCTTGGCGGTGTTACGCACGAAAAGTGCCTTTCCTTCAGGTGGTGCGGCCCCGCCTGGGGTTCGGCGGGGAGTCTTGAGGGGAGCCGTGGGCGCGCTACGCGACCTTGCTCACGTCGGCCGCGGCGGGCTCCTCGGCCTTGAGCAGCCGCAGCCGGGGCGCGACGCCGGAGCGTCCGCCGCGGCGGTGCAGGGCGCGGGCGGCGGCGTCGCCGGCGAACTGGATGAGCGAGATGGCGACCGCGAGGATCGCGACGGTCACCCACATCAGGCCGGACTCGAAGCGGTTGTAGCCGTAGCGGACGGCGAGGTCGCCGAGGCCGCCGCCGCCGACGGTGCCGGCCATGGCGGAGTAGCCGATGAGGGCGATGACCGTGGTCGTGGTGGACGCGATCAGCGACGGCAGCGCCTCGGGGACCAGGACCTTGCGGACCACGGTCCAGGTGTTGCCGCCCATGGCCTGCACGGCCTCGACGAGTCCGCCGTCGACCTCGCGGACCGCCGTCTCGACCAGGCGCGCGAAGAAGGGGATGCCGCCGATGGCGAGCGGCACGATCGCGGCCTCGCTGCCGATGGTGGTGCCGGTGACCCAGCGGGTGAAGTTCATCAGCGCGACCATGAGGATGATGAACGGCAGCGAGCGGCCGATGTTCACGATCTGGCCGATGACCTTGTTCACCACGGTGTTCTGCAGCAGGCCGCCCTTGTCGGTGAGGACCAGCAGGATGCCGAGCGGGAGTCCGCCGACCACGGCGATCAGGGTGGACCAGCCGACCATGATCAGGGTCTCCCGACAGGCCTGCTCCAGCAGGGGCTGCATCTCGGACCAGGTCACTTGGCACCTTCCTTCACCAGCACCGGCCGGCCTTCGTTCGTCGTCTCGACGTTCACCACGTCGATCTGGAGACCCTGCTCGCGCAGGAAGCCGACGGGCACGACGTTGTCCTCGTAGCGGCCGGGCAGTTCGATGCGCATGCGACCGACCTGGAGTCCGCCGACGGTGTCGATGGCGGCACCCAGGATCGATATGTCGATGTTGTAGGTGCGCGACAGCTGGGAGATGACCGGCTGGGTGGCGGCCTCGCCGTGGAAGGTGACGTCGAGGACGGTGCGGTCCTCGCCGGACGGGTCACCGCCGACCGGGAAGAGCGCGGCGGCCAGTTCGGAGCCGGGCGTCGCCAGCAGGTCGCTGACGGTGCCGGACTCGACGATGCGTCCCTTGTCCATGAGCGCCGCGGAGTCGCAGATGCTCTTGACGACGTCCATCTCGTGGGTGATGAGCAGGACGGTCAGGCCGAGCTGCCGGTTGAGGTCGCGCAGCAGCTGGAGGATGGAGCGGGTGGTCTCCGGGTCGAGGGCGCTGGTGGCCTCGTCGGAGAGCAGGACCTTGGGGTCGCCGGCCAGGGCGCGGGCGATGCCGACGCGCTGCTTCTGGCCGCCGGAGAGCTGGGCGGGGTAGGACTTGGCCTTGTCCGCGAGTCCGACCAGGTCGAGCAGTTCGAGCGCCTTGCGGGAACGTTCCTTCCCGGTCGTGCCGAGGATCTCCAGCGGCAGTTCGACGTTGTCCTGAACGGTGCGCGAGGAGAGCAGGTTGAAGTGCTGGAAGACCATGCCGATGCGGCTGCGCGCCTGACGCAGTTCCTTGCCGGCGCGGGGGCCGCGGCCGGCCAGCGCCGTGAGGTCCTGGCCGGCGACGGTGACCGTGCCGGCGGTGGGACGTTCCAGGAGGTTGACGCAGCGGATGAGCGAGGACTTGCCGGCGCCGGACTGGCCGATGACGCCGTACACCTCGCCCTCGCGGACGTGCAGGTCGACGCCGTCCAGGGCGGTGACCTCGCGGCCGCGGGAGCGGTAGACCTTGGTGAGGCCCGATGTGGTGATCACGTGGGTTTCCGTCACTGTCGAGTGCGCGGCGCGCTGGTGTGCGCCGGGCACGGGGGCGTTGTTCTTCGGGGTTCCGGGACCTTCGGAACGCGGCACGGTTCTCGCGGTGGCGATGCGCGGTGGCGGTGGGACCGGGGAGAACGTGTGCGGGGCGTGGCTCGGCCGCGGGCGCGGAGCGCGGGGGCGGACCGGAGCGGGCGCTCGCTTCGGGGCGCGAGGCTCAGGTGGTGCGGGGGCCCTCTAGAAGGCGCACATTCGACACATACAACGAGCACCGGGCGTCATCGTCGCCTCGGTCGCAGGGGTGCGGTCGCTCGTCGTGCTCATGCGATCAGTAAAGCAGACGTATCGTCCCGGCCGGAGACGGCTGTCCGGATGCTGGACAACCGTGGGCGGTGACCGGACGCCCGCGCCGCGTCCGCGCGGGGCGCGGGTCCCGGCGGGCGCCGCGGTGACCAGTGGCGACAAGGGCGCCGCGCCGGTGTCCCCGGGCCGGGTCCCGGCCGGGCGTCCCGCCGGGTTGTGGCCAACGCCACGACGCCCCCCGGGCCCGGCGGCGTGGCGGTGGACACAACCAGTCCCTTATACACATCT
>MUMD01000414.1 GCA_002155895.1 Streptomyces rochei
CCCTTCCCCAACCCCCTCGCCGAGGCCACGCCCTCCACCGTCGTCGACCTCAAGGGCGAGACGCACTACGCCGAGACCCTCGACGACCTGCCGCAGGTCTACCGGGACGTCGCCGACGCCTGGGCCAGGTGCCTGGAGGAGGGCGCCGACTTCTCCGACATGAACCGCGCCCTGCGCGAGCGGGACGTGCCGCGCATCCGCGAGATCTGGGCGAAGCTGGTCGAGAAGCTCGACAACCAGACCTTCTACGGCTTCCTCTGCGACTCCGAGGCATTCAAGTCCTTCCGGCACCGCGAGATCTTCGGGCAGGTCGGCTTCGGCACCGGCGGATGGGACACCGACTTCCCCAACTCCATCCTGGAGATCCTCCGCGTCGTCTACACCGAGGCCGACGACCACCACCGCGGCATCGTCGGCGGCTCCCAGCAGCTGCCGCTGCGCCTGTGGGAGCGCGAGCCGGAGAAGATCGTCCACTGGCCGTACGGCACCTCGCTCGCGAGCCTGCACGAGGGCGGCGAGCCCCGCCCGGCCGTGACCCGCCTCAACCGCACCGCGGGCAACCACATCACCGTGACGGACGCGAACGGCGACATCCGCACCTACCGGGCCGCGATCTTCACCGCCCAGTCCTGGATGCTGCTGTCCAAGATCGCCTGCGACGACTCGCTGTTCCCGATCGACCACTGGACGGCCATCGAGCGCACCCACTACATGGAGAGCTCCAAGCTCTTCGTGCCGGTCGACCGGCCCTTCTGGCTGGACAAGGACGAGGAGACCGGCCGGGACGTCATGTCGATGACGCTCACCGACCGCATGACCCGCGGCACCTACCTGCTCGACGACGGCCCCGACAAGCCCGCCGTCATCTGCCTCTCCTACACCTGGTGCGACGACAGCCTGAAGTGGCTGCCGCTGTCCGCGAACGAGCGGATGGAGGTCATGCTGAAGTCGCTGGGCGAGATCTACCCGAAGGTCGACATCAGGAAGCACATCATCGGCAACCCGGTGACCGTGTCCTGGGAGAACGAGCCCTACTTCATGGGCGCGTTCAAGGCCAACCTCCCCGGCCACTACCGCTACCAGCGGCGCCTGTTCACCCACTTCATGCAGGAGGAGCTGCCCGAGGACAAGCGGGGCATCTTCCTCGCCGGCGACGACATCTCCTGGACGGCCGGCTGGGCCGAGGGAGCCGTCCAGACCGCGCTCAACGCGGTCTGGGGCGTCATGCACCACTTCGGCGGGCGGACCGACGCGACCAACCCCGGGCCGGGCGACGTGTACGACGAGATCGCGCCGGTCGAGCTGCCCGAGGACTGACCGAACGGGACTGACCCAATGGCCTGACCGGACGGCCTGATCGAACGGACTGACCGAGCGGCCTGACCGAAGGGCCTGACCGTCCGGCCCTAGACCCCGGCCGCCCGGGCCTTCTCGTACACCTGGGCGGCCAGGTCCTTCAGCTCCTCGGCGTCCCGCGCCGATCCCTGGAGGTCGATCAGGATCTCGTCGAGGCCGATCTCGGCGTGGGCGACGAGATCCTCGACGATCTGGTCGACGCTGCCGTGGAAGGGGCGGCGGTCGGCGTCCTCCCGGGCCGACGGACGGTACCGGGCGTTGACCCGCAGCACCGTGCGGATCGGCTCGGTGCGCCCGCGTTCCTCGGCAAGCTCCCGCAGCCGCCGCCACTGCCCGGCCACGACCTCGGCGCCGAGGCCGTTCGGCAGCCAGCCGTCGGCGTGGTCCACCAGCCGGCGCCGGGCCTTGCCGCTGCCCGCCGCCAGCAGCACCGGGATGGGACGGGCGGGCTTGGGGCCCACCACGGCGGAGGCGATCTTCGTGAGGTGCCCGTCGTACACCACCGGGTCCGGGCCCCAGACCGCGCGGCACACCTCGATCAGCTCGTCCAGGGCCTGCCCGCGCTCGGCGAACGGACGCACCGACGCCGCCGCGTACTCGTCGTGCGACCAGCCGGTGCCGAAACCGGCGACGACCCGGCCGCCGCTCGCCGCGTCCAGCGAGGCCAGCGCCTTGGCCAGCTGGAACGGCACGTGCAGCGGGGCGACCAGCACGCTGCTGCCCAGCTCCGCCCGCTCGGTGGCCGCGGCGGCCAGCGTCAGGGTGACCAGCGGGTCCGCCACGTTGCGGTACTCGTCCGGCCAGGGCAGGCCCTCGATGCCGTACAGCCCCTGGACGGCCGGTTCGGGGAACAGGGCGCGCTCGAAGACCCACAGGCTCTCGTAGCCCATCCCCTCCGCCGCGCGGGCCACGTCGGGGACGTCCTTGCCGAGGTCGTACTGGCGCATCTGGGGGAGTCCGAGTCCGAGCCGGGTCGCCATGTCGGGGTGCTCCTTCGCCGTCGGGACGCGATGTTGCCCAAGGGGGCAACGTACCGCGACGGCACGGATGTCTCGCGGTGTGCGCGGCGAAACGGCCGGATCAGTCCGGCAGCGGGGTGAGCAGCATGCGGCCCGCGAAGCCCACCGCCGCGTCCAGCCGGTCGGTGAACTCGCCCGCGACGTCCGGCAGTCGGCGCAGCGCCCAGAGCGCGCGGGCCGCCGCCCAGGTGGCGTCGCGGGCGCGGTCCAGGCTCCAGGAGCCGAGCAGGTGGGTGAGCGGGTCGGCGATCTGGAGGAGGTCGGGACCCGGCATCAGCTCCTCGCGCACCCGCTCCTCCAGCGTCACGAGGAGATCGCCCACCCGGTCGAACTCGTCCTCGAGATCGACGGGTTCGCAGCCGAGCGTACGACAGGTGTCCACCACGGCCAGCGCGAGATCGTGCCCGATGTGCGCGTTGATGCCCGCCAGCGCGAACTGCAGCGGACGTACGCCGGGGTGGCGGCGGAACTGGAACAGGGGCCGCCAGCAGGCGGGCGGGCGGCGGCCGTCCTCCAGCGCGTCGACGGCCGACAGATAGCGCTGCGCGAACCGCACGTCCAGCGCGATCGCCGATCCGGCGTCCGGGAAGCGGCCGCCGTCGATGTGCCGGTCGACCGCCTCCGTGACGGTCAGGTAGACGCGGTTGAAGACGGCCACCCCGTCCCGGGCGGGCAGCGTCGCGTCCAGCACGCGCATCCGGGCGAGGACCGTGTCCACCGTCCGGACGGCCGCCGGGACTTGTTCGCAGTGCGCCATGGCGGCAGGGTCGCAGCTTTAGGCTGACGGGAGTGCCGGCGGGCCCGACGCTTCCCCAGAACGGGGGAACGCGCCCGCCGTGCGGGGGAGGGGGAACCGTACGTGTCAGGTCTTCGTGCCCGGCGCCTGGCCGCTCGCAGGGCCGAGCGCAGGCGTGCAGCCCGCCGCAGCGCGATGGTCGCCGCGGCGTCCGTCGTCGTCGCGGTCGGCACCGCGACCGGCATGCTGACCGCGCTCGGCGACGACGGCGGCGGCACCGACGAGGCCCGGCCGCAGGTGACGCGTTCGCCGAGGCTGCAGTCCCCGCCCGTGGTGCCGTCCCCGTCCCCGTCGGCGAAGCCGTCGGCCTCCGCCTCGCCGTCCGCCTCCGCCTCGGTGAAGAAGGCGAGCCCCGGCCCCTCGCGGAAGACGGCACCGGAGACGAGGCCCCGGACGACCCCGGCGGCCACCCGGCTCTACCGGCATCCCGAGTCACAGGTCCTGTCCTGGGTCCGGGCCCACCCCGACGACCCGCGCCGGGACGTCATCCGGTCGCGGATAGCCGACCACCCGGCCGCCGTGTGGTTCGCCGACCACACGCCCTCGACCATCACCTCCCGGGTCCGGGCCGTGACGTCGGGGGGCGCCGCCGAGGGCCGGGTGCCCGTGGTGGTGCCGTACGCGATACCCGACCGGGACTGCGGCGGCCACTCCGAGGGCGGCGCGCCGGACCTCGACGCCTACGACGACTGGATGGACCTCTTCGCCGCCGGGCTCGGCTCCGGCGAGGTCGTGGTCGTCCTGGAGCCCGACTCCGTGTCCCAGGCCGAGTGCCTGCCGGAGAGGGAGCGCGCCGACCGGTTCGCCTCCCTGGCCCGCGCCGGCCGCGTCCTCAAGGAGGCGAACCCGAGGGCGCGCGTGTACTACGACGCGGGGCACTCCGGCTGGCACGCACCCGCCAAGCAGGCGGGCTGGCTGCGGCAGGCCGGTGCCGCCTCGCCCGCCTCCTCCGACGGCGTCTTCAGCAACGTCTCCAACTTCCACGCCACCGCCGACGAGGTCGCCTACGACCGCGCCGTCCTCGACGCCCTCGGCGGCCCGTCGAGCCTCGGCGCCGTCATCGACACCAGCCGCAACGGCAACGGCGCCCCGCCCGACGGCCAGTGGTGCGACCCGGCCGGCCGCAAGATCGGCCGCACCCCGACCCTCAGCACCGGCCTGGGCCGCATCGACGCCTACCTGTGGGTCAAGCTGCCGGGGGAGTCGGACGGCTGCAAGGGCGAGCCGGGCACCTTCACCCCGTCCTACGCCTACGACTTGGCGCGCTGAGATCCGGAGCCGGTCCCGTCGCCGCCGTCCCTGCCGTCCCCAGCGGCCTCGTCGTACGACGACGTGCCCTCGTCCAGCAGCGGCTGCTGGGTCTTGAGGTGGGCCGGGGCGAAGGCGCGCAGCGCGTGGTAGCCGGTGATGACGACGAGCGTGCCGAGCGCGATGCCGCTGAGCGAGAAGTTGTCGGTGAACTCCATGCTGACGTTGCCGACGCCGATGATGATGCCAGCGGCGGCCGGTACCAGGTTCAGCGGGTTGCGCAGGTCCACTCCGGCGTTGATCCAGATCTGCGCGCCGAGCAGGCCGATCATGCCGTACAGGATGACGGTGATGCCGCCCAGCACTCCACCGGGGATCGCGGCGACCACCGCGCCGAACTTCGGGCAGACACCGAAGAGGAGCGCGAAGCAGGCGGCGGCCCAGTAGGCGGCCGTCGAGTAGACCCGGGTCGCCGCCATCACGCCGATGTTCTCGGAGTACGTGGTGTTGGGCGGGCCGCCGACCGCGGTGGACAGCATCGAGCCGACGCCGTCCGCGGAGATCGCGGTGCCCAGCTTGTCGTCGAGCGGGTCGCCGGTCATCTCGCCGACCGCCTTGACGTGCCCGGCGTTCTCCGCGACCAGCGCGATGACGACCGGCAGGGCGACCAGGATCGCCGACCACTCGAAGCTCGGCCCGTGGAAGGACGGCAGCCCGATCCAGTCGGCCTGCCCCACGGCGGAGAAGTCGAGGCGCCAGTGGTCGGTGACCTTGCCGCTGCCGTCCACCGAGTGGATCCTGCCGAAGATCCGGTCCAGGGCCCAGGAGAGCACGTACCCGAAGACCAGCCCCAGGAAGATCGCGATCCGGGACCAGAAGCCGCGCAGGCAGACCACGGCCAGTCCGGTGAAGAGCATCACCAGCAGGGCCGTCCACTGGTCCTGCGGCCAGTAGGTGGAGGCGGTGACCGGGGCCAGGTTGAAACCGATCAGCATCACCACCGCGCCGGTGACGATCGGCGGCATCGCGGCGTGGATGATCCGCGCTCCGAACCGCTGCACGGCGAGCCCCACCAGGAACAGCGCGGCGCCGACGACCAGCACGGCGCCGGTCACCGTGGCACTCGTGCCGCCCTGGGCCCGGATCACCGCGGCGACGCCGACGAAGGACAGGGAGCAGCCGAGGTAGCTGGGGACCCGGCCTCGCGTGGCGAGCAGGAAGATGGCGGTCGCCACGCCCGACATCATGATCGCGAGGTTGGGGTCCAGGCCCATCAGGACCGGAGCCACGAAGGACGCCCCGAACATGGCCACCACGTGCTGGGCGCCGAGCCCGAACGTGCGGGGCCACGAGAGCCGTTCGTCGGGGCGGACCACCGCTCCGGGGGCGGGGACCTTCCCGTCCCCGTGCAGCTTCCAGCGCACGCCGAGGTCCATGGTGAGGTTTCGCTTTCTCTGTACGTGAGGTCTGTCCGGACCATTGTCGGGGGTGCCCGGCCGTGCGGCTGACCTGCACCCTTCCCCGCCGGGTGCGCTGAGCGTCCGCTTAGGATGGCGCTGATCGCCCGTACACCCGTACGCCCGCACGCACCGCGTGCCACCCCGCACCACCCAGGAGCCCCACCGTGAC
>MUMD01000415.1 GCA_002155895.1 Streptomyces rochei
CACGATCCTCAGGGGGCGGCCGTAAGGGTGGTGGCCGCCCCCTGAGGATCGTGCGCGCTTACTTCTTGACGTACAGCTTGCAGAGCGCGACGCAGTTGTTGCCCGCGTCGTACACGACGTTGCCGATCTTGGATCCGTACATCCAGTTGCGGATGGGGTGGTAGTCGGGCACCGCGCCCGCCAGCTCCAGCACCTGGCGGTCGATGTCGCCCCAGGCCTTCTTGGCCTGCTCCGGGTCCTCGATCTTGGAGGCCGCGTCGATCGCCTTGTTGAGACCGGCGTCGTTCAGCTGGGCGTAGTTGTTGCGACCGTCACCGATGTTCTTGCCGTGCCAGCACGGGTAGAAGACGGAGTAGCCACCCGGCCAGTCCGGGCTCCAGCCGGCGGCGAACAGGTCGTAACCGTTGTCGACCTTGCCGATCTGGGTGTAGAAGGTCGACTTGTCGACCTGCTTGTTGACGACCTGGAAGCCGGCGGCCTCCAGCGCGTTCTTGACCGCGACGGCCTGCTTCACGGCGTTGTCCGACTGCTGGTAGGCGATGACCAGCTTCTGGCCGAGCTTGCCGGCCTCCTTCAGGAGGGCCTTGGCCTTCTCCGGGTCACCGCCGGGCTTCTTGTCCTTGCCGTACAGGTCGAACTGTGTGTAGCCGGGGGTCACCGGGCTGAGGATCGTGGTGGCGATCTCCGTGACCGAGGCGCCGCCGCGGATCGTCTGCAGCTGCTGGGACGGCCAGGCGTAGTTGATGGCCTGGCGGACCTTGACGTCCGTGATGCGGGTGGTGTTGATCGGCCAGTAGTAGGTGGCCACGTCGATCGCGGTGAGGACGCGCTTCTTCAGCTCGGGGTTGGTCAGCACCTGGGCGACACGCTCGGCGGCGACCTCGTTGAAGATCACCATCGCCTGCTTGTCGTTCCCCTGGTCCGCGATGAAGCGGTCGGTGGCGGCGAGCGGCTGGAAGCCGAACTGGAACTTGTACTGGTCCGGGTACGCGTTGCGCATCGCGTCCGTCTTCGGGTCCCAGTGCTCGTTGCGCACGTAGGTCATCGACTTGCCGATGCTGCGGCTCTCGATCTTGTACGGGCCGCAGGAGAACGGACGCTTGTCGTACTTCTCCTTGGTGTCGTGCTTCTTCGGCACCAAGGCGTAACCACGCATGGCGAGCGTGAAGTTGAAGTCGGCCCGCGCCTCGTTGAGGCGGAAGGTGATGGTCTTGCCGTCGATCTCGATCGAGTCGAGGTGCTTGCCCTCGTACGGGCCGTCGTACTTGTCGCCGCCCACGAGCCACGTCTGCACGTAGATCGGGCCCTCGGTGATGAAGGAGGCGAAGGTGCGCTCGAAGGTGTGGCGGACGTCCTCCACGGTGACGTCCGAGCCGTCCTCCCACTTCAGGCCGTCCTTCAGGGTGAAGGACCAGGTCTTGCCGCCGTCCTTCATGGTGCCCGCGTCCGTGGCGGCGTCGCCGACCAGGATCGCGCCGCCCTTGTCGTCGACCTTGTAACCGGTCAGGCCGCGCAGGATGGGCACGGTGATGGCGGCCTCGGTGCTGGAGTAGATCTGCGCCGGGTCCAGGTGGTCCATGTCCTGCTGGTCGAGCGAGTACGCGATCCCGCCCTTCACCGCGCCCTTGACCTCGGGAGCCGGGCCGGTCGAGTCGGCCTTGGTGCCGACCGGGATGTCCACGGTCTTGCTGCCGCTGACCTTGGGGCCGTCGTTCTTGGCGGAGCCGCCCTTGTCCTCGCCGCCGCAGGCGGTCAGGACGGAGGAGGAGGCCGCGACGACACCGGTCGCTATGAGGAAGTTTCTACGGGAGAAAGCCATGATGAACCCCAAGAGTGGTCATACGGGACGGAGGTGGCCGGCCGGACTCCTGTGTACGGACCGGAGGAGGAACGGGTCAGCGCTTGGACTTCGGGTCGAGTGCGTCGCGCACCGAGTCGCCGAGCAGGTTGAAGGCGAGGACGAAGATCACCATGGACAGGCCCGGGAAGAGCATGAAGGTGATGTCCTCGGTGTAGAACTGCGCGCCGCGCTGGATCATGACGCCCCAGTCCGGGGTCGGGTCGATCATGCCCACACCGAGGAAGGCCAGACCCGCCTCGGCGGTCACGAAGGCCGGGAGCATCAGCGTGGACTGGATGATGATCGGCGTCCACAGGTTGGGCAGCAGCTCCTTGAAGACGATCCGCATCGGCGAGGCGCCCGTGACCTTCGCGGCCTCCACGAACTCACGCTCGCGCAGACCGAGCACCTGCCCGCGCAGCAGACGGGCGAGGGAGGCCCAGCCGAAGCCGGACAGCACGATGATCAGGGAGACGGCCCGCAGCCAGGTCGGGATGTTCTCGTCCGGGGCGACGAAGAGGCCGTAGATGACCGGCATGAAGGCGATGAAGAACAGCGTGGAGGGGAACGACAGCAGGATGTCGATGACCCGGCCGACGAGGTAGTCCGTCTTGCCGCCGAGGTAGCCCGCGGTGGTGCCGATCACGATGCCGAGGAAGGCGGTGACCAGCGTGGTGGCCACCGCGATGCCCAGCGAGGTCCGGATGCCGTACAGCAGGAAGGTGAACACGTCACGCCCGAGCTGCGGTTCGATGCCGAACCAGAACTCCGAGCTCATGCCGCCGTTGGGGCCCGCCGGGTACGCGAACGCGTCGAGCAGTTCGGGCCGCTGGCTGGCGTACGTCGTGTACGGGTCCTTGCCGTACAGCTTGGCTATGAGGGGCGCCGCGAGCGCGATCACGAAGAAGAAGAGCACGATGCACGCGGAGATGACGCCGGCGCGGTCGCGCTTGAAGCGCTTCCAGGCCAGGCGGCCCGGGGAACGGCTCTCGCTGCCCTTGGGGGTGGCGGGCGTGGGCGACTTGTCGACGCTCTCGTCGGTCACCTCGAGCGGGGCAGCCGCTGATGGAGTTGGGGGGGTCATGGTGCTCCTGGCCCAAAGGAGGGTCTGATGACTCCGCAGGGCGTCCCCCTACGGGCTACGCCGGACTTTTTCAACGCAATTCGTTCAAGGTCAATAAAATCTGGTCCGAGTTGACGTTCTCTTTACCTTCTTTACCTTCCCTTGGTCAATCCGTAGTTACGCGTGTAGCGCCTCGTGATCGATCTGTGCCTTACATCGGGCCAACCGGACCAAACGGGCAAGGCGTTCGTTATGCGGACGCGAGGTCGTCGAAATGCGTACACCGAGCGTTCGCAATCCAACGGTTTCGCATCGGAAGGTGAAGATCCGTTGCATCGACGTTCAAGATCCTTTGTAGCGGGATAATCGGATTGGTTTCGCCTCCCGCCCCGGACCCGTTCGCCGGGTGTGGGGTTCCTCCAAAGGGAGGTATGCGTGTGCGATGTGCACCTTTTGCCCTGATGCTGGCCGGTAATGGATCAGCGGAGAAGTCAGCGGACGAGTCAGGGCACGAGGAGGCACTCCATGCGCGGAGTCACGCACGCCACATGGGCCGTATGCGCGGCGGCGGTAGTCCTCGCGGCGACGGGCTGCGGGGG
>MUMD01000416.1 GCA_002155895.1 Streptomyces rochei
GCCGGAACCGGCCGCCGACTCCACCGCCCGCACGGCGGTCGTCCCCACCGCCAGCACCCGCCCCTCACCCGCCCGGGCCGCGTTGATCAGCCGGGCCGACGCCTCGGGCACCGAGAACCGCTCCGGGTACGGCGGCTCGTGCGACTGAGCCGACGCCACCCCCGTGTCCAGCCGCACCGGCGCGAACCGCACCCCACGGCTCACCAGCTCCGCCACCAGCCGAGCGGTGAAGGGCCGCGCCGCGCTCGGCATCTCCGCGCTGCCCGTCCCGTCGTCGGACGGCAGCGCAAAGACCGTCTGGTACGCCGACAGCGGCTGGTCCCGCTCCGTGTAGGAGTAGCGGATCGGCCGTCCGTGCTCCCGCAGCAGCGCCGGCACCCGGACCCCGGACACCCGCGCCCACCACAACCGCGCGGCGCCCGGACTCAGCGGCTCCTCCAGCACCAGCCCCCCGCCGCCCGGCAGCCGCACCCGGAGGCCCTCCCCACTGTCCGCACGCGCGCGCGTGGTGCCGCGCCCGTCCGGCTCCCGCAGCTCCACCGCCCACCGGCCGTCGTCGCCGCGCGTGGAGAAGTGCACCACCACGCTCGCGTGCCCCACCCGCCCGTCCACGGCGGCGGCCAGCGTCGCCGACGTGTTGACGACCAGCAGGTCCCCGGCCCGCAGCAGCCCCGGCAGCTCCCGGAACCCGTGGTGCGACACCTCGGTGCCCCGCGACACCAGCAGCCGTACGTCGTCCCGCTCCCGGCCCGGCCCCCGCTGCTCGGCCGGCACCCGCGCCGACAGCTCCTCCGGAACACGCACCGCCAGGGTCATCGCCGACCCTCCAGCAGCGCCGGCGCCCCGTAGCGGCCCCCGGCCGGCCGCTCGTCCAGCAGCCGCAGCAGCGCCGGCACGACACTCGCCGGATCGGGCCGGGGGTCGTCGTCGTCCGGTACGGCCGCCGCGTACAGGTCGGTGGCCATGTCCCCCGGATCGACCGCCCAGACCCTCAGCCCCGGCTCCTCCGCCCCCAGCACCGCCATCAGCTGGTCCAGGGCCGCCTTGGACGCCCCGTAGCCGCCCCAGGTCTCGTACGCCTCCGCCGCCGCGTCCGAGCTGATGGCCAGCACCGCGCCCGCCGGGGCGGCCCGCAGCAGCGCGAGCGCCTCCTGGACGAGACCCAGCGCCGCCACCACGTTCACCTCCAGCGCGCGCCGCAGCCCGTCCAGCGGCAGCTCCTCCAGCCGCACCAGCGGCTCGGCCCCCAGCGCGCTGGCGTTGCCGACCAGCAGGTCCACCCCGCCCAGCCGCCGGGCCTGCGCGACCAGCGCGGCCCGGTGCCCGGCGTCCGTGACGTCACCGGGCAGCGCCCGCACGCGGGTGCCGTACGCCTCCAGCGCCGCCGCCGCCTCCTCCAGCGGACCCGGCGTCCTGGCGTCCAGCACCAGATCCCAGCCCCGCGCCGCCAGGGCCTCGGCCAGCGCCCGGCCCAGCCCCTTCGACGCACCCGTGATGATCGCAACCGGCATGACACCCGTCCCCTCGTCCTGCGCGCCCCTGATCGGGCCGGCGTGGTCCTCAACGTAGGAACCGGGCCGGCCGGGCCGCCTCGGGCACGGGCCGCAACCGTGCGGGGCCCTTCGCCCTAGGACCGGCCGACGGGACCTCGGACCTAGGCCCACCGCCCTAGGCGGCGGCGTCCACAGGCCGATCCCGCCGTCGCACCCCGCCGGTACCGTGAGGACATGAGTCACGGCCCCCGGTCCGGCCTCGGCGCGGTGAGTTCCGCGCTGCTGGCCATGAGCAGGCCCCTCGAGGTGCGCGACGTCCTCAAGACGATCGTCGCCTCGGCCCGCGAGCTGCTCGACGCGCAGTACGCCGCCCTCGGCGTCCCCGACGACCACGGCGGCTTCGCCCAGTTCGTGGTCGACGGCGTCAGCGACGAGCAGTGGAAGGCCATCGGCCCCCTGCCCCGCCGGCACGGCATCCTCGCCGCGATGCTCGACGAGGCCGCCCCCCAGCGCCTCGCCGACGTCCGCAAGGACCCCCGCTTCGAGGGCTGGCCCTCCGCCCACCCCGATCTGGCCGACTTCCTGGGCCTGCCGATCCGCGACGGCGACGAGGTCATGGGCGCCCTCTTCCTCGCCAACAAGAACTGCCCGAAGCCCGAGGGCGGCTGCGGCTTCACCACGGACGACGAGGAACTGCTGGGTATCCTCGCCCAGCACGCCGCCATCGCCCTCACCAACGCCCGCCTCTACGAACGCAGCCGCGAGCTGACCATCGCCGAGGAGCGCTCCCGGCTCGCCCACGAGCTGCACGACGCGGTCAGCCAGAAGCTCTTCTCCCTGCGCCTGACCGCCCAGGCCGCCGCCGCCCTCGTCGACCGCGACCCCGCCCGCGCCAAGGGGGAGCTGCAGCAGGTCGCCGCGCTCGCCGCCGAGGCCGCCGACGAACTGCGCGCCGCCGTCGTCGAGCTGCGCCCCGCCGCCCTGGACGAGGACGGCCTCCTCGCCACCCTCCGCACCCAGATCCAGGTCCTCGACCGCGCCCACAGCGCGCGCGTGACCTTCGCCGGGCACGGCGTCAAGGCGCTGCCCGCCGCGCAGGAGGAGGCGATGCTGCGCGTCGCCCAGGAGGCCCTGCACAACGCCCTGCGCCACTCCGGGGCGGAACACGTCGACGTGGCACTGAGCCGGCGCGGTACGGGGGCGGTGCTCCGGGTCACCGACGACGGCGGCGGCTTCGACCCGCGCACCGTGCGCCGCGCGGGACGCCACCTGGGCCTGGTCTCGATGCGGGACCGGGCCAACGGCGTCGGCGGCAGGCTCACCGTGCGGTCCGCGCCCGGGAAGGGCACGACGATCGAGATGGAGGTTCCCGGTGGCTGACGCGATCAAGGTGCTGCTGGTCGACGACCACCAGGTGGTCCGCCGGGGTCTGCGCACCTTCCTGGAGGTACAGGACGACATCGAGGTGGTGGGGGAGGCCGCGGACGGCGCCGAGGGAGTCGACCGCGCCGAGGAACTGAAGCCCGACGTGATCCTCATGGACGTCAAGATGCCGGGCATGGACGGCGTGGACGCGCTGCGCAGACTCCGCGAGCTGGACAACCGGGCGCGTGTGCTGATCGTGACCAGCTTCACCGAGCAGCGCACCGTGGTCCCGGCCCTGCGCGCGGGAGCCGCCGGGTACGTCTACAAGGACGTCGACCCCGACGCGCTGGCGGGCGCCATCCGCTCCGTCCACGCCGGCCACATCCTGCTCCAGCCCGAGGTCGCCGGCGCCCTGCTGTCCCAGGAGGAGAGCACCCCCGGCCAGGGCAGGGCGGGCTCCCTCACGGAGCGGGAGCGCGAGGTGCTGGGCCTGATAGCGGACGGCCGCTCCAACCGCGAGATCGCGCGTGCCCTCGTCCTCTCCGAGAAGACCGTGAAGACCCACGTCTCGAACATCCTGATGAAACTCGACCTCGCGGACCGTACCCAGGCCGCGCTGTGGGCCGTACGCCACGGGGTCACCGGCTGATCCCTCACGCGGCGGCAACTCGGAGGGTTCCCCTCCGGTGCGAGATTCATACCGTCGTGGGAATGTCCCCCATATGGCGCATCCTCTTCGGCGCCCGGCCGTTCTCCAGTGCGTGCCGCGGCGACTGCCGCGGAGATCGCAAGGAGGGCTTGTTAAGTGAAGAACCTGAAGAAGGCAGCGGCCGTGACGATGGTGGCCGGCGGGCTGATCGCCGCCGGCGCGGGCATGGCCTCCGCCACCGACGGCTCCGCCGCCCACGGCGAGGCCATCGGCTCCCCGGGCGTCGCCTCCGGCAACGTCGTCCAGGCCCCGGTCCACATCCCGGTGAACGCCGTCGGCAACAGCGTCAACGTCATCGGCGTCCTGAACCCGGCCTTCGGCAACCTCGGCGTCAACCACTGACCCAGGTCCCCCGCCACACGGACCCCCGGCCTCCCGGGTGGGGCCG
>MUMD01000417.1 GCA_002155895.1 Streptomyces rochei
GATCCCGGCATGCCGGGATCAAGGTCTCGGACGCGAACGACCGGGATCTGAGTGGCGGTGCCAGGGGGAGAGCCCGATCGGGATCGGGCAACCGGAGCAGCATACAACGGCTGCTCCCGTACAACGAAACTACCACGGCAGCTCAGGGGCCCGCCCCCGGCCCTCTTCCGGTGGACACCCCCGCGAGGTCTACGCTGCCAGCCACGTCCAGCAGCTCAGGGAGGCGCAGGTGGCGCAGGTGCCGCAGAGGTTCTTCGACGCTGCGGCGGTGCGTACCTGGTGCGGTCTGTCGCTGCGCGCGCTGGGGCGGGCGCGCGAGGAGATCGACGCGATCAACGTCTATCCGGTCGCCGACGGGGACACCGGCACCAACCTGTACCTGACCGTCGAGTCGGCGGTCGCCGCGGTGGAGGCGGTGTTCGCGGCGCACGCGGTGCGCACGGGGGAGCCCCCGGGTGCGGAGACGGGCCGGATGGTGGGGCGGGGCGAGGGGCCCTCGCTGGCCGAGGCCGTCGGTGCCATGGCGCACGGCGCGCTGATCGGGGCCCGGGGCAACTCCGGCACGATCCTCGCGCAGCTGCTGCGCGGCCTGGCCCAGGTGCTGGCGTCCGGCGGCGAGACGGCTCACACCGGTCCCACCGGTCCCACCGGTCCCACCGGTTACACCGATCGCAGTGATGACGGGGATGACGGGGATCACCGCGATCACACCGACGGCCCGGGCCTGCGGCTGGCTCTGCGGCACGCGGCCGAATCCGCCCGGCAGGCCGTGGCCCACCCCGTCGAGGGCACCGTCCTGACCGTCGCCGCGGCCGCCGCCGACGCGGCCGACGCGGCGGACGGCGACTGCGCCGAGGTGGCCCGCGCGGCCCATGAGGGCGCCCGCGCGGCGCTCGCCACGACGCCGGAGCAGTTGCCCGCCCTGGAGCGGGCCGGTGTGGTCGACGCAGGCGGACACGGACTGGTGACCGTCCTCGCGGCCCTCGTGGAGACGTTCACGGGCCGGGCGCCGGAGCCGCCCGCGCGCGCGGCGCACGGCCCGGCGGCCCCCGCGGCCGAGTGCTCCCCGGCCCGCGGCCCGGTGGACGGCGTCTCCCCGGACCGCCTCCACGGTGACGACGCCTACCGTGACGACGCCTACCGTGACGACGCCGACGGTGACGACGCCGACGGGCTCGGTGGGCCGGCCTTCGAGGTGATCTACCTCCTGGAAGCCGCGGACGCGGCCGTCGCGCGGCTGCGGGAACGGCTCGACGCCCTCGGGGACTCCCTCGTCGTCGTCGGCGGCGACGGACTGTGGCACGTCCATGTGCACGTGGACGACGCGGGCGCCGCCGTGGAGGCGGGCGTGGAGGCCGGCCGGCCCTACCGGATCCGCATCACCCACTTCGGGCACGGCGACGCGCACACCACCCACGCCGAGCGCCCGCCCCGGGAACGGGCCCAGCGTGCCGTGGTGGCCGTCGTGCCGGGGGAGGGGCTGGCCGGGCTGTACGCCGAGGCCGGCGCGACCACCGTGCTCGCGCGCCCCGGGGAGCCTCCCGCGAGCGGGGAACTGGTCCACGCGGTGCGGCGGGCGCACGCGCGCGAGGTCGTGCTGCTGCCCAACGACGCGGAGTTGCGCCACACCGCCGCGGCGGCGGCCGAGCAGGCCCGGACCGAGGGCGTCCGGGTCGCCCTGATCCCGACGCGCTCCGCGGTCCAGGGCATCGCCGCGCTGGCCGTGCACGAACCCGGGCGGCGCTTCGACGAGGACGTGGTGGCGATGACCTCGGCGGCCGGCGCCACCCGGTACGCCGAGGTCACCGTCGCCGAACACCGGTCGTGGACCACCGCCGGCATCTGCCAGGCCGGTGACGTCCTCGGCCTCGTCGACGGTGACGTCGCGGTCATCGGGACGGACGTCACCGACGTGGCGGCCACCGTCCTGGACCGGATGCTCGCGGCCGGCGGCGAACTGGTCACCCTCGTCCTGGGCGACGAGGCCCCCGAGAGCGTCGCCGCCCACCTGGAGGCCCGGGTCCGGGAGGCGTACCTCGCCGTCGACACCGTGGTCTACCGCGGCGGCCGGCAGGGCGCGCTGCTGCTGGTCGGCGTGGAGTAGCCGCCCGCCGGTCGGCGCGGCACCGCCCGGACGGGCCGCTCCCGACTCCCGCGCCTCCCGGGGCGTACGGGCCTTTGTCAGTGGCGTGGTGTGCAATGGATCTCGTGCCCGCACTGCGAGAACCCCTGAAGAAGGTGCTCGGCCCCGCCACCGCGAAGGTGATGGCCGAGCACCTCGGCCTGCACACCGTCGGCGACCTCCTCCACCACTACCCCCGCAGGTACGAGGAGCGCGGACAGCTCACACACCTGGCCGACCTGCCCATGGACGAGCACGTCACGGTGGTCGCCCAGGTCGCCGACGCCCGCCTGCACACCTTCGCCTCCTCCAAGGCGCCGCGCGGCAAGGGCCAGCGGCTGGAGGTGACCATCACGGACGGCAGCGGCCGCCTCCAGCTGGTCTTCTTCGGCAACGGTGTGCACAAGCCCCACAAGGAACTCCTGCCGGGCACCCGCGCGATGTTCGCCGGCAAGGTCTCCGTCTTCAACCGCCGCCTGCAACTGGCCCACCCGGCGTACGAACTGCTGCGCGGCGACGGAGACGGCGACGAGACGGTGGAGTCCTGGGCGGGCGCCCTCATCCCCCTCTACCCGGCCACCGCCAAGCTGGAGTCCTGGAAGCTCGCCAAGGCGATCCAGACGGTCCTGCCCAGCGCGCAGGAGGCCGTCGACCCGCTGCCGGACTCCCTGCGCGAGGGCCGTGGCCTGGTCTCCCTGCCCGAAGCGCTGCTCAAGATCCACCGCCCGCACACCAAGGCGGACATCGAGGACGCCCGCGCCCGCCTCAAGTGGGACGAGGCGTTCGTCCTCCAGGTCGCCCTGGCCCGCCGCCGCCACGCCGAGACCCAGCTCCCCGCCGTCCCCAGGAAGCCGAGCCCGGACGGTTTGCTCACGGCCTTCGACGACCGCCTCCCCTTCACCCTCACCGACGGCCAGCGGAAGGTCTCCCGCGAGATCTTCGACGACCTCGCCACCGACCACCCGATGCACCGGCTGCTCCAGGGCGAGGTCGGCAGCGGCAAGACGATGGTCGCCCTGCGCGCCATGCTCGCCGTCGTCGACGCGGGCGGGCAGGCCGTGCTGCTGGCCCCCACCGAGGTGCTCGCCCAGCAGCACCACCGGTCCGTCGTCGAGATGATGGGCGAGCTGGCCGAGGGCGGCATGCTGGGTGGCGCCGAGCACGCCACGAAGGTGGTGCTGCTCACCGGTTCGATGGGGGCCGCCGCCCGCCGTCAGGCCCTGCTCGACCTGGCCACCGGCGAGGCCGGCATCGTCATCGGGACCCACGCGCTGATCGAGGACAAGGTCCAGTTCCACGACCTCGGCCTGGTCGTCGTCGACGAGCAGCACCGCTTCGGCGTGGAGCAGCGCGACGCCCTGCGCGGCAAGGGCAAACAGCCCCCGCACCTGCTCGTCATGACCGCCACGCCCATCCCGCGCACCGTCGCCATGACCGTCTTCGGCGACCTGGAGACCTCCGTCCTGGACCAGCTCCCGGCCGGCCGCTCCCCGATCGCCAGCCACGTCGTCCCGGCCGCCGACAAGCCGCACTTCCTGGCGCGGGCCTGGGAGCGGGTCCGCGAGGAGGTGTCCAACGGCCACCAGGCGTACGTCGTCTGCCCGCGCATCGGCGACGAGGACGACCCGAAGAAGGGCGCCGGCCAGTCCGCCGAGGGGGACGCGGAGAAGCGGCCGCCGCTCGCCGTCCTCGACGTGGCCGAGCAGCTGGCCGAGGGCCCGCTCCGGGGCCTGCGGGTCGAGGTTCTGCACGGCCGTATGCAGCCCGACGACAAGGACGCCGTCATGCGCCGCTTCGCCGCCGGCGAGACCGACGTGCTGGTCGCCACGACCGTCATCGAGGTCGGTGTCAACGTCCCCAACGCCACCGCGATGGTGATCATGGACGCCGACCGCTTCGGCGTCTCCCAGCTCCACCAGCTGCGCGGCCGCGTCGGCCGCGGCTCGGCCCCCGGGCTGTGCCTGCTGGTCACCGAGATGCCCGAGGCGAGCGCCGCCCGCCAGCGACTGAACGCCGTCGCCGGCACCCTCGACGGCTTCGAGCTGTCCCGCATCGACCTCGAACAGCGCCGCGAGGGCGACGTCCTCGGCCAGGCGCAGTCCGGCGCCCGGACCTCGCTGCGGGTCCTCGCGGTGATCGAGGACGAGGAGATCATTGCCGAGGCGAGACGGGAGGCGGCGGCGGTGGTGGCCGCCGACCCGGAGCTGACCGGCCTGCCCGAGCTGCGCATGGCCCTGGACGCCCTCCTGGACGAGGAGCGGGAGCAGTACCTGGAGAAGGGCTGAGGGCACGGCCGCGGGGGCGCGGGCCCGGCCTGCCTGCCAGACTGAACGCACGCATCCGACTACCGAGGACCCACAGATGACCCGCGTGATCGCCGGCAAGGCCGGCGGACGCCGCCTCGCCGTCCCGCAGGGGACCGGCACCCGTCCCACCTCCGACCGCGCGCGCGAGGGACTCTTCTCCACCTGGCAGTCCCTGCTCGGCGGCCCCCTCGACGGCGAACGGGTCATCGACCTGTACGCCGGTTCCGGCGCCGTCGGCCTGGAGGCGCTGTCTCGGGGAGCCGGACACGTCCTGCTCGTCGAGGCCGACGCCCGCGCCGCCCGCACCGTCCGGGAGAACGTCAAGTCGCTCGGGCTGCCCGGCGCCGAGGTCCGGGCCGGCAAGGCGGAACAGATCATCCGCAACCCGGCCCCGGCCGAGCCGTACGACATCGTCTTCCTGGACCCGCCCTACGCCGTCTCCGACGACGATCTTCGGGAGATCCTGCTCACACTCCAGTCGGAGGGCTGGCTCGCCGACGAAGCGCTCGTCACCGTGGAGCGCAGCACCAGAGGCGGCGAATTCCGCTGGCCGGACGGCTTCGACGCGATCCGGACCCGGCGCTACGGCGAGGGAACGTTTTGGTACGGTCGCGCCGCCTCTACGTGCGAAGACGCACGATGACCGGACCGGAGAGCGAGGGAACTCAAGTGCGCCGCGCCGTCTGTCCCGGGTCGTTCGACCCGATCACCAACGGACATCTCGACATCATCGCCCGTGCCTCCAGCCTCTACGACGAGGTCTACGTCGCGGTGATGATCAACCAGGCCAAGAAGGGCCTGTTCGAGATCGAGGAGCGGATCGACCTCATCCGCCAGGTCACCGCCGAGTACGGGAACGTGCGCGTGGAGTCCTTCCACGGCCTCCTCGTCGACTTCTGCAAGCAGCGGGAGATCCCGGCCATCGTCAAGGGCCTGCGCGCGGTCAGCGACTTCGACTACGAGCTGCAGATGGCCCAGATGAACAACGGCCTCTCCGGTGTGGAGACCCTCTTCATCCCCACCAACCCCACCTACAGCTTCCTGTCGTCCTCCCTGGTCAAGGAGGTCGCCACCTGGGGCGGCGACGTCTCCCACCTGGTGCCGCCGCTCGTCCTCGAAGCCCTGTCCGAGCGCCTGCGCAGGGACTGAGCGCGGGACCGGGCGCCCCCGCGCCGCCCCCGCACGGCTCCCGGAGGCTGACGATCCGTCACCCGGTGTCCCCCGGACGCCCCAGGGTCGTACAGTCGTCCCGTCCGTCTCCAACACAGCTGTAGAGAGTGGCGAGCACACGGTGGACGTGCAGAAGAAGCTCGACGAGATCACCGCGATGGTCTCCGGCGCCCGCGCCATGCCCATGTCGGCCTCGTGCGTGGTCAACCGCGCCGAACTGCTCTCGCTGCTGGAGGAACTGCGCGCCGAACTGCCCGGCTCCCTCGCCCAGGCCCAGGAGCTGATCGGCGACCGGGAGCAGATGGTCGCGCAGGCCCGCCAGGAGGCCGAGCGGATCATCGAGAGCGCGCACGCCGAACGCGGCTCCCTGATCGCCGACACCGAGGTCGCCCGCCGCTCCCAGGCCGAGGCCGACCGCATCCTCGCCGAGGCCCGCCAAGAGGCCGAGGAGGTCCGCGCCGAGGCCGACGACTACGTCGACTCCAAGCTCGCCAACTTCGAGGTCGTGCTCACCAAGACCCTCGGCTCCGTCGGCCGCGGCCGCGAGAAGCTCCTGGGCACCGGACCCGGCCTCGACGAGAACGGCTACGAGGACGAGGACGCCCCCGAGCGCAGCCACGACCCGGAGACCCTGCGCCGCGACGCGGACGCCTACGTCGACACCAAGCTCGGCGCCTTCGAGGCGGTGCTCGCCAAGACCCTGGAGGCGGTCGGCCGGGGCCGCCAGAAGCTGCACGGCCGCATCGCCACCGACGACCTCGGTGCTCTCGCCGACGACACCACCACCGTCCAGCACTCCAGCGACGCCGACTACCTCGCCGACCTCGCCGCCCTCTCCGACACCCCCGCCGGGCAGCCCCGCCGCCACGAGTACGACGAGCGGCGCCCGGCGGCCGCCCAGGCGCCGGCACCGGCCGTGCCGGAGATGCCCGCCCACGAGCCGGCGTACGGCTACGCCCAGCAGCCCGATCCGTACGGCTACCAGCAGGCGTACGGCGGCCAGGACGGCTACGGCTACCCGCAGCAGACCGCCGACCCCTACTCCCTCACCTCCGGCTACGCTCCGGCGGGAGGGGGCCCCATCCAGGGCTACGACCCCCAGCAGCAGACCTACGGCGGCCAGGAGGGCTACACCCAGCCCCAGCAGCCGCAACAACCCGCACAGCCCCCGCAGGCGCAGCCGCAGACGCTCGACGAGACCAGCCTCTTCGACACCAGCATGATCAGCGCCGAGCAGTTGAGGGCCTACGAACAGGGCCGCGGCCTCTAGGCCCGGTCGCCGCCCAAGGCCCGGATTGGGCCATGAGCCAATGGTCCAGTATCCTGGCTCTTCGGTCGCGCGTATGTCCGCGATCGCTGCTGCCCGGGAACACCGAAGGGCGGCGTCCCCCCAGCTGCACCCCAGCCACGAAGACCGAAAGCAGGAATGGTTCTGAACGCGCGCCTCGACCACCGCGACCCCCTCGTGTTCGACACGCACGAGCTGGGACGGCGGCCCGGTGCGCTCCAGCGCCTGTCCCGCACGGTCGACGCTCCCAAGGACTTCGGTGTCCAGGGAGTCATCGCGGTGCCGGAAGGCGCCCCGGTGGAACTCGATCTCCGGCTCGAGTCGGTCATGGAAGGGGTGCTCGTCACAGGCACCGCCCGTGCCAAGGCCGAGGGGGAGTGCGTAAGGTGTCTGGAGCCGCTGGAGCAGCAGCTCGAAGCGGACTTCCAGGAACTGTTCTCGTACCCTGACGCCGACGACCGGGGCCGCCCTGTGGCGGAACCGGGCGACGACGCCGAGGACGACGAAGACAGGTATTTCGTCGAGGACGGACTGATCGGCCTCGAACCCGTGCTGCGCGACGCGGTGGTGCTCGCACTGCCGATGCAGCCGGTGTGCCGGGAGGACTGCCCGGGTCTGTGCTCCGAGTGCGGAGCACGCCTGGCGGACGACCCGGACCACCACCATGACGCCGTCGACATTCGTTGGGCGGCATTGCAGGGACTCGCCGGTTCACTCGGAGACGGCGAGAAGGACGAGATGAGCGGCGCCGAAGCCGGCGTCGACGAGAAGCAGGAGAAGTAGCCGTGGCTGTTCCGAAGCGGAAGATGTCGCGCAGCAACACGCGCCACCGCCGGTCGCAGTGGAAGGCTGCGGTCCCCACCCTGGTTGCGTGCGAGCGCTGCCACGAGCCCAAGCAGCAGCACATCGCGTGCCCGTCTTGCGGCACCTACAACAAGCGCCAGGTCCTCGAGGTCTGAGCGGCTGGTGAGAGGCACTGTGTCAGTCCCCAAGAAGGCGGATGACGCCAAGGCGGACCCACCCGCCAAGAAGAAGGCGGACAACAACCAGGCCTCGTCCCACACGCTTCTGGAAGGGCGGCTCGGCTACCGGCTCGAGTCCGCCCTTCTGGTGCGTGCGCTGACCCACCGTTCCTACGCGTACGAGAACGGCGGTCTGCCGACGAACGAGCGGCTGGAGTTCCTCGGTGACTCCGTCCTCGGCCTCGTCGTCACGGACACGCTGTACCGCACCCACCCCGACCTGCCCGAAGGCCAGCTGGCCAAGCTGCGGGCCGCGGTGGTCAACTCGCGTGCGCTGGCGGAGGTGGGCCGCGGGCTCGAACTCGGCTCCTTCATCCGGCTCGGCCGCGGTGAAGAGGGCACGGGGGGCCGGGACAAGGCGTCCATCCTCGCCGACACCCTCGAAGCGGTGATCGGCGCGGTCTATCTCGACCAGGGCCTCGACGCGGCCTCCGAACTGGTGCACCGCCTGTTCGACCCGCTGATCGAGAAGTCCTCCAACCTCGGTGCCGGCCTGGACTGGAAGACCAGCCTCCAGGAGCTCACCGCGACCGAAGGGCTCGGCGTCCCCGAGTACCTGGTCACGGAGACCGGTCCCGACCACGAGAAGACCTTCACTGCTGCCGCCCGCGTCGGAGGCGTCTCGTACGGCACCGGCACCGGCCGCAGCAAGAAGGAGGCGGAGCAGCAGGCCGCGGAATCCGCGTGGCGGTCGATCAAGACCGCGGCGGACGAGCGCGCCGAGGCGACGGCCGACCAGCCGTCCGCCGAAGCCGACGAGGCCGCCGACACCTCGTCGGCCTCCGCCTGACCCACCCGTTCCACCGCACGTCCCGAACGCCCGCCCCGCACCCGGGGCGGGCGTTCGGTTCGTCCACCGGCCCACCCGAGGGGATGCCATGCCCGAGTTGCCCGAGGTCGAGGTCGTCCGGCGCGGTCTGGAGCGCTGGGTCGCCCACCGCACCGTCGCCGACGCCGAGGTGCTGCACCCGCGCGCCGTGCGCCGGCACATCGCCGGCCCCGACGACTTCGCCCACCGTCTGAAGGGCCACCGCGTCGGCACGCCCAGCCGCCGCGGCAAGTACCTGTGGCTTCCCCTGGAGGACACCGGCCAGGCGGTCCTCGCCCACCTCGGCATGAGCGGCCAGCTGCTGGTCCAGCCGCACGAGGCGCCCGCCGAGAAGCACCTGCGCGTCCGCGTCCGCTTCGCCGACGCCCTCGGCACCGAACTCCGCTTCGTCGACCAGCGCACCTTCGGCGGCCTGTCCCTGCACGAGACCGCCCCCGACGGCTTGCCCGACGTCATCGCGCACATCGCCCGGGACCCGCTCGACCCCCTCTTCGACGAGGCGGCCTTCCACCTCGCCCTGCGCCGCAAGCGCACCACCGTCAAACGGGCCCTTCTCGACCAGTCCCTGATCAGCGGCGTCGGCAACATCTACGCCGACGAGGCCCTGTGGCGCTCCCGGCTGCACTACGAGCGCCCCACCGCGACCCTCACCCGCCCGCGCACCGCCGAACTCCTCGGCCACGTCCGGGACGTGATGAACGCGGCCCTCGCCGTCGGCGGCACCAGCTTCGACAGCCTCTACGTCAACGTGAACGGCGAGTCCGGCTACTTCGACCGGTCCCTCGACGCGTACGGCCGCGAGGGACTGCCCTGCCGCCGCTGCGCCACCCCGATGCGCCGCCGCCCGTGGATGAACCGCTCCAGCTACTTCTGCCCGAAGTGCCAGCGCCCGCCGAGGACCATCGCGTGAGCCGCCGCACGGCCGCCGATCACACCGCCGTCGATCACACCGAGGGCGTCCGGCGCGCGTCGTCGTACCGCTCCCGCGACGCCAGCACCTCGTCCATCCGCCCCTCCAGGCACTCGATGAGGGCGATCAGCCGCCCCGCGACCTCCCGCCCCAGCGCCGTCAGCTCGTAGTCCACGCGCGGCGGGTTGGTCGGCTGGGCCTCGCGGTGCACCAGGCCGTCGCGCTCCAGCGCGTGCAGCGTCTGGGCCAGCATCTTCTCGCTGACGCCGTCGACACGGCGCCGCAGCTCGTTGAAGCGGAAGGACCCCTCGTACAGCGCCCCGAGCGTCAGCGCGCCCCAGCGCCCCGTGACGTGCTCCAGGGTGCCGCGCGAGGGACAGGCCCGGGAGAACACGTCGTACGGCAGCTCCTGCTCCGCCGTGCGCTCCTGCGTGGTCGACATGTCTCCAGCGTACGTGAGCACAGCGCCGCCCCGCAGGGCGCGCGGCGCGGCGGGCAGTGCCGCGGGCCGGGCGTCAGTAGCCGAAGTTCTGCGTCCACCAGGGGCCGCCGGAGCCGAAGTGCACGCCGACGCCCAGGGTCTGGAACTCGCAGTTCAGGATGTTGGCGCGATGGCCCGGGCTGTCCATCCAGGCGTCCATCACGGCCTGGGCGTCGGCCTGGCCGCGGGCTATGTTCTCGCCGCCGAGGTTGCTTATCCCGGCCGCTTCGGCGCGGTCCCAGGGGGTCGCGCCGCCGGGGTCGGTGTGGTCGAAGAAGCCCTCCTCCGCCATGGAGCGGCTGAAGTCCTCGGCCAGTCCGGTCAGGGCGCTGTTGGCGGCCAGCGGGCGGCAGCCCACCTTGGCCCGCTCGTCGTTGACGAGCTTGAGCACCTGGGCCCCGGCCACGGCCTCGTCCGACGCGGCGGCGGGCGCGCTGGGCTTCGCCGGCTCCTTCGTGGCCGGGCGGGACGGCGCGGGCTTCGGCTTCTTGCCGGGGGTCGACTCCGGCTCCGCCGTCTTCGACGGCGTCTCGGCCGGGGCCGCGGGCTTCGACTCAGGCGCCGAGGGAGAGGGCTTCTGCGACGGGGACTTCGAGGCCGGGGCCTTCGAGGGCGAGGACGCGGTGGACGACGGCGCGGACGACCGGTCGGTGCCGCGGCCGGTGGCGGTGTCGCTGCCCCGGCCGGCCTCGGCGCTGCCGGAGGTGCCGCCCTGCCCGGAGGGGGTGTTGGTCGGGACGTCCCGGGCCTGCACCCGGTCGCCCCCGTCGGAGGCGCCGCCGATGCGGTAGTTGTCGAGGCCGGGCACCGCGCCCGTGGCCACCGCCACCGTGCCGATGGCGACGGCGGCGGAGACCCCGAGGAGTCCGGTGCGGACCGGGGTGACGGCCTTCTTCTTGCGCCGGCGGCGCGCTCCCGCACGCGGGGAGCCCTCGTCGGGGCTGTAGCCCTCGCTCGGGAACGGGACCGTGCGGCCGGCCCGCGGGTGACCGCCGTCGCCTCCGTCGCCCGCGGGGGCGTCGTCCGGCGCGAACAGGTAGGCGTCGCTCTTCGCGCGGACCTCGGCGTAGGCCTCGGGGTTCAGGTAGGGCGCGATCCCCATGGTGGGGCGGTCGCCGGGAGCGGGCGGTCGGCCGGCCCCCTCCGTCGTGCCGTCCGTCGGCCGGCCCCCCGCGGCGCGGCCCGTGGCGGCGCGGCCGGCGGCGGAGCGTCGGTGGCGTCCCATGTTCTGGCCTTCCTCGTCCTCGCGGTCCTCACGCGGCACGTGACTCGCGGTCGACGTGTCCTCACGATCAACACGGAACTCACACGTTCGAGTGAGTTTCAGGTGAGTTTCATTGGGTGGGGACGGTACCGCATGGCGCAAGGGGGTGAAGTGTCCGGCGAGACATTGACTGGTTAGCTTGCACCCATGAGCGAGGATGTACGGCTGGTCGCGTGGGTGCGCGGGCAGGTCCATGGCGTGGGGTTCCGCTGGTTCACGCGCGCGAGGGCGCTGGAGCTCGGCGGGATGAGTGGTTTTGCTCTCAATCTGGCCGACGGGCGGGTCCAGGTCGTCGCGGAGGGCCCGCGCGAGCGCTGCGAGGGGCTGCTCGAGTGGCTGCGCGGTGACGACACGCCCGGACGCGTGGACGGAGTCACCGAGATCTGGGACACACCCCGCGGCGGCTACGAGGGCTTCGCGATCCGCTGACACCGGACGGCTCGGGGGTGTCGAGGAGCCCGGCGCGGAACCCCGGGCGAGGGCGTCCGAGGGAGAAACGGGCAGGTGGTTGCCAAGAACGGCGATGACGTGGCAGGCTCCGCACCCAGGATGATCGCCACGCCCCCAGGGGCCCGCAGGAGTCGCCGCGTCGCCGTTTCCCGGCCGCGTGCCCCCGGGCGCCCGCCAATACGGGGCGTGATCGTGTTGACCGTCAAACTTTTTGGTGAGACGCTGAAAGCCCCGCGCACCTTAGCTGTTTGGCATGGTTGAACGGCAGAAAAAACTCCATAGTGCCAAGCACCGCGGGTGCGATTCCTACACGACCCACACCGCTTCGGTCGGTCACTCATTGTGGAGGACCATCCATCATGGCAAAGGCGCTTCTCGGTTACGTCGGCGGCTCCGACCCGCGACTCCTCGCCGAGATGCGACGGCTCCAGCAGCGCGTCCAGGACCTGGAATCCGAGCTCGGACGGATCCAGGCGGAGAACGACGCGCTGGCGGCTGCCGCTTCTCACGACAGGATCATGGAGAGCATGGAGAGCGTTGACGCACACCAGGCGGAGCCTGCGCTCACCTGATCACTGCTGATCACTGCACCGCTCCACTACGACACGGCAGTGGTGGTCGGGCCCGCCCCTACCATCGCCCAGGTGTCAGAGCCTGCAAGGGACGCTTCGGCGTCCCTTCTTTCTTCCCCCAGTCCCCGCGTCCGTGGCTTCGGCCCCCGCCGTTGCTGCCCCGCGCATCCTTTCACCCTCTTCAACGTCTGATGTGCCCTGCGCGTTCACCCGTGAAACCGCGGCGGTTCACCGGTTCATGGAGTGAGACACCCGCGAGAGGTAGAGTCCGACGGCGTGCACCTGAAGGCCCTGACCCTGCGCGGTTTCAAGTCGTTCGCCTCGGCGACCACGCTCCGGTTCGAGCCCGGCATCACCTGTGTGGTCGGCCCGAACGGCTCGGGCAAGTCCAACGTCGTGGACGCGCTCAGCTGGGTCATGGGCGAGCAGGGCGCCAAGTCGCTGCGCGGCGGCAAGATGGAGGACGTCATCTTCGCCGGCACCACCGGCCGCCCGCCGCTGGGCCGGGCCGAGGTGTCGCTGACCATCGACAACTCCGACGGGGCCCTGCCCATCGAGTACGCCGAGGTCACCATTACGCGGATCATGTTCCGCAACGGCGGCAGCGAGTACCAGATCAACGGCGACACCTGCCGCCTCCTCGACATCCAGGAACTCCTCTCCGACTCCGGCATCGGCCGCGAGATGCACGTCATCGTCGGCCAGGGCCAGCTCGACTCCGTCCTGCACGCCGACCCGATGGGCCGCCGCGCCTTCATCGAGGAGGCCGCCGGCGTCCTCAAGCACCGCAAGCGCAAGGAGAAGGCGCTCCGCAAGCTCGACGCGATGCAGGCCAACCTCGCCCGCGTGCAGGACCTGACGGACGAGCTGCGGCGGCAGCTCAAGCCGCTGGGCCGCCAGGCCGCCGTCGCCCGCCGGGCAGCCGTCATCCAGGCCGATCTGAGGGACGCCCGCCTCCGCCTCCTCGCCGACGACCTCGTACGGCTGCGTGAGGCGCTGGAGGCCGAGATCGCCGACGAGGCCGCGCTCAAGGAGCGCAAGGAAGCCGCCGAGCGCGAACTGGGCAAGGCACTGCGCCGCGAGGCGGACCTGGAGGACGAGGTCCGCCGGCTCACCCCGCGCCTCCAGCGCGCCCAGCAGACCTGGTACGAACTGTCGCAGCTCGCCGAACGGGTGCGTGGCACCGTCTCGCTGGCCGACGCCCGGGTGAAGAGCGCCACTTCCGCGCCCCCCGAGGAGCGCCGCGGCCGGGACCCCGAGGAACTGGAGCGCGAGGCCGCCCGCGTCCGAGAGCAGGAGGCCGAGCTGGAGGCGGCCCTGGAGGCGGCGGAACGCGCCCTGGAGGACACCGTCGCCCACCGCGCCGACCTCGAACGCGAACTGGCCCTGGAGGAGCGCCGTCTCAAGGACGCCGCCCGGGCCATCGCCGACCGCCGGGAAGGACTGGCCCGGCTCAGCGGCCAGGTCGGCGCCGCCCGTTCCCGCGCCGCCTCCGCCCAGGCCGAGATCGAGCGGCTGGCCGAGGCCCGCGACGAGTCCCGGGAGCGCGCCGCCGCCGCGCAGGAGGAGTACGAGGCACTGCGGGCCGAGGTCGACGGCCTCGACGCCGACGACCAGGAACTCGCCGAGCGGCACGAGACGGCCAAACACCGGCTCGCCGAGGCGGAGGCCGCCCTGAGCGCCGCCCGCGAGGCGGCCACCGCGGCGGAGCGCGAACGCGCGGCGACCCAGGCCCGGCACGACGCCCTGGCCCTCGGGCTGCGCCGCAAGGACGGCACCGGCGCGGTCCTCGCCGCGAAGGACCGGCTCGCCGGACTGCTCGGCCCGGCCGCCGGGCTCCTCACCGTGACGCCCGGTCACGAGGCCGCCCTGGCCACCGCCTTCGGCGCCGCCGCCGACGCGCTCGCCGTGACCTCGCCGGCGGCCGCCGCCGCCGCCATCCGCCTGCTGCGCAAGCAGGACGCCGGCCGGGCCTCCCTGCTGCTCGCCGGAGCGCCCGACGACGCGACGGACCGGCCCGGCGCCGCCGGCGCGCCGTACGCCGCCGACCTGGTCCGGGGCCCGCAGGAGCTGATGCCCGCCGTGCGGCGGCTGCTGCGCGGGATCGTCGTGGTCGGCACCCTGGAGGAGGCCGAGGACCTCGTCTACACCCACCCGGAGCTGACCGCCGTCACCGCCGAGGGCGACCTCCTGGGCGCGCACTTCGCGCAGGGCGGGTCCGCCGGAGCGCCCAGCCTGCTGGAGGTGCAGGCGTCCGTGGACCAGGCCGCGGCCGAGCTGGCGGAGCTGGGCGTGCGGTGCGAGGAGCTGGCCCGGGAGCAGGAGGCGGCCGTCGAGCGGCGCCGGGAGTGCGCCGCGCTCGTCGAGGAGCTGGGGGAGCGGCGCCGGGCCGCCGACCGGGAGAAGTCGGCCGTCGCCCAGCAGCTCGGCCGGCTCGCCGGGCAGGCACGGGGCGCCGCCGGTGAGGCGGAACGGTCCGCCGCCGCGGCGGCGCGGGCCCAGGAGGCGCTGGACAAGGCGCTCATGGAGGTCGAGGAACTGGCCGAGCGGCTGGCCGTCGCCGAGGAGATGCCGGTCGAGGAAGAGCCCGACACCTCCGTGCGCGACCGGCTCGCCGCCGACGGCGCCAACGCCCGGCAGACGGAGATGGAGGCCCGCCTCCAGGCCCGTACCCACGAGGAGCGGGTCAAGGGCCTGGCCGGGCGCGCCGACTCCCTGGACCGGGCCGCCCGCGCCGAACGCGAGGCACGCGCGCGTGCCGAACAGCGCCGGGCCAGGCTCCGCCACGAGGCCGCCGTCGCCGAGGCGGTCGCCGCCGGGGCCCGGCAGCTGCTCGCGCACGTCGAGGTCTCGCTGGCCCGCGCCGACGAGGAGCGCACCGCGGCGGAGGCCGCCAAGGCCCGGCGCGAGCAGGAGCTGACCGCCGCGCGCGCCGCCGGGCGCGACCTGAAGGCGGAGCTCGACAAGTTGACGGATTCAGTCCACCGGGGCGAGGTACTCGGCGCCGAGAAGAGGCTGCGCATCGAGCAGCTGGAGGCCAAGGCGCTGGAGGAACTCGGTGTGGAACCGGCGGGGCTCGCGGCCGAGTACGGCCCCCATCGGATGGTGCCGCCCTCGCCCCCCGCCGAGGGCGAGGTGCTTCCCGAGGACCCCGGGCACCCCCGCAACCAGCCACGGCCCTTCGTCCGTGCCGAGCAGGAGAAGCGCCTGAAGGCCGCCGAGCGCGCCTACCAGCAGCTCGGCAAGGTCAATCCGCTGGCGCTGGAGGAGTTCGCGGCACTGGAGGAGCGGCACCAGTTCCTCAGCGAGCAGCTGGAGGACCTGAAGAAGACCCGCGCCGACCTGCTCCAGGTGGTCAAGGAGGTCGACGAGCGCGTCGAGCAGGTCTTCACCGAGGCCTTCCGGGACACGGCCCGGGAGTTCGAGGGCGTCTTCAGCCGGCTGTTCCCGGGCGGTGAGGGACGGCTGATCCTGACCGACCCCGACAACATGCTCACCACGGGTGTGGACGTCGAGGCCCGGCCGCCGGGCAAGAAGGTCAAGCGGCTGTCGCTGCTCTCGGGCGGGGAGCGCTCGCTGACCGCGGTCGCGATGCTGGTGTCGATCTTCAAGGCGCGGCCCAGCCCGTTCTACGTCATGGACGAGGTCGAGGCGGCGCTCGACGACACCAACCTCCAGCGGTTGATCCGGATCATGCAGGAGCTGCAGGAGGCGTCGCAGCTGATCGTGATCACGCACCAGAAGCGCACGATGGAGGTCGCCGACGCGCTCTACGGCGTGTCCATGCAGGGCGACGGTGTGTCGAAGGTCATCAGTCAGCGGCTGCGCTAGTTCACTGGTCCTCACAGCAGGCACATAGCTTCAACTCTTGAACGCGGAACCCCTCACTGCATCTCCAAACTCACACCACTCGACCTATTGACTTCGAAACTTGAAGGCATAGTCTCTGCAACGTTGCTTTTACCTTCAGGTCCCTTTCAGTGGCACCTCGAAGGCGAACCACCCCGGCAGCGTTGCCGGTAGCCCGAGGAGTACACGTGGCCAGCACATCGCAGGCATCCACATCAGGAGCCAGGACGGCTCACCCCGATCATCTCGGGCACGTCATCTTCATCGCGGCGGCGGCCGCGATGGGCGGTTTCCTCTTCGGCTACGACAGCTCCGTGATCAACGGCGCGGTCGAGGCCATCCGGGACCGCTACGACGTCGGGTCCGCGGTGCTGGCCCAGGTCATCGCCATCGCGCTGATCGGCTGTGCCATCGGCGCCGCGACCGCGGGCCGCATCGCCGACCGCATCGGCCGCATCCGCTGCATGCAGATCGCGGCGATCCTCTTCACCGTCAGCGCCATCGGCTCCGCCCTGCCCTTCGCGCTGTGGGACCTCGCCATGTGGCGCGTCATCGGCGGTTTCGCCATCGGCATGGCCTCGGTGATCGGCCCCGCCTACATCGCCGAGGTCTCCCCGCCCGCGTACCGGGGCCGGCTCGGTTCCTTCCAGCAGGCCGCGATCGTCATCGGCATCGCCGTCTCGCAGCTGGTCAACTGGGGCCTGCTCAACGCCGCCGGCGGCGACCAGCGCGGTGAGCTGATGGGCCTGGAGGCCTGGCAGGTCATGCTCGGCGTCATGGTCGTCCCGGCCGTCCTGTACGGGCTGCTGTCCTTCGCCATCCCGGAGTCCCCCCGCTTCCTGATCTCGGTGGGCAAGCACGAGAAGGCCAAGCAGATCCTCGAAGAGGTCGAGGGCAAGGAAGTCGACCTCGACGCGCGCCTCGCCGAGATCGAGCACGCGATGCACCGTGAGGAGAAGGCCAGCTTCAAGGAGCTGCTCGGCGGCAGCTTCTTCTTCAAGCCGATCGTCTGGATCGGTATCGGCCTGTCGGTCTTCCAGCAGTTCGTCGGCATCAACGTCGCGTTCTACTACTCCTCGACGCTGTGGCAGTCGGTCGGCGTCGACCCGACGGACTCCTTCTTCTACTCGTTCACGACGTCGATCATCAACATCGTCGGCACCGTGATCGCGATGATCTTCGTGGACCGCGTCGGACGCAAGCCGCTGGCCCTGATCGGCTCGGTCGGTATGGTCATCGGCCTCGCGCTGGAAGCATGGGCGTTCTCCTTCGACCTGGTCGACGGCAAGCTCCCGGCCACCCAAGGCTGGGTCGCCCTGATCGCCGCCCACCTGTTCGTGCTCTTCTTCGCCCTGTCCTGGGGTGTGGTCGTCTGGGTCTTCCTCGGCGAGATGTTCCCCAACCGGCTCCGCGCCGCCGCGCTGGGCGTGGCCGCCTCCGCGCAGTGGATCGCCAACTGGGCCATCACCGCGAGCTTCCCGTCGCTGGCCGACTGGAACCTCTCCGGCACGTACGTGATCTACACGATCTTCGCCGCGCTCTCCATCCCGTTCGTCCTGAAGTTCGTGAAGGAGACGAAGGGCAAGGCCCTGGAGGAGATGGGCTGACCGGCCCCCCCCGAACTCGGGGAGAAGGGCCACATCCCCGCTGCCCCTCTCCTCGTACCGTCCGCCGCCCCGTCCGGAACCTCCGGGCGGGGCGGCGGTGTGTCCGGGCGCTCGGACGGCGGCCACCCGTCACCCCTCGCCCGCGACGGGTACGGGGGATTCAGCGGGCGTCTCGCGCCCGCCGTGGCACGCGCCCGCTGGTGGCGCGCGCAGGCCCGTGGCTCGCGGGCGCCGATCCGCGTGGCCGCCCCCGGCCGAGACGCCCGCGTCGGCGAGGCCGGCGGCGTGGGATGGGCCGCCCCCGCCCATGCGACGGCGCGGTGGGCCGCTCACGCCCGGCGAACGGCATCCGGCGGCTGCGGGCACCGGGCAGCGGGCGGGGGACGTCCGCCGACGCCCCGCGCCGACCCCTGCGGCACGCGGGTTCCGCCGTCCCGCGGTACGGCGCGGCTCCCGCCCGCCCTCCGTCCGACACGGCGCATCCCCGTACGACGAGCCGACCGCCCGCGGACCGTCGTGCGCGCCCGGTGGGAAGTGAACGTCCCCCCGCGCCGGGCGGCGAGAGGGGACGTGAGGGAACGGCGGGGTACGTGGGCCGGACGGGCGTCGGGGACGGCTCAGACGGTCGCGGGCTCCCGCTCGGCCGCCCGCGCGGCCTGCGCCGCCGGGACGACCAGCGCCGGCTTCGGCAGCACCGCGTACAGCGCGCCGGAGATCACGACCGTGGCCACCCAGCCCAGCCCGTACTCCCCGACGAAGTTGTTCGCGGCGAGCGGGCCGGTGAACCAGTCCGAGGTGGTGAACATCAGGCCCGCGGCCAGGCCCACCGCCCAGGCGGCGACGGCGGCGGGGGAGAAGCCGCCCCGGTACCAGTAGGCACTGGTGCGCGAGGTGTCCGCCATCGCCTCACCGTCGTACTCCCGCCCGCGCAGCATGTCCGCGCCGAAGACGCCGACCCAGGCGGAGAAGGCGACGGCCAGCAGGGACAGGAAGGCGATGAAGGAGCCCATGAAGCTGGTCGCCACAAGCATCAGCACGCCGCCGAAGACCAGCGAGATGACGGCGTTGACCGAGACCGCCCAGTGGCGCGGGATCTTGAAGCCCAGGGTCTGGGCGGTGAAACCGGCCGAGTACATCGACATCGAGTTGATCAGCAGCATGCCGATCAGCGCGATCAGCAGGTACGGCACCGCGATCCAGGTGGGCAGGATCTCGCCGAGGAAGGAGACCGGGTCGGCGGCCGAGGCCAGGTCCGGCGTGGAGACGGCCATGATCATGCCCATCAGGACCATGGGCAGGACGACGATGCCGGCGCCGCCCACGGTCACGCCGACGATCCCCTTGGAGGAGGCGGTACGCGGCAGGTACCGGGTGAAGTCGGGCGCGGACGGGATCCAGCTCACACCGCCGGCGGCGATCAGGCCGACCCCCGTGATCATCGCGGCCACCGAACCGGCGGACCGGTCGAAGACGGCGGACCAGTCGGTGTCGACGATCAGGTACCCCAGCACCAGCACCGAGAAGGCGCCGAACAGGTACGTCGCGTACTTGTTGCACTTCTGCACGGCGTTGATGCCCAGCCCGGAGATCGCGAACGTCGCCACCACGAAGGCGAGCAGCGTCACCATGTCCAGCACGCTGTTGGCCTTGATGCCGAACACGATGTCCAGCACGGTGAGCACGGCGTACGCGCCGGTCACCGCGTTGATCGTCTCCCAGCCCCAGCGGGCGATCCAGATCAGCGAACCCGGCAGCAGGTTGCCCCGCTGGCCGAACACCGCGCGGGACAGCGCCATGCCGGGCGCGCCCCCGCGCTTGCCGGCGATACCGATCAGGCCCACCAGGCCGTACGACACGACCGGCGCGGCGGCCGCGACGACCAGGGCCTGCCAGAAGTTGAGCCGGTACGCCACGACGAGGCTCGCGCCCATCGTGAGCAGCAGCACGCTGATGTTGGCCCCGACCCAGGTCGGGAAAAGCTCGCGGGTCCGTGCGGTGCGCTCGTGGTCGGGCACCTGCTCGATGCCGCGGGTTTCCAGGGCGCCTTCGGTCTCGGCGGTCTTGCTCATGTGGGGGGTCCGTGCCTCGATCGTGTGAGAAGAGGGGGCGGTCGGGACTCTACGCGCGTTGACGTGGCCTCTACCATCGTACTTTGATCCGACTCCTGCCTTCCAGTGCCCTTTGTCCTTTGGTGGAAGCCACAAAAGGCGGCCCCGAGGGGTCCATGGCTGATACTGGACGCGTTATGGAAATCGTCATCCTTGCTGTAGTCATCGCCGTGGTCGTGATCGGCGCGCTCGGCGGGCTGATCGTGGGCAGCCGCCGCAAGAAGCAGCTGCCTCCGCCGCCTCCCGCCGCCCCCGACATCACCGCCCCTCCGGCCGAGCCGCACGTCGGCGAAGAGGCCGAGACGCCGCGCGACGAACCGCGCCGGACGATAGAGGAGGTCGACCTCCCGGACGGCGGCACCGCCACCGTCGAGGAGCCGCCCGTCGTCGAAGAGCTCGAGATCCCGCAGATCGAGGTTCCCGAGCCCACCGCCGGCCGACTGGTCCGGCTCCGTGCCCGCCTCTCCCGCTCGCAGAACGCCCTGGGCAAGGGCCTGCTCACCCTGCTCTCGCGGGAGCACCTCGACGACGACACCTGGGAGGAGATCGAGGACACCCTGCTCACCGCCGACGTCGGCGTGCAGCCCACCCAGGAGCTGGTCGAGCGGCTGCGCGAGCGGGTGAAGGTGCTCGGCACCCGCACCCCCGAAGAGCTGCGCGGCCTGCTGCGCGAGGAGCTGATCACCCTGGTCGGCCCCGACATGGACCGCGAGGTCAAGACCGAGCCGCCGAACGGCAAGCCCGGCATCGTCATGGTCGTCGGGGTCAACGGCACCGGCAAGACCACCACCACCGGCAAGCTCGCCCGGGTCCTGGTCGCCGACGGACGCAGCGTCGTGCTCGGCGCCGCCGACACCTTCCGTGCCGCCGCCGCCGACCAGCTCCAGACCTGGGGCGAGCGGGTGGGCGCCCACACCGTGCGCGGCCCGGAGGGCGGCGACCCGGCCTCCGTCGCCTTCGACGCCGTCAAGGAGGGCAAGGAGCTGGGGTCGGACGTCGTGCTCATCGACACCGCCGGCCGCCTGCACACCAAGACCGGCCTCATGGACGAGCTGGGCAAGGTCAAGCGGGTCGTGGAGAAGCACGCGCCGCTGGACGAGGTGCTGCTCGTGCTCGACGCCACCACCGGTCAGAACGGTCTCATCCAGGCCCGGGTCTTCGCCGAGGTCGTCGACATCACCGGCATCGTGCTGACCAAGCTGGACGGCACGGCCAAGGGCGGCATCGTGGTCGCCGTGCAGCGCGAGCTGGGCGTGCCGGTCAAGCTGATCGGGCTCGGCGAGGGCGCGGACGACCTCGCGCCGTTCGAGCCCGCGGCCTTCGTGGACGCCCTCATCGGAGAGTGACCCGCCCGCGGCGTGACGAGCAGGAGCGCCCGCCCCCGTCGGACACCGGCGGGGGCGGGCGCTTCGCCGTACGCGGGTATGTGTCGGTGAGTGCCGGCGGCCCTACGCCCGCGAGCGGTGCGCCACGTACGCCAGGGTCCCCAGCAGCAGGCGGGCCGACGGGGGCTTCGTCGCCGAGTCGAGGGCCGGCGGGCGCAGCCAGCGCACCGGGCCCCGTCCGCCCCGGTCGGAGGGCGGCGCCGTGACGTACGTGCCGGGGCCGAGGCCGCGCAGGTCGAGGGCGGAGGGGTCGTCCCAGCCCATGCGGTAGAGCAGCCCGGGCAGCTCGGCGGCGGCGCCGGGTGCGACGAAGAAGTGGGCGCGGCCCTGCGGGGTCGCCGTGACCGGCCCCAGCGGCAGGCCCATGCGCTCCAGCCGGGCCAGCGCCCGCACCCCGGCGGGCTCGGCCACCTCGATGACGTCGAACCGCCGTCCGACCGGCAGCATCAGCGCGGCGCCCGGGAACTGGGCCCAGGCCTCGCTCGCCTCGTCCAGGGTCGCCCCCGCGGGCACCTCGGGAGCGAAGTCGAGGGGATGGGCGCCCGGCGCCGGGCAGTCGCGCCGCCCGCACGAGCACGCGCCCCCGGCGGCACGGGCCCCCGGCACCACGTCCCAGCCCCACAGTCCCGTGAACTCGGCTACCGCGGTGCACTCCGAGGCGCGAACGCGGCGGCGTGTGGCGGACCGGAGGTCGCGCATGCCCCGAGTGCCGCCGATGCCGATCGTGAAGCCCATGCCCCCTCCAACGGGTCCGACCCGACGCGGTTACGCAGCGGACGCGAAACGTGACTCTCTGCTTCCAACTCCCCAGTGTGGCGCGGTTCAGACAGCGTCCTGTTGCGCTCCGGGTCGCGTGCGGGCAGGCGCGCGCCCCGGAGTGCACCGTTGCACCGACTCCCGGTTGGCCTATGTCAAGTGAATCGCGTGCGGGCCACCGTGAGTTCATTCGAAGGGGTGGCGAATGGTGGCGATTCTGCAATCGCCATGGCTGGACGGGTGATCGTAGGATTACTTTGTGTGCATGAAGCCGTGGGGCACATGCACTCGTGGGTATGCCGGAGGCAACTCGGCTTTCCGTTCGAAGGCCGGCAACCGCCGGACGGAAGGCCCCGCCCACCGGCATTCTGATAGGGCTTGGCGCACTCGGCGACAGGTGGTTCCAGGGATGGGGGCGTTCCAGTGAGCGGCAACGGCGGAAGCGGTACGGACGCGGGAAGCGCTTCGCACGCCGACAAGCGCCCCAACGAGCTGCTCACCTCCTGGTTCGCCCGCAGCGGCTGGTCCAAGGGCGAGCTGGCCCGTCAGGTCAACCGCCGGGCCCGCCAGCTCGGAGCCAACCACATCTCCACGGACACCTCGCGCGTGCGCCGCTGGCTCGACGGCGAGAATCCGCGCGAGCCGATCCCGCGCATCCTCTCCGAGCTGTTCTCCGAGCGCTTCGGCGTCGTCGTCTCCGTCGAGGACCTGGGCCTGCGCACCTCCCGC
>MUMD01000418.1 GCA_002155895.1 Streptomyces rochei
AACCGCAGCCGCCCGAGTGGCCCCCGTGCCCCGCGCCCCAGTCGCCGGAGACCGAGTCCTCGTACTCGTCGCGCCACCGCAGGAAACGGCCGCGGACCGGTGAGAAGCGGCCCCGGTCGGCCGGGGCGCCCGGGGCCGTCAGCCCGGCGCGCAGCGCGAAGCGCGGCAGGAGCATGCGCAGGGCCGCGTCGCCGTGCAGGGCGACCGCCAGCAGCGTGTCCTCGTCCGACAGTCCGTGCCTGACCGTCGGCAACGGGTGCCGTTCCCGCCAGAACTCCACCCGCCGGCGGGCGCCGCGGGTCGGCCCCAGCCGGGGGTAGCGCAGCAACCCCTCGTCCGCGAGCGGGATGCGCGCGAGGGCCACCGCCAGGCGCACGTCCGAGTGGCGGACCAGCTCCCGGGCGGTGAGGGGCTCGCGCAGGCAGTCCAGGACGGTCCCCTCGAACGGGCCCAGTCCCTCCGGCTCCGGCCCCGTCGCGCACAGCGTTCTGCGCGGGCCGGTCTCCAGGGCACCCTTCAGATGCAGGGCGACCACCGCCACCGTGACCGCGCCTCGCGGCCCGCCGTTCAGCAGCGCGATCTCGTGCGGCTCCCAGCCGATCTCCGTGGCGCCGTCCACCGCCTCACCCCCCCCGTGTGTGTCAGGGGATGTGCCCGCCGGCGGGGGCTCCTACGCCCGCTGCTCCTACGCCCGCTCTCAGCCCTCGTGGTGCTCGTGCAGCCCCGGCCAGTCGTCCGGGCCGCCGCCCTGCCACTCGACCAGGTCGCTGCCCTCGACGTCGGTCACGTACAGGTCGGCCAGCCGCAGCAGCTCGGCGACGTCGTCGACGTGGGAGGCGACGCCGAGGGTCTCGTCGCCCGAGGTGACCCGGCGGGAGCCGTCCAGGGCGGGGGCGTGGACGACGATGCGCGGATGCTCGGGTGGGTGTGCCGTTGTCATGTCTCCAGGCTGCTGCGCGGGCCGGCGATCCGCACCCCGTGCACGCCGAGAGGCGCCGGATGCGGGACCGTCCGCATCCGGCGCCTCTCAGCCGGTGAAGGTTCTTCACGTGGTGTCCGTCCGACAGCGCGAGGCTGGGCGCGACAGGTCGTTCGCGCCGCCGGACGGAGTCGTGGGGCCCCCTCGGGAGGGGGCGGG
>MUMD01000419.1 GCA_002155895.1 Streptomyces rochei
GTGAGGCGTAGGGGTGGCCGGCGGGGCGCCGGCCACGGCGCGCCCCGGCGGGCTCAGGCGCCGGGGGTCGCCGACTCCCCGCAGCCCCGCCCCCGGGCGCCCTCACGGGTGCGGCCCGCCGCCACCGGGCGCCGTGGATTGCGGCGCAGCCACTCTCCCTCCAGCTGCGCCATGCGCTCGTTGTGGGCCCGCAGCGCGTCGTTCGACCCGTAGAGCAGGGTGTCGTGACGCGTGCGGTGGATGGTCTCCAGCTCCTTCATCAACTGCTGGTCGTCCAGGCGACCCGGGTCCACTCCGGTCATGGTGCCGTCCCGCGTGTCGTGTTCGTTCATGCGGGCCGGGTACCCGCCCCCGAGCACTACCACCCCCGAGCGGCACCCGGGAGGGAGCCACCATGGATCTCGCGTTTCTGCACCCCCTCTACGAACATCAGGGCCCCTGGGCCTCCGTGTACGTGGATCTGTCCCGGCACACCGAGGACACCCCTCACGAGCGTGAGCTGACGGCCGCCGCCGTGGCCCGGGAGCTGGCGGAGCAGGGCGCGGACGACGCCACCTGCCGGGCCGTGCGGGAGGCGGTGGAGGAGTTGCGCCACGCCACCGACCCGCACGGCCGCGCGCTGTTCGCGTGCGGCGGGCGGGTGGTGCTCGATCCGCGCCTGGCCCGGCCCCCGTACGGCGGGACCACCGCGGACTGGGCGCCGCTGCCGCACGTCACGCCGCTGCTGGACCTGGCCGGCGAGGACCCGGTGTGCGTGGTGGCGTACATCGACCGCAAGGGCGCGGACTTCGAGCTGCGCAGCGCGCTGGGCAGCTCGGACGCGGGCGGCGTCACGGGCCGGCAGTGGCCGGTGCACCGCACCAGCAGCGTCGACTGGTCGGAGCGCCACTTCCAGCTGCGGGTGGAGAACACCTGGGAGCACAACGCGGCCGAGATCGCGGACGCGCTCGCCGTGTGCCAGGAGGAGACGGGCGCGGACCTGCTGATCCTGGTGGGCGACGACCGGGAGCGGCGGTCGGTGCACGAGCGGCTGCCGAAGCGGCTGCAGGACCGGATCGCCGAGGCTTCGCGCGGCGCCGGCAGCAGGCTGCTGGACGACGAGGTGGAGCGGCTGCGCGCGGACCACGTGCGCTCGCGCGCCCGGGAGGACCTGGACCGCTTCCTGGCCGCCCGCACCCCGGACGGTGAGGGCCGGGCCGGGGCGGCGGAGGGCGTGCCCGCGCTGGTCGAGGCCGCCCGGGAGCACCGCATCGACGAGCTGCTGGTCATCCCGGACGCCCCCGACACCCACCGCGAGGTGTGGGTCGGTGAGGACGCCGACCAGCTCGCGGTGCGGCGCACCGAGCTGAAGACGCTCGGCGAGCAGAACTCCTGGTCGGCCCGGGCCGACGACGCCCTGCTCCGCTCCGCGGTGATGACCGGCGCCCCGGCGGTCTCGGTGACCTCGGCGCTGCCGTCCAGGTCGGACCGGGACGCGCCGGTGGGCGGTCTGGGCGCGCTGCTGCGCTGGAAGTGATCCCCGCGGGCGTCAGCGGGCCCGTTCGACCCGCCGTTCGTCCCAGACCGGCTCCGGCGTCTCGCGGACGTGTCCGTCGCTGCCGAAGACGAGGTACCGGTCGAAGGAGCGGGCGAACCAGCGGTCGTGGGTGACCGCGAGGACCGTGCCCTCGAAGCCCTCCAGGCCCTCCTGGAGGGCTTCGGCCGATTCCAGGTCGAGGTTGTCCGTCGGCTCGTCGAGCAGCAGGGCGGTAACGCCCTCCAGTTCCAGCAGGAGGATCTGGAAGCGGGCCTGCTGGCCGCCGGAGAGGCGGTCGAAGGTCTGCTCGGCCTGCTGGGTCAGCTCGTAGCGGCGCAGCCTGGACATGGCGGCGCCGCGGTCCTGGGAGTGTTCGGTCCACAGGATGTCCAGCAGGGTGCGGCCCAGCAGCTCGGGGTGGGCGTGGGTCTGCGCGAAGTGTCCGGGCACCACGCGCGCGCCGAGCTTCCAGCGTCCGGTGTGGGCCACGTCGTCGCCGGCCAGCAGCCGCAGGAAGTGCGACTTGCCGGAGCCGTTGGAGCCGAGGACGGCGACCCGTTCGCCGTAGAAGACCTCCAGGTCGAAGGGTTTCATCAGGCCGGTCAGCTCCAGCCGCTCGCAGGTGACGGCGCGCACTCCGGTACGGCCGCCCTTCAGGCGCATCCGGATGTCCTGCTCGCGCGGCGGCTCGGGCGGCGGGCCGGCCTCCTCGAACTTGCGCAGCCGGGTCTGGGCGGCGGCGTAGCGGGAGGCCATCTCGTGGCTGACGGCGGCGGCCTGCCGGAGCGTCAGCACCAGCTTCTTGAGCTGCGCGTGCTTCTCGTCCCAGCGGCGGCGCAGTTCCTCGAAGCGGGCGAAGCGCTCGCGCCGGGCCTCGTGGAAGGTGGCGAAGCCGCCGCCGTGCATCCAGGCGTCGGCGCCCGCGGGGCCCGGCTCGACGGAGACGATCTTCTGAGCCGCCCGGGCGAGGAGTTCCCGGTCGTGGGAGACGAAGAGCACCGTCTTGCGGGTCTCCGCCAGCCGTTCCTCCAGCCAGCGCTTGCCGGGCACGTCGAGGTAGTTGTCCGGCTCGTCGAGCAGCAGCACCTCGTCGGTGCCGCGCAGCAGGGCCTCCAGCACCAGCCGCTTCTGCTCGCCGCCGGACAGGGTGCTCACCTGTCGCCACTGGGCCTTCTCGTAGGGCACGCCCAGTGCGGCCGTGGTGCAGATGTCCCACAGGGTCTCGGCCTCGTAGCCCTGTGCCTCGGCCCAGTCGGCGAGGGCCTGCGCGTAGCGCATCTGGGCGGCCTCGTCGTCGACCGTCATGATCGCGTGCTCGGCGGCGTCGACGGCGCGGGCGGCCTCGCGGATGCGGGGCGGGGCCACGGAGACCAGCAGGTCGCGCACGGTCGTCTCGTCCCGGACGGAGCCCACGAACTGCCGCATCACCCCGAGGCCGCCGCCGACGGTGACGGTGCCGCCGTGCGGCTTCAGCTCCCCGGCGAGCAGGCGGAGCAGGGTGGTCTTGCCCGCCCCGTTGGGTCCGACGAGGGCGACGACCGCCCCCTCGCCCACCCGGAAGGAGACGTCGCCCAGCAGGGCCCTCCCGTCGGGGAGGTAGTACTCCAGGTGCGCGGCTTCGAGATGACCCATGGGACCGGATTCTCCGGTCCCGGGCGCGCCCGGGGCAAACTCTTTTGCCCGGGCCGGGCGTGGGAAGCGCCACTCGCAGGAAACGCCGTCGGGAGGGTAGGCGGTGGGCATGAGCCCCGACGTAGACCTCACCACCCCGACGCCCGGCCCGCACCCGGTCCGCAACGGTTTCCTGAGACTGGACCAGCGGGCGTTCGAGGCCGTCGCCGCCCGCACCTGGCCCGGCGCCGACCCCCTGCTGCCCCGGCTGAGCCGCAGCGCCAACCACGGCGTGCTCTGGTTCGGGGCGGCCGCCGCCCTGGCCGCGTCCCGCACCCCCCGGGCCCGCCGGGCCGCCGCCCGCGGCCTGGCCTCGCTGGGACTGGCCTCGCTGACCATCAACACCCTGGGCAAGCGCTCGGTCCGCCGTGCGCGTCCCGTGCTGGACCCGGTACCCCTGGTCCGGCAGCTGAAGCGGCAGCCGATCACCACGTCCTTCCCGTCGGGGCACGCCGCGTCGGCCGCCGCCTTCGCGACCGGCGTCGCGCTGGAGTCGCCGGCGTGGGGTGCGGCGGTGGCCCCGGTGGCCGCCGCGGTCGCCCTCTCCCGCGTGTACACCGGCGTCCACTTCCCGAGCGACGTGGCGGCGGGTGCGGCGCTCGGGGTGGGCGCCGCGTTCGCCGTACGGGGCATGGTGCCCACGCGCGCCCAGCACATGCCGCCGGCCCGGCCGCGCGCCGAGGTGCCGGCGCTGCCCCGGGGCGAAGGACTGGTGATGATCGCCAACGTCGCCTCCGGCACCTCGGACCGGGTACGGGCGCTGTGCGACGCGCTGCCCGACGCGGAGGTCGTCGAGTGCGACCCGAAGGACGTCCGGGCGGAGCTGGAGCGGGCCGCGGACCACGCCCGGGTGCTCGGCGTGTGCGGCGGCGACGGCACCGTCAACGCCGCCGCCGAGGTCGCCCTGCGCCACGGGCTGCCGCTGGCCGTGCTGCCCGGCGGCACGCTCAACCACTTCGCCTACGACCTCGGCGTCGAGGACGCCCGGGACCTGTGCCGGGCCCTGGAGGGCGGTGAGGGCGTACGGGTGGACGTGGGCCGGTTCGCCTCCGGCGGGCGGCGCGGGATCTTCCTGAACACCTTCAGCCTGGGTGTGTACCCCGAGCTGGTCAACGAGCGGGAGCGCTGGTCGCCGCGGATCGGCGGCTGGCCCGCCGGGGTGCTCGCGGCGGTGCGGGTGCTGCGCGCCGACCGGCATCCGCTGGAGGCGGAGGTGCGGGGCCGCCGACGGCCGCTGTGGATGCTCTTCGCGGGCAACGGCACCTACCACCGCAGGGGCATCGCCTCCGGGCGCCGCCTCGACCTGGCGGACGGGCAACTGGACGTGCGGGTGGTGCACGGCGGTCGACGGCCCGCCCTGCGGCTGCTGTCCGCGGCGCTCGCCGGACCGCTGACGCGCTCCCCCGCCCACGCCGCGGTGCAGGTCTCCCGGCTGAGGCTGTCCGGCGTCGCGCCCGGCACGCTGATGGCGTACGACGGCGAACTCACCGAGACCGAGGGTGACCTGACGCTGGAGAAGCTGCCCGAGGCGCTCACGGTGTACCGCCCGCTGCCCGGCGACGGGTTCCTGCGCTGACGCCGAGTCGTCCGACGGCGCGCCCGACCGGCCCCTGACACCCCGTCAGTCCATTATGCGATACGCGCATCTCATCATCCGGCATACGGGCGTACGGTGACCCCACCGTTCGGGAGAGCCGGAAGAGGGGCCCAGCATGCCGAAGCCGCAGGAGACCGCCGTCTACACGCACGGGCACCACGAGTCGGTGCTGCGCTCGCACACCTGGCGCACCGCCGCCAACAGCGCGGCGTACCTGCTCGGGTCGCTCAAGCCCCACATGAAGATCCTGGACATCGGCTGCGGGCCCGGCACCATCACCGCCGACCTGGCCGAACTGGTCCCGGACGGGCACGTCACCGGCGTGGACCGGGCCCCGGAGATCGTGGAGCGGGCACGGGCCACGGCCGCCGCACGCGGGCTCGGCAACACCGACTTCGCGGTCGCGGACGCGCACGCGCTGGACTACCCGGACGACACCTTCTGCGTGGTCCACGCCCACCAGGTGCTCCAGCACGTGGGCGACCCGGTCCAGGCCCTGCGCGAGATGCGCAGGGTGGCGAAGCCGGGCGGGATCGTCGCCGTCCGCGACTCCGACTACGGCGCGATGACCTGGTACCCCGCCTCCCCGGGCATGGACGGCTGGCTGGACCTGTACCGACGGGTGGCCCGTGCCAACGGCGGCGAGCCGGACGCCGGACGGCGGCTGAGGTCCTGGGCGCTGGAGGCCGGGTTCACGGACATCACGGCGACCTCCGCCACCTGGACCTTCGCCACCCCCGAGGAGCGGGAGTGGTGGAGCGGCCTGTGGGCCGACCGCACCGTGGCGTCGGCGTACGCGCGACTGGCCACCGAGGGCGGCCACGCGACGGCGGAGGGACTGCGGACCGTCTCGGCCGCCTGGCGGGAATGGGGTGCGCGGCCGGACGGCTGGTTCAGTGTGCTGCACGGAGAAATCCTGTGCCGAAAGGAATCCCGTCCCGTGCCTGAACGGTGAATAACGGGAAACCAGTACGGCAGGAGGTTCAACGTTATGGTTCCGCTTCTGCTCGTACTGCTTCTCGCAATCGTTCTTTTCGGCGCCGGATTCGCCGTGAAGATTCTCTGGTGGATTGCCTTGGCAGTCCTGGTCCTGTGGCTGGTGGGCTTCCTCGCCCGTGGGACGACGGCCGGCGGCGGAAGGGGCCGCTGGTACAGGTGGTGAACGAGGTGTGACAAGGCCGCTGCCCCGGGAGTCGGACTCCCGGGGCAGCGGCCTTTCCGGCTCCGGGAGGTTCACTCCCGGGGCAGCAGCGGACCCAGCGGCCCGAGGTCCAGGTTGAGGTCCTCGGGCCGCAGTCCGTAGCGGTCGCGCAGTTCGGTCATGCGGTCGTCCAGGAGCATCAGGGTGAGCCCGATCCGCTCCTCCTGCTCCTCGCTCAGGTCGCCCTCGTCGACGCGGCGCAGCGCCTGGCGCTCCATGAGCTGGCGCAGCAGCTCCACCACGGTCAGCACCAGCTTGATCAGATCGCGCTCGACGGTGTCGGGCTCCAGGTCGAGGTGCTTGCGGGGTTCGCTCACGTCGATCAGTCTCCGAACGGGGACGGGACGTTGCGGTTGACCGAGCTGATCAGCGCGTTGAGGTCGATGCGGACCAGATCGACGTCGGCGATGCGCAGCGTGACGTCGCCGGTGATGACGACGCCGCCGGCCAGCAGCCGGTCGAGCAGGTCCACCAGGGCGATCTCACGGCGTTCGACGACGGTCATGCTCCCTCCCCCGTTCCTTCCTCGCCGGCGAACGAATAGGCGGCCCACGGTCCGGTGAGTTCCACCCGAATTCCGGGGGCGTCGTCCTTCGTCCGGTCCACCATTTCCACGAATTCCTCGGAGACGTCGCGCCGCACCAAATAGGCGGCGTTGAGGACGTTCCGTCCGGCGGCACCGGAGAGGCCGGGATTCTGCGGCGGGTGCAGCCGTGCGTCGTCGGCCCGGCGGGAGAGGGTCTCGTGCAGGCGGTTCGCGAACTCCTCGGCCCTGCTCCACAGGTCGTCGCTCGCCCGCGTCTGCCGGCGCCGCTGCCGCAGGTAGTCCCGGCCCGTGGCGGGCTTCGGGGCGGGCTCCGCCCGGCCGGCGGCCTGGTCGGCGCCCGACTCGACGTACATCTTGACGCCCCATTCCACGCGCCCTTCGAGGCGGTCGAGGATGCGCCGGAAGGACTCCTCCCGTTCCTCCATCATCGTGCGCACCCCGCTGTCGTCCCGGAAGACGGTGGCCAGCCGGAGCGGCAGCGGGGTGGTGACGACCGTGAGCGCGTCGATGACCTGCTGGTGGGCGCGGGCGGTCCCGGCGAGCCAGTCCAGGTCCTCCAGGTGCGCGCGCAGCGCCTCCTCGCTGAAGTCGGCCTCCGGGACGTGACTGACGACGGCGACCAGGCCGCCGTGGGGCAGCAGCCTGGGCGGGTCGCCCGCCACTCCGGTCAGCTGGGACTGGAGGGCCGCGCCGAAGGGCCGGCAGACGGCGTAGACGTACCGCAGTCCGGTCACGGTGCCTCCCTCGGGACGCGGCCCGGGTCCAGTTCGCGCAGTCGTTCGCGCAGTGCGGCGTTCTCCCGGGTCAGCTCGTCGTGCCGGGCGCGCGACGAGAGCGCGGGGTCGCTCTCCCACCAGTCGATGCCCATCTCCTTGGCCTTGTCGACGGAAGCGACGACGAGGCGCAGCTTGATCGTGAGCAGCTCGATGTCGAGGAGGTTGATCCGGATGTCACCCGCGATCACCACTCCCTTGTCGAGCACGCGCTCCAGGATGTCGGCGAGGTTGGCGCTCTGTCCCTGGCCGTAGGGATCGGGCAGCCGGCCGGGGGTGGTCATCGACGGCTCCCGCGATCGGCGTCCTCGTAGTCGTCACGGGGCGCGTACTCGTCATCGGCGTCGGCGTCGGCGGCCTCCTCGTCATCCTCCTCCTCGTAGCCGCCCTCGGGCTCGGGCTCCTCGTCGTACTCGTCCTCGGGCTCGTCCTCTGCCTCGGGCTCGTCCTCGTACTCGGCCTCGGGGTCCTCCTCGTCGTCCTCGTCCTGGGGCGGCTCCTCCTCGTACTCGCCCTCGGGGCCCTCCTCGTCCTCGGCCCGCTCCTCGTCGTCGGGCCGCTCCTCGTCGTCGGGCCGCTCCTCCGCCTCGGAGTGCTCTTCCTCCTGCTCCTGCGCGAGGGCGTCCTCGTGGCTCCGGACCACCTCGCCGTCGCGGATCTCGCCGCGCCAGCCGTCCTCGGCCTCGCCCTTGAGGGTGATGTGCCGGACGTAGTTCTTGAGGTCGAGCCGGGCCCGGCGGCCCTGGGCGCGCCAGAGGTTGCCGGTCTTCTCGAAGAATCCCTTGGGGTAGTACTCGATGACCAGGATCACCCGGGTCAGGCTGTCGGCGAGCTTATGGAAGCTGACGACGCCCTTGGTGGTGCCCTTGGCGCCCTCCGACGTCCAGGAGATCCGGTCGTCGGGGACCTGCTCGGTGGTCTTCGCCTTCCAGCTGCGGTTGGACCAGAAGACCTTCAGCTGCCAGTCGGAGGACGTGTCGTCGGCGCGGTTCGCGCTCTTGACGCCCTTGGCGAAGGTGCTGAAGTCCTGGTACTGGGTCCACTGGTCGTAGGCCGTGCGCAGGGGCACCCCGACGTCGACGTACTCGATGATGACCGTCGGCTTCTGACCGCCGCCGCCCTTCTTCCGGCCCTTGCCGCCGACGAGGTCCTTGAAGGCGCCGGCCACGTTGTCCTTGACCTTGCCCGCGCCCACCTCGAAGGCGGCGCGCATCGGGCTCTTGCCCTCGGCCAGCTTGCGTCCGCCGTCGAGGGCGAGCTTGGCGAATCCGGGGCTGTTGCCCTCGGCGATGTCGTTGAGCTTGCCCGTGGTCTCGCCGAGCTTGGTGCCGACGCCGGTCAGCAGCCGTGTGACCTGTGCGGCGAGGTAGTCCTGCACCTCCGCCTTCAGGCGGTCGGCCGCCTCGCTCTGCGCCACGTCCGCCAGCGGGTTCTTCCTGGCGGCCTTGCCGGCCGTGGAGGCCGCGGACCCGAGGGTGTCGCTCATCGCTCACCACCGCCCTTCGACTGCCGGTCACCGGAGGCCCCGCGGGCCGCGTTCCTGGCCCCGGCGGTCTTCTTGCCGGCCGCCTTGCGAGCGGGCTGGGCCCGCTTGGCGGCCGTCTTCTTCGCCGCGGTCCTGGCCGCGGTCTTCTTCGCGGGCGCCTTCTTGGCCGCCTTGCGTGCCGGGGCCGGGGCCTTCCTCGCCGCCCGTTCCCGCCGCTCGTCGCCCTCGTCGCGCCCCTCGTCCTCGTCGCGCCGGTCGCGCTCTTCGGACGCGTCGCGCTCTTCGGGCTCGTCGTCGTGATCGTCGTACTCCTCCCGCGGCTCCGGGTCCTCCGAGGCCCCGGAGTCGCGGGAGTCGTCCGGCCCCACGCCGGGCGCCTTCGACGCGGCGCCGGAGAGCTGGTCGCGGACCTGTGCCGTGCGGCCGTGCAGACGGTCGGCGAGCGCGTCGATCTGCCGCTCGACCAGCGCGCCCGAGGCCGCCTTGCCGACGCCCCGCAGGTCGGTGCGCAGCTGGTCCCCGATCTCCTTGAACTGGGGGTTGTTCTGCAGCTGCGAGCCGACCAGTTCCGCGATGCCCTTCGGCGTCAGGTTCATCTTCTTGCCGGCCACCATGGTGCCGACGGCCACCGCGAGTTTCAGCTTCTTCGTGCGTCCCAGCAGATATCCGGCCCCCACCGCGAGGCCCATCCCGACTCGGTTCATGGTGCCGTACCGTTGCCCAATCCCGCGCTCGCGCGCGTTGCCGTCTCCAGCCGGTCCAGAAGCTCGTCCTCCTGCCGGTCGAACTCCTCCTCGGTGATCTCTCCGGCCTCCAGCCGCTCCTCCAGACGGGCCAGTTCGGCTCGGACCGTGGCGGGGTCGTAGTAGATCCGCTCGGCCTCGTTCAACACCTGTCTGATGGCCCAGGCGCTGCCGCGCACCGGGGCGAACGGCAGCAGCAGGACCTCCGAGATCAGACCCACGTCCTCACTCCGTTCCGACGTCCGTTCCGCCGGCCGCGGTCCCCGCGGGCTCGGCCGGGCCGGGCTCGACGAAGCTGTACGGCGGCAGCGGTCCGTTCACCCGCACCTCCAGGTGCGGCATGTCCGCGCGGACCCGTTCCACGGCGGCCAGGAACTCCTCGGCCGACTCCCGGTTCACCAGGAACGACACGTTGGCCAGCCAGCCGGTGGACTCGGGGCCCGTGCTCACGGCGTCGGCGGCCGGCTCCAGCGCGCGCTCCAGCGCGGCGGCGTCGTCGGCCTCCTTGTCCTTGACCGCGGCGGCGACCATCTCGCCGAGCCGGATCTTGTCCTCGTAGCTTCCGCCGCCCTGCCGGCGGTTGGACTCGGCCAGGGCGCGGATCTCCGGGTTCCCGGCCATCACGTGGTGCAGGACGGCCTCCTCCACGTGATTGGCCTTGATGTTGTACTCCACCCGGCCGTCGAGGGCCCCGAGGCGCTCCTCGTAGTGCTCCGCGCGCTCGGCGAGCACCGCGGTGACCGCGTCGTCGTCCGGGGCCACGCTCCCGAAGCGCATGGGCAGGACACAGCCCGACCCGCCCACCTCGCTCAGCACGTTCTGATGGGCGAGGAGTTCCCTGCGCTTGGGACGCAGCCCCTCGGGCGCGTCGCTGACCACGGCGGCCAGCCCGCCCTGCTTCAGCACGCGCACCGGGCCCGGGGGATCACCGACGCCGGTCAGTCCCTCCGGGACGGAGGGGTGCGAGACGGCCGTGATGCCGTAGACGTACGTGCTCACTCCTGCTCCTCCTTCCGGCGCGAGGACGTGGTCTTGCGGGCGCGCGGACGGGACTCGGTCTCGCGCTCGGAGCCGCTCCCCTCACGGGCCTGCTTGAACGCGTCGGAGATCGTCTCGGCGGCGCCGGACAGCGCCCCCTTGGACTTGCCGCGGGCGCCGGACTCGGTCATCTCACCGACCAGGTCGGGCAGCCCCGGGTCCTTGCGGGGCCCGGCCTCCAGGTCGAGCCGGTTGCACGCCTCGGCGAAGCGCAGATACGTGTCGACGCTGGCGACGACGACACGGACGTCGATCTTCAGGATCTCGATACCGACCAGGGAGACGCGCACGAATGCGTCGATGACGAGCCCCCTGTCCAGAACAAGCTCAAGCACGTCGTAAAGGCCGCTGCTGCCGCCTCCACCGCCGGTCTGTTGTGCCGGTACGACAGTCATGCCAGCTGTTCCTCCTCGTATGCGTGGATGTGTGTCGCGTGGATGTGTGTGGTGTGTGGTTCTCGTCCGTGGTGCGGTCGCGCGGGTGCACGGACCGCGTCCGCGGCGCGCGGACGTGATCGACCGGTCGGGCGGCCTAGCGACCACCGCGGGCGTCGGCCCGTCCCCGCTCGTAGCGCCGCACCCGGCGGTATCCGGTGAGCTGTCCCTCGGGGTCGAGCTGCACCAGGTAGCTCGCCATCAGGCTCATCGTGTCGGGGACGCGCTCCAGCTCGAGCACCTCGACCTCCAGCGCCCAGCCCTCCTCCGTCTGCTCGAAGGACGACACGGACTCGGCGGTCATTCCGGTGAGTTCCGCGAGTTGGGCGCGAGCCTCGCGCAGCACCTCCATCGGCCGCGGTCGGCGCGACTCCTGCGCTTCATGTGAGTTGTGGGTCTTTCGTGACTCCTGGGAGTCCTGTGACTTCTGTGATTTCCGTGAACTCTGTTGTGAGCCTTGTGATTCGGACGTGTTGTTCGTGTTCGACATGGCCACCTCCCCCTCCGTGTGGCCGCAAGAGTGTTCGCCAAACCTCCACGGACTCACCTGTGCTGCCGAGATTCCGCTCAGCCGCGCAGGGCGTCCAGCCTCCGCCGGGCGGGGCCCAGGCTCCGCGCGCGCTCGGTGATCCGGGCCCAGGGGCGGGTACGCGCCTGGTCGGCGGCGTCCGCGATCGTCCAGCGGCGCGCGTGCAGCGCGGGATCGTCGAGCTGGTCCCAGGACAGCGGGGTGGCGACGGGCGCGCCGGGCAGCGCCCGGACGGTGTAGGGGGCGACCGCGGTCTGCGCGTAGGCGTTGCGCTGGATGTCGAGGTAGAGCCGGTCGCCGCGGTCCTTCTTGCGGGCCGCGGTGGTGAGCCGGTCGGGATGCCCGGCGGCCAGCATGTCGGCGACGTCGCGGGCGAACTCCCGTACCTCGTCGAATCCGTGACGGCCGTTCAGCGGCACGACCACGTGCAGCCCGCGGGACCCGGTGGTCATCAGCGCCGACGGCAGCTTCAGCTCGTCGAGCAGTCCGCCCAGCAGGACGGCCGCCTCCCGCACGGCCGGGAAGTCGTCGCCGGCCGGATCGAGGTCGAAGACCATCAGGTCCGGCGTCTGGACCGCCCCGACCCGGGAGAGCCAGCGGTGCAGGGTGAGGGCGGCCTGGTCGGCGAGGTACAGGAGCGTGGCGGTGTCGTCGCACACCGTGTGGCGGACGGTGCCGCCCTCCTTGGCCACCTCCGCACGGGCGATCCAGTCCGGGTAGTGCTCCGGGGTGTTCTTCTGCATGAACCGGGGCCCGTCCACGCCGTCGGGACGACGCTCCAGCATCAGCGGGCGGCCCCGCAGGTGCGGCAGCACGAGCGGGGCCACGGAGTGGTAGTAGTCGACCAGGTCGGCCTTGGTGTACTCCTCGGTGCCGCTCCCCGCGGGGAACAGCACCTTGTCCGGTCGGTGCACCTCCACCGAGCGCCGGCCGGCCCGGACGGTCCGTACGGCGTCACGGCTCACGGGACGATCGCCTGCTCCACCAGCATCCGTCCGGCGGCCTCGATGGACTGGGCGTCGATCCCCGCGGCGTGCAGCTCCTCGGCCGGGCTCGCGGAGCCGGGCATGGTCTCGACGGCGAGCCGCACCAGACGGGGCACGGGCCGCCCGTCGGTGAACGCGTCGAGGACCGCGTCGCCGATGCCGCCCTCCCGGCGGTGGTCCTCGACGGTCAGGAGACAGCCGGTGTCCTCGGCGGCCTGCCGCAGGGTGGCCCGGTCGACGGGCTTGACCGAGTAGAGGTCGATCACCCGGACCCGGATGCCGTCCCGCTCCAGGGCGTCGGCCGCGGCCAGTGCCTCGTGCACGGTGACCCCGGCCGCGACGACGGTGAGCCGATCCTCGTCGGAGGAACGCAGCACCTTGCTGCCGCCGACCGGGAACTCCTCGTCGGCGCCGTAGATCACCTTGCTGCCGCCGCGCGAGGTGCGCAGGTAGCGGATGCCCTCCAGGCCGGCCATCTCGGCGACCAGGCGGGCGGTCTGGTTGGCGTCGCACGGGTAGAGCACGGTCGAACCGTGGACGGCGCGCATCATGGCGATGTCCTCCAGCCCCATTTGGCTGGGCCCGTCCTGGCCGATGGCGACGCCCGCGTGGGAGCCGACGAGGTTGATGCCGGAGCCGCTGACGGACGCCATGCGCACGAAGTCGTAGGCGCGGGTCAGGAAGGCGGCGAAGGAGGTGGCGAAGGGCACCCAGCCGCGCGCGGCCATTCCCACCGCGGCGGCGACCATCTGCTGCTCGGCGATGTAGCACTCGAAGTACCGCTCGGGGTGCTCCTTGGCGAAGTACTCGGCGCGGGTCGAGTCCCCGACCTCGCCGTCGAGGGCGACCACGTCGCCCCGGGCGGTGCCGAGCGCGGCGAGGGCCTCACCGAAGGCGTTGCGGGTGGCGACCTCCTCGCCCTTGTCGTAGCGCGGCAGTTCGGTCTCCCCGGTGCCGGCCGAGTGCAGCGCCCGCGCGGCCGGCGGCTCCTGCACCCGCACCCGGAGGTCGCGTGCTCCGCCCAGCTCGGCGATCGCCTCCTCGGCCTCGGGCAGGGGCTTGCCGTGCTGGCCCTCGCGGTCCTCGACGGCCTCGACTCCCTTGCCCTTGAGGGTGCGGGCGATGATGGCCGTGGGCTGGCCCTGAGTGGACAGGGCCTCGCCGTAGGCGCGGTCGATGGCGTCCACGTCGTGGCCGTCGATCTCGACGGTGTGCCAGTCGAAGGCCCGGAAACGGCGGGCGTACGCGTCGAGGTCGTGGCCGTGCCGGGTCGGGCCGCGCTGGCCCAGCCGGTTGACGTCGACGATCACGACGAGGTTGTCCAGGTGCTCGTGGCCGGCGTGCTCCGCGGCCTCCCACACCGAGCCCTCGGCCATCTCGCTGTCGCCGCACAGCACCCACACGCGGTAGTCGGTGCGGTCCAGCCGTTTGCCGGCCAGCGCGATGCCCACGCCGACGGGCAGGCCCTGGCCGAGCGAGCCGGTGGCCGTCTCGACCCACGGCAGCCGCTGCGGGGTGGGGTGACCCTCCAGCCGGCTGCCCAGCTTGCGGAAGGTCAGCAGCTCCTCGTCGTCGATGGCGCCGGCCGCCTTGTAGGCGGAGTAGAGGAGGGGCGAGGCGTGTCCCTTGGAGAGGACGAAGCGGTCGTTGCCGGGGTGGGCGGGGCGCTCGAAGTCGTAGCGGAGGTGGTGGGCGAGGAGTACGGCCATCAGGTCCGCGGCGGACATCGAGGACGTGGGGTGCCCGGAGCCCGCGGCGGCGGACGCCCGCACGCTGTCCACGCGCAGTTGCTGTCCGAGGTCGACGAGTTCACCGGTGTTCATGAGTCTCCTTCCACGGCAGGGCCGTCGGTTCGCTTGACGGGGCCGGGGGCGATGTCGGGTCCGGGCG
>MUMD01000042.1 GCA_002155895.1 Streptomyces rochei
GCGGGGACGCGGGTGGCGGGCCGGAGAAGATCCCCGCCGGGCTCCTCGCGGCCGGGGAAGCGCGCACCGAGCAGGCGCAGCATCGGGGCGGCCTTGACCGCTGTCTCCTCGAACTCGGCCGCCGGGTCGGACAGCGCGATGACGGCGCCGCCGACGCCGTAGCGCAGCCGGTTGCCGCTGAGCACCAGGGTGCGTATGACGATGGACAGGTCCACCGCGCCGGTCAGCGAGAAGTAGCCGATGGCACCCGAGTACACGCCGCGCGGCCCGCCCTCGAGACGGTCGATGACCTGCATGGTGCGGATCTTCGGGGCGCCGGTCATCGATCCGCCGGGGAAGGCGGCCCGCACCGCGGCCACCGGGCTGGTGCCCGGACGCAGCCGGGCCCGGACGGTGCNNGCACCGTCGCGTAGCTCTCCACCTGGAACACCGGGTCGGCGACGACCGAGCCGACCTCGGCGCACCGCCCCAGGTCGTGCCGGACCAGATCGACGATCATCAGGTTCTCGGCGCGGTCCTTCTCGGAGGAGGCCAGGTCCTCGACCAGCCGGGCGTCCTCCTCGGGGGTGGCGCCGCGCGGCCGCGTGCCCTTGATCGGCTTGGACTCCATGGCGCCGTGCCGGTCGATGCGCAGGAACCTCTCGGGCGAGCTGCTGAGCACCGCCAGCGGACCGAAGTGCAGGTACGCGGCGAAGGGCGCGGCGCTCAGCCGGCGCANNGCCTGCCAGGGATCGAGGTCGGTGTCGACCTCGGCCATGTTGGTCAGGCAGACCTCGTAGGTCTCGCCGGCGGCGATCTCCTGCTGGCAGACGTCGATCATCTTGAGGTAGGCGTCCCGGTCGTGCCGCAGCTCCACGGGGCCCGCGGTGCACTCGGGCACCGGGGGACACGGCGCCGGCGGCCGGCCGGCGATGCCGTGGAGCGACGCGGCGGCTTCGGCGAGCCAGGAGCGGGCGGCGTCCTCGTCGCCGTCCTCGGCGAGCGCGAGCAGGTAGCCGGTGTCGGTGCGGTGGTCGAGGACCAGGGCGCGGTCGGCGAAGACGAGGACGGCGTCGGGGTCGGGGGAGCGGTGGGCGGCGTCTCCGCCGCACTCGGCCTTGAGTTCGTAGCCCAGGCAGCCCACCCAGCCCAGGGCGAACTCGAAGGGCAGCTCGGGCACCTCGGTGCGCAGCCCCGCCAGGTCGTTCTCCAGCCAGGACAGAAAGGGCCCCGACACGGTGCGGCTGGTGCCGTCGGCGGTGACCGTCACGGTGCCGGCCTGCACGTCGGCCCGGGCGATCCGGGCGAGCGGGCCCGAGGCGTCGCCCATCACCGACAACTCGCCCAGGCGACCGCCGGGGCGGCTGCTGTCCAGCCAGAAGGGGTGCTCACCGGTGCGGAACAACGTGTCGAAGGCGACCTCCGCGTCCCAGCGCGCCGGCAGCCGCTCGGCGAGCACCCGAAGCCGCCGGACGGAGCCGGGCGTGTCCGGTGCGGACCGCGCGGCGCGAGCGGACGTGTCCCCGGTGGCGGGCGCGGGAGCGGTGCCCGCCGGGCCCCCACCGCCGCGCCGTGAGGAGTGGTACCGCTCAGTGAGGCGGCGGAAGTTGTCCAGGAGGCGGTGCCCCTCCTGGGTCCCGATGGACTCGGGGTGGAACTGCACGCCCCACAGCGGCAGCGTGCGATGGCGCAGCGCCATCAGCACGCCGTCCGACGACCAGGCGGTGGCCTCGATCTCCGGCGGCAGGTCGGTCACCGCCAGGGAGTGGTAGCGCACGACCTCCAGCGGGAACGGCAGCCCCGCGAAGAGGCCGGTGCCGTCGTGCCGCACGACGGAGGTGCGGCCGTGGCGCGGCTCGGGCGCGCGGCCCACCTGTGCGCCGTGGGCGAGCGCCAGGCCCTGGTGGCCCAGGCAGACGCCGAGCACCGGAAGCCGGCCCTCCTCGGCGATGGTGGCGCACAGGCCGAAGTCGGCGGGCCGGTGCGGGGTGCCGGGGCCGGGGGAGAGCACCACGTTGTCGAACGCGTCGAGCAACTCGGGCCGCCAGCCCGGATCGTCGTTGCGGATGACCTCCGGCTCCCGTCCGTTGACCCGGGACAGGTAGTGGAAGAGGTTGTAGGTGAAGGAGTCGTAGTTGTCGACGAGAAGTGTGCGCATGGTGTCCTTGTCCGGGGGGCGCGGGAGCGGAAAGTGACGTGAAGGGCGACGGACGGGGTCGCCGTCCGGCCGTGTGCGGGCTCTCCGGTGATGCGTCGGCCACGGCTGCGGTGAGCGGACTCGGGCACGGCACCGACGGGCGTACGCCGGTCACGGCTCCAGCACCGGCCCGGGCGGCGGCCCATCCCTCGCCCGGGCGGGGCGCTCAGGAAGCGGTGGCGGGCGGGACCGGGTCGAGGGCGCGTCCGATCTCGGCCTGGACCGCCGCGAGGTGCTGGGTGAGGAAGAAGTGGCCGCCGTCGAACACCCGCAGCCGGAACGGCCCCGTGGTGTGCTCCTGCCAGCGCTCGGCCTCCGCGACCGTGGTCAGCGGGTCGTCCCGGCCGGTGAGGGCGGTCAGGGCGCAGCGCACCCGGCGGTCGGGCGGGCAGGAGTAGGTCTCGATGGCGCGGTAGTCGCCGCGCAGCGCGGGCAGCGCCATGCGCAGGATCTCCTCGTCGCCGAGGACACCGGCGGCGGTGCCGTTCAGCCGCTTCATCTCGGCGACGATCCCGTCGTCGTCGCGCAGGTGGACCTCCTCGGCGCGGGTGGTGGACGGGGCCCGGCGGCCGGAGGCGAGGACGGTGTGCGGGCCGGCGTCCCGCTGCTCCAGGCGCCAGGCCGTCTCGAAGGCCAGGGCCGCGCCCATGCTGTGCCCGAAGAACACCGTCGGCCTCTCGTCCAGGGCGAGGAGCTGCTCGGTGATCAGGTCGGCCAGGGTGCCGAGATCCGTGACGCAGGGCTCCTTGCGCCGGTCCTGACGGCCGGGGTACTGCAAGGAGATGACCTCGGCCCGCGGGGCGAAGCGCGCCGAGACCGGGTGGTAGAAGCTGGCGGAGCCGCCGGCGTGCGGGAAGCAGACCAGCCGGACGGCGTCGGTGCCGGCCGGGTGGTAGCGCCGCAGCCACAGGGCCCGGGTGTCCTCAGCGGTGGTCACGGTGTGTGTCCTTCCGGTTTCTTGCTCTGGTGGTTCCGGCTCGGTGGTGGTGTCGGCCGGGTTCAGTCCTCGTGGACGGTGATCGAGCCCGACGGGCACAGGTCGCCCGCCTCGTGGACCGCGTCCGCGTCCTGGGCGGCGGGTTCCTCGTGCAGCAGGACCACGACGCCGTCGTCGTCCTGGTCGAAGACGGAGGGGGCGTTGAGCACGCACTGGCCGGCGCCGACGCACCGTTCGCTGTCGACGGTGACACGCATGATCGTCTGGCTCCTCGGTGGTAGGGGGTGGTACCGGCGGCTACCAGCGCACCGGCAGTTCGTGCAGTCCGAAGAGGATCCCGTCGTACTTGAAGGCCAGTTCCTCCAGCGGGACGGCCAACTCCAGGGTGGGGATGCGCTCGAACAGCTTGCGGTAGGCGACGTCCATCTCGACCCGGACCAGGTTCTGGCCCAGGCACTGGTGGACGCCGTAGCCGAAGGCCACGTGCCGCCGCTCGGACCGCTCGGGATCGAAGGCGTGCGGGCAGCCGAAGACCTCCGTGTCGTGGTTGGCGGCGGCCAGCAGCGGGACGATGCCCTCGCCCTTGCGGATCACCTGGCCCGCGATCTCCACGTCGTCCACCGCGACGCGCAGCGCCACCATGTCGGCCACCGAGTGCAGCCGCAGCAGCTCCTCCACGGCCCGCTCGTCGCCGGCCCACTGCGGGTGGGAGAGCAGGGTGACCACGCCGAGCCCGATGTTGTTGGCGGTGGTCTCGTGCCCGGCGATCAGCAGGAGCAGCAGGACGCCCGAGAGTTCCTCGTGGCTGAGCTGCCCCGTCGACAGCAGGCGGCTGATCAGGTCGTCGCCGCGCCACTTGTCCTTGATGGTGATCAACCGGTTGATGTAGCGCAGGAGCTGGCGGGTGGCCGTGGCGCGCTGCTCGTCGGTGGAGGAGCGGATGGCGACCAGGGTGCGGGTGCGGGACTCGAAGAAGTCCCGGTCGGCCGGGGGCACACCGAGGAGGGAGGAGATCACCAGGGACGGCACCGGCAGCGCGAAGTCGTTGACCAGGTCCGCGGTGTTGCCGCCGGCCAGCATCGCGTCGATGCGCTCGTCGACGATCCGCTCGACGGCGGGGCGCAGCTCGCGGACGCGGCGTACCGTGAACTCGGGGATGAGGACCTTGCGGAAGCGGTCGTGCTCGGGGGAGTCCAGGCCCACGAACCAGCCGGGGATCTGGTCCTGTTTGGGCACGCCCATCGTCTCGCCGACGTTCGGGAACCCCTCGTTGTCGGGGTTGGCGCTGATCTTCGGATGGGTGAGCACCGCGCGCACGTCCTCGTGCCGGGTGACCAGCCAGATCGGTACGCCGTTGGGCAGGTGGGACTGCACCAGGCCGCTCTGCCGCCGGTGGCCGGCGTACTGGGACAGCGGCAGCGGCTCCTCGGGTGTGCGCAGGGGGAAGTCGACCACCGTGGGGCCGGTGCTGGTCGTCATGTCCGATCCTCGTCTCTCGTCGTGCGGTCGCGGTGCCGCGCCCGCGTCGGGCGGCGCCGCGCGGGCCGGCCGGTCTCAGCCGGAGGTGTAGAACTCCCGGACCGCCCCGGCGATGTACTCCTGGTCGTCGGCGGTGAGCCCGGTGTGGGTGGGCAGGTACAGGCCGTCCTCGCTGAAGCGGTGGGCGTTGAGGGTCGGCCAGACCGGGTCCAGGTAGCCGGGCTGCCGGCTCATCGGCTTGAAGAACAGCCGGGTCTCCACGCCGCGTGCGTCGAGGTGGGCGCGCAGTTCCTCGCGGCGCTCGACGCGCAGGTCGTACATCCACAGCACGTCGCGCGGCGGCATCAGCGTGATGCCGGGGACGTCCTTGAGGGCGGCGTCGTAACGGGCCTCGATCTCCCGACGTGCGGCCAGGATGTCGTCCAGGCGCTCGACCTGGGCCAGCGCCACGGCGCCCTGCATGGCGGTCATGCGGTGGTTGTAGGCCAGCTTCTTGTGCAGGAAGCTGTGGTCGCGGGTGAAGGCCATGGCCCGCAGGTGCGCGAGCTGCCCGGCGAGCCGGGGGTCGTCGGTGAGGCAGACGCCGCCCTCGCCGGCCGTGATGATCTTGTTGGCGAAGAGCGAGAAACAGGCGATGTCCCCCACCGGGCGCACGCCGTGAGCCTCGGCGGAGTCCTCCACCACCCGCAGGTTGTACTGGTGGGCGATGTCCATGATCGCGTCCATGTCGCAGCGCCGCCCGTAGACGTGCACCGGCATGATCGCCCGGGTACGCGGGGTGATCTTCTCCTCGACGCGGGTGACGTCGATGTTCAGGTCGTCCGCGCAGTCGACGAAGACGGGGGTGGCGCCGGTGTAGGTGACGGCCCACGCCGAGGCGATCATCGTGAACTCCGGCACGATCACCTCGTCGCCCGGGCCGATGCCCAGCGCCCGCAGCGCGAGGGTGAGGGCGGCGGTGCCGGAGGAGCAGGCGACGCCGTGCGCCACGCCGTTCCACGCGGCGAAGGCCTCCTCGAAGCGTCGCACGTACGGTCCCTGGGAGGAGATCCAGCCGCCGGACACGGCGTCGGTGACGTACTCCAGTTCCCGGCCGGTCAGGAAGGGCCGGGAGACGGGGTGGGTGAAGGCCATGCGGTCCTCGCTGCTGTCGCTGGGCTGGGAGTCGACGGGATGCGGCCGGTGCGCCGGGCGGCTCATGCCGCCGCCAGCAGGCCGAGCACGGTGTCGGCCGCGGCCCGGCGGCCACCGGCCGCCTTCTGCAGCTCGCCCAGCCGCTCGGCCCGCTCGCGGAAGGACGGATCGGAGGTGACCCGGGTCAGCTTGTCCACCACGTCGTCCGGGTCGACGGTGTGCGGCCGGTCCAGGGTCAGACTGATGCCGAAGTCGTGGCCGCGGACCGCCTGGTCGAAGCAGTCCACCCACAGCGGCCGCACCACCTGCGGCTTCCCGAAGTAGACGCCTTCGTGGTAGGCGTTGCCGCCCCCGTGCGAGAAGAACACCGACACCTTCGGGTGGGCCAGCACGTCCAGCTGGGAGGGCACCCAGTTCTCCACCCGCAGGTTCGGCGGCAGGGAGGCGGCCGGCGGCAGCAGGTGCTGCTGCTCCCGCGGCAGCTTCCACAGGAACTGGTGCGTGCCCGACATCCGCCGGGCCACTTCCACCAGCGCGCCGACCTCCTCGCGGGTCAGGCGGGTGATGGTGCCGAAGCCCATGTAGACGACCGAGGTCTGCTCGTCCAGCCACCCCGCCACCGCGCGGTCGTCCGGGGCCTCCGGCAGAGGCGGCAGCACGGCCCCCACCAGGCGCACCTTCTCGGGGACGTCGAAGGGGTAGTCCAGCTCCGCGATGGACGCGCACAGCACGGCGGCGGCCCCGTCCACCCGTGTCATCGCGTTGGGCGGGGCGATGCCCAGCTCCTTGCGGATCGCCGCGTCCTCGCGCAGCACCCTGCCCATCCGCGGGTGCAGGAACATCCCGAGCGTGCGCCACTTGAACAGCGTGTTGGCCAGCCTCTGCCGGGCCGACATCGCCAGCGGCAGACCCGAGTTGGGCACGGGGAAGTTCTTCGGGGTGTACGAGGTGCCGAAGGGGTTGTGCGAGGTGAGCACGTTGCTGGCGACGAACGGCACGTTGAGCACGTACGGGATGCCCCGGGCCAGCGCCAGGTCGACCGCGAAGCCGGCCACGCAGTCCACGACCATGAGCGCCGGCCGCACCTCGTCCACGACGCGCTCCAGCTCGCGGTACTTGCGCGCCTGGAGCGCCGGCTTGTAGGACTGCCGCACCACCGCGCGGTGCGCCTTGAACCGCGAGGACTGCGTCACCTCGCGGTACACCGCGTCGTCCCAAGTCACCGCGGACAGTTCGGGCACCACCCCGCCCAGCGAGGCGAACGACACCGTGGACGCGGCCGCGAGGCCCTCCACGTCACCCCGCCGGTGCTCGTCGGTGGCGAACCACAGGTCGGGCACGCCGCGCCGGGCCAGCTCCCCGGCCAGCACCAGCAACGGGTTGAGCAGTCCGCTCTCGGGGAGGCTGACGAAGAGGATCGGCCGGGCGGCGGAGTCCATGCGGGCCCTTTCACGAAGTGACTGCCGTGGTGCGCCGTGGCCCGCCGGTCAGGCGTGCGACGGGCGCGACGATGCGATGGCGTGCGGCCGGCCGGCCGGGGGTCGGACACGGGAACGACGACCGCACCACCACTTGATCTCACGGCTGCGACGGGGGAATTCCTTAGATTTCTCGCCCCACGAGGCCGCGAAGCCTCTCCGAGGCGTACTTGTGACGTATACGTAGGCATGGCGCGGGGGGAGCGGGGCAGTCGCCCGGTCACCTCGGTCGCGCGGGGCCCCGGCGCAGCCCGGGCCGGCCGGCGCGGGAGGACCATCGGCCGGCCGGCGCACGAGGACCACGGCGCCGTCCGGCCCGTACGACCCTAGGGAGAGCAAGTGACCGACCGGGCCGGAACCGCGCACCCCGTCCCGCCGCTGGTCGGGCGGTCCGGGCACCTCGAGGCACTGGCCGGGCACGCCGCGGCCGCCCGGGCCGGACAGCCCCGCCTGGTCCTCCTGGACGGCCCGGCGGGCGCGGGCAAGACGGCCCTGTTGCGCGCCGCCCTGGCCGACGGCGGCCCCTTCGCCGGCATGACCGTCCTGCACGGATCCTGCCGCGCCGTCGAGGCGACCACCGGCTACAGCGCGGTGCGTGCCCTGTTCGGCCCGCTCGGCCTGACCGGCCGGGGCCGCTCCTCGACCCTGCTGGACGGAGGCGCCCGGCACGCCCTGCCCGCCCTCACCGCCGCACCCCAGGAGGGCGACGCCTTACCCGGTGGGACCTTCTCGGTGCTGCAGGGCCTGTACTGGCTGACCGTCAACCTGGCGGCCGATGGCCCCCTGGCGCTCGTCCTGGACGACGCCCACTGGTGCGACGAACGCTCCCTGCGCTGGCTGGACTTCATGCTGCGCCGCGCCGACGGCCTGCCGCTGCTCGTGGTGGCCGCCCACCGCACCGAGGCCGGCCCCGCCGCCCGCGACGCGCTCGCCGACCTGGTCGCCCACCACCTGCCGGTGTCGCTGCGGCTGGGGCCGCTGGACACCCCCCGGGTGGCCGAACTGACCGGCCTGCTCTTTCCCGCCCAGCAGCCCCGGCCGTCCTTCGTCGACCGTCTGGCGTCCGTCACCGGCGGCAACCCCCTCCAGGTCGTCCGCCTGCTGGACGACCTGCGCGCGGCCGGCCTCGGCCCGGACGAGGCGGGGGAACGCCGGATGGCCGAGATCGGCGGGAGGACCGTCGCCGCCTCCGTGCACCGGGTGCTGGAACACCAGCCGGACTGGGTGGGCCGCACGGCCCGCGCGATGGCCGTGCTCGGCGACGAGGACACCGCCTACCTCGCCGCGTTGGCCGGACTGTCCGTCCCGCACGTGGAGGAGGCGGTGGACGTACTGCGGGAGGCCGGCCTGGTCCGGGCCGACCGCCGCGAACTCGTCCACGACTTGGTCGGTGCCGCGGTCCTCGAGACCCTCGGCGCGGCCCAGGCGGCCGAGCTGCGCCTGCGCGCCGCCCGGCTGCTCAGCGACATCGGCCGCCCGCCCGAGGAGAGCGCCGCGCAGCTCCTGCTGGTGCCGGGGGCCACGGACGCCTGGGCCCTGGACGTACTGCGCGCCGCCGCCACCCAGGCCGAGCACCGGGGCGCCCCCGAAGCGGCCGCCCGCTACCTCCAGCGGGTGCGCGAGGCCGGACCGGACGACCCCGCCCTGCTGACCCGGCTCGCGAAGGCGCTGGCGGAGAACGACCCGGAGCGTTCCCTCAGCCTGCTGCACGAGGCGCACGACCTGTCCACCGACGCGCGCGCCCGCACCAGCACCGCGATCCAGCTCGCCCTGACCTGCCTGAGCGTGCAGCGGGCCCCACAGGGCACTCGGATCCTCACCGAGGCCCTGGACGCCCTCGACGCCGAGGCGAGCCCCGTGCCGGACCCCGCCGAGCGGGAACTGCGCACGCTCGCGGAGTCGGCCCTGCTGATCGTCGGCTCCGACGAGAAGTCCACCTTCCGCCAGGCCCTGCGCCGCGCCGCCCGGACCCCGGAGCCGCCCGGCGACACCCCCGCCCAGCGCCAGCAGCTCGCCATGCTGAGCGTGCTCTGCGCGGCGGACGCCGGCCGCGCGGCGGACAGCGCGCGCCGCGCACGCCGGGCGCTGCGCACACCGGACGCACCGCTCGGGACGTGGTCGCTGCTGCCCGCCTCGCTCGCCCTGTACCTGGCCGAGGAGGACCGGGCCGCCGACGACGCGCTGGAGGCGGTGCTGCGGGACAGCCGGGACGAGGCCGCGGTGTGGACGTACGCCCTGGCCCTGTCCACCCGGGCGATGTTCCGCCTGGAGAACGGCGCGGTCACGGACTCCGCGGCGGACGCCCAGACGGCGCTGGAGATCATCGGCCGGGAACGCTGGGGCGACAACGCCACCATGGCCCACACCGCCTACGCGACCTCCCTCGTCGCACGCGGTGAGACCGAGCGGGCCGAGGAGGCCCTCTCGGCGATCAAGCGACCCGGTCTCGACCGCTTCGTGTGGGAGTACCACTGGTACCTGATGGCGCTGGGTCGGCTCCGGCAGGCCCGCGGAGACCTGGAAGGGGCACTGGAGACGTTCGTGGCGTGCGGCGACTCGCTGGAGGAGGCCGGGCTCGCCAACCCCGTCTTCGCCCCCTGGTGGCTGGAGGCCGCCTGCCTCCTCGGTGGGCTCGGCCGCACCGAGGAGGCGCGGGAGTTCGCCGAACGGGGCGCCGCTCCCAGTGAGCGGTGGGGGACCCTGCGTGCCCGCGGATACGCCGCCCTGGCCCGCGGTGCGAGCACGCCGGGCGCGGCGGCGGTGGAACCCCTGCGCGAGGCGGTGGCCCTGCTGCGGTCCTCACCGGCCCGCGGTCACGAGGCCCGTGCCTCCCTGATGCTGGGCCGCGCGCTGGTGCGGGAGGGCCGAGCCCGGGAGGCGCGGGAGCATCTGCGCGAAGCGGTCGCGCTGGCCCGACGCTGCGGCTGCGTGGCCCTGGCCCGGCAGGCCCGTCAGGAGCTGGTCGCGGCCGGCGGGCGGATGCGGGAGATCACCTCGTCCGCGCTGGACATGCTGACGGGCACGGAGCGGACGGTGGCCGGCCTGGTCGCCTCCGGAGCCGGGAACAGGGAGGTCGCGCAGGCGCTCTTCGTCACCGTGCGCACCGTCGAACTCCACCTGACCAGCGTCTACCGCAAGCTGGGTGTGCAGCGGCGGGCCGATCTGGGCGCGGCCCTGCGAGCGGAGGGCGCCGTCTCCCGGCCGGGCGGAGACGGCAGATGAACGTTCCGTCAACGGGGGAACAAGACGTCCGACGCGCGAACCACCGGCCTCGCGAAAATATAAGATCACGACATGGCACCCCCTGACCTGCCACTGTTCGAACGCGACCGGGAACAAGCGGTCCTCTCCGCCGTGATCGGTGAACTCCGGTCCGGCCGCCCGGCCCTGGTCACCGTGACGGGAGAGCCCGGTCTGGGGCAGAACGAGCTGTTGCGCTGGGCCGCGGGGCAGGCGCGGGCCAGGGGAGTCCACGTACTCGCCGCCCGTGCCACCTCCGCCGAGCACGAACTGCGCTACGGAGTGGTCGCCCAGCTCCTCGCGCCCGAGGACCGCGACATCGCCACCCGCCTCTTCGTGGCCCCGCAGCGCCCCGGCGGCCTGCCCGGCCTCAACCACCTGCTCACCGCGTGCCACGACCGGCCCACCCTCCTCGTGGTGCAGGACGTCCAGTGGCTCGACCCGGCCTCCCTGCGCTGGCTGGAGGCCCTGGCCCGCCGCCTGCCCCGGGCTCCTCTCGCCCTGCTCACCAGCACCACCGGCACCGCCATCGACCGGCCCGAGTGGAGCGTGGGGACCCCGCTGACCGGCCTCGCCAGCACCATCGAACTCGCGCTGCCGCCCCTGACGACCAGCGGCGTGAGCGCCGCCGTGCGCACCGTCTGCGGCGTCCCCGGCGACACCGACTTCACCGACGCCCTCGCCCAGGCCACCCGCGGCGTCCCGGCCGTCGTCCACGAGGTCCTCCTCCGATTCACCCGCACCGGATGCGCCCCACGCGCCGAGCACGTCGAGCACCTGCGCGCCCTGACCGCCGAAGTGGTCGGCGACCACGCCGCGCAGGCACTGAGCGAACTGCGCGACCCGGTCGCCGTCGACGTCCTGCGCGCGCTCGCCGTCTGCGGGGACCTGCTCGACTTCCCGCTGGTCTGCACGCTCGCCGGCCTGCATCCCGTGCCCGAGGCCCGGCTGCGCGCCACGCTCATGGCCAGCGGCCTGCTCACCCCCCGCGACGGATCGCCCCCCGGCCACGACGCCGTGGTGCGCGCCCGGATCCTGGAGGAGATGCCCGCAGCCGACCGCGCCGACCTGTACGCGCGCGCCGCCCGGCTCGCCCAGCGGGTCGCCGTGGCCGACCAGGGCATCGCCGAGCTGCTGCTGCGCGCCCGCCCCGTGGGAGCGCCGTGGGCCGTGGCCACTCTGCGCCGGGGCTTCGCCGCCGCACTGCGCAGCGGAAGGCGGGACCGGGCCACCGCCTACCTCGCCCGCGCCCTGGACGAGCCGCTGCGGTCCGAGGAACGGGCCCGCGTCGAACTCCAGCTGGCCTCGGTGCAGATGGTCACCGCCCCCACGGCCGCGGAGCGCCGCCTGCACGGCCTCATACGTTCCACCGGCACCGGTACGGGCCTGCGTTCCCAGGCCGTCGACCTGTGCCTCCTCGGCGGCGACACCCGCGCCGCGCGCCTTGCTCAGCCCACCGGCCCCGGAACACTCGGCGACCCTGCTCCCTTCGACGCGGACGTCCCGGCGCCGGGGCGGGGGAGCGGCACGGGAAGCCCGCCCGGCCGCCGCGCCCGGGCCGTCGCGGGCGACGCGACCGCTCCCCGTGGCGGAAACACGTCCGACCCGGCGCACCGGGACGGGTCCGACGAGCACCCCGAGCGCACCACCACCGCTGACAACGATGCCACCGTCAGTGAGCGGGACGACCTTGCCACCGTCGGCGAGCGGCACGAGCTTGCCACCGTCAGCGAGCGGCACGAGCTGATCGCCCTCCTGCGAGTCGCCCGGTTCCTGCGTCACGAGGAGACCTGCCCGGGCGTCCCTCCCGCC
>MUMD01000420.1 GCA_002155895.1 Streptomyces rochei
GGTGCCGTTGTGCGGCTCCATGAGCCGGCGGCTGGGTTGGGCCGTGCTGGTCTTCGTCCTCGGAACGCTCGGGGTCGTGGCGGGTCTGGCCGCCTACGGCGGGGACGTCGACCTGGGAAGCGCCGAAACCCGGGTGGCGCTCACGGGGGTTCCGTACGCCGTGGCGGCAGCGTTCTTCGTGCCCAGCCGGTGGGTGCGGTGGGGGGCGTTGGCCGTGCTGGCGGCGGGGGTGGCCTACGGGGGCGTCGTCGGGCCGGCGCAGGCCCGACAGCGTCAGCACGAGGCGGAGACGGCACGCTACCGGGAGAGGCGGCACTGATGTACCTGGGCGACGCGCCGCCGGGCATGCGGGTGGCGCACGCCGAGGTCGGGCCCGCCTCCTTCGTCGTCGACTACCGCCCCGTCCGGGAAGGGTACGAAGTGGGATACGTGGGGTTTGTCGTACGCACGCCGCTCACGCCCGCCCTCCGATGCCCCGAGTTCGCGCCGGAGAACGAGACCTGCACGGTGACACCGCAGGGGGAGATGATCAGAGTCGGCGACATCCCCGGGAGCACTGACGCCGTCACCCTCACACGTCGCCACCGGAGCGCGGAGGTCGAAGTCTCCAGCCAGACCCTGGACGAACGTGGGCTCCGCCGCCTCCTGGACACCTTGCACCCGCTCTCGGACGCGGAGTTGCGCGAGCTGATGAAGGAGAAGAGGATCGTCCACAGTCTCTGAGCACGGGCGCTCGCCTAGGCCAGCAACAGCGGCATGTCCCAGTCGGCCGGTGTGGCGTCCGTCGCGTACGAGTCCAGGGCGAGCGCGACGCCGGCGGCGCCGTCGAGGTAGCCGGAGACGTCCGAGCCGAAGGGCACCTTCGTCATCGTGAACCGCAGTCCGAACGGGAGTTCCGGGTCGAAGGCGGAGACGAGGTCGGCGGCGATGGCGTCCCGCAGTGCGGACAGCCGGGGGTCCCGCCACGTTTCGTCGAGCCTGCCGAGCAGGTGCAGGGCGCCGGCCCACCCGTGACACAGCGCGTGGTCGTCGATGCCCCAGGCCGACCGGGGAAGGGTGAGCAGCCGGTCCACCGACGCACGGGCGAGGTCCGAGAGGTCCGGCCGGCCGAGCGCCCGTCCGGCCAGTTGCAGGGCGCGGGAGACCCCGGGAGCCCCGTAGCACCAGGCCGGCCACTTCGCGGCCCCGTCGTAGGCGGCGGGACCCCGTCGCCATTGGGCGAAGGAGAGGTAGCCGGGCCAGAACAGGCCGTACCGGTCCGCGACCGCCCAGGTCCGCAGCAGCTCGGCCGTCGCCTCCATGGCCTCCTGCTGCCCGGGCACCCGCGCACCCTGCTCCCAGGCGAGGGCCAGCAGGGCGAGCGGTCCGGCGACGCCGTGCGAGAGGCCCAGGTTGAGGTGGCCGCCGGGGAACGCCGCCTCGGAGCCGATCCGGGGCGCGTCCAGGGCCCACCAGCGCGGCACGTCGGCGCCTCGGTGTTCCACGGTGCCGAGCGACAGGCGTACGAGGTAGTCGAGCACCGCGGTCAGCGGCTCCTCGCAGCTCTCGGCCCGGGCCAGCAGATAGCGGCCGACGCCGGTCAGGCCGCGGACCACCTCGTAGTGCCCGATGGTGGGCAGCGGGCGGTCCTCGACGGGCGGCAGGACCGTCCGGACGAGATCGCGCTGGTAGGCGTCGAAGCGGTGGAGTGCGGAGACGTAACCCCCGGTGGTGCGGTGAGCGAGCAGTACGGCGAACGCCAGGGCCCCCGGCCCCTTGAAGATTCCGCCCGGGGTGCCGGGCCGGCCGGAGACGGCGCGGGTTCCCGCGGTGAGGTACGCGTGGGCGCGCGGCACCTGCCGGGCCGTGTCGCGGGCGGCTCCCGCGAACGCGAGGGCGAGCCCGGGGCTGCCGCTGCCGAGGGTGAGCTCGGCCCAGATCGGCTCGGCCACCCCGTCGTCCGCGGCCCGGGCCGGGATGCGGGTGGCCGCCATCGTGGCGGCGGGATCGGCGAGCCGGTTCAGGATCTCGCCGGAGACTTCGGCGGCACGCTCCCTCAGCTCCTCGGTTGAACGGCCGGCGGGGCGCTGGTGCGTCCCGCTCCCGGTGCTCCCGGTGCTCCCGTTCATCGTGCGCTCCCGTGTCCCGCCCTCGGTCGTCCGGCTCATCGTCCGCTCCCGCTCCCGCTCTCGTGCCGCCGCCGGCCGACGTGGGTCCGCACCGCGCCGCGCAGAACCGCGTACCCTCGGGCCTCGGCCACCCGGTCGATGCCGAACAGACGGTTGTGCCGCATGTGCAGCAACGACAGCAGGGCCTCGTCGCGGTCGGCCTGTGGGGCGGAGAGGATCAGCCGCCCGTACGCGCGCGGCTCGGGCGACTCGGACCACAGCGTGCCCAGGGACGGCGCGCCGAGCGCTTCCGCGGCCGACGACACGGCTTGCCCCGGCCTGATCAGCCGGTCGGCGACGGCGCGGTGCCGCTGGTAGACCTCGTGTTCCGCGGTCTTGGTGAACATCCGGTCGACCCAGCCGCACCAGTCCCAGTCCCCCAGCGACTCCAGCAGCACCGCGTGCCCGAGCCCGGCGAGCACGGCGGCGGGGAGTTGCCGCGCGACGCCGCGCAGAGCGCGCAACTGGACGAGCGCCGACAGGCTGTCCGTGCGGAAGAAGCGCTCGGCCGCTTCCTGCAGGGCCTCACCGCCGTACCGGTCGCTCTCGGGACGGTAGGCGTCCAGGGTCATCGTCCGCAGGGCCCCGCTCTCGACGAGGGCTCTCGACGCACGGCTGAGCGCGGGCAGCACCCGGCCGTGCAACACCCCGGGGTCGCCGTGGAATCGCAGTCTCAGGTGGGGATCGGGGTCCTGGTAGCGCAGGAAGAACCAGCGGTCGATCTCGTCCTCGACCTCGGCGAGCACGGCCGGAAGGTGATCGGCGAGCAGGGCTTCGTGGGCGGACGGCTCGCCGTACCACTTGGCGAACAGCCAGTCCTCGCCCGGCAGATGGAACCGGGTGGGAGCGGGCCGCACCGGCGGGGCGGCCGATTCCGGTTCGGCGGCGCTCCGTGCGGCGTTTCGTTCCGGCGTCGTGCGCCCGGCGGGTCGCCGCGTCCCCGCGAGGGGCACCACGATCTCCGTGCTGTGCCCGCCGTTCCAGCCGAGTCCCGCACCGTCGGCCGTCAGGTCCTCGTAGAGGACGAACTGCGGGTGGGCGGCGGTCAGTTCGGCGCGCAGCAGGTCCCGGTCCCAGCGGTCGCGCAGGTCGACGGGGTACATCTGGTCATGGCGCGCGATCTGCAGCCGGTCCGGTACGGCCAGTCGCCGGCGCCAGGCGTCGAGGCCCTGCTCCCACACCTCGGCGCCCTTCGCGCGGGCCGCGTCGCGCAGCCGGCGGCCCGGCAGCCAGCGCCGGGGCATCGCCACCACCCGCCCGCACCGGACGCGCGGCAGATAGGGCAGGGTGTCATGTCCTGCCCAGTCCCAGCCCGCCCAGCCCCGGGGCCGCGCCGTCGCGAGATCCATGAGGAACCGGGCCACCGGCGGGGCCTGTGTGTCCAGGGCCAGCATGTGCGGCAGCACCGGGCGGACCTGACGGCCGCTGACCGGGTGCAGCAGCCGCAGCCCGTCGGAGCCGGCGGCGACGAGCAGCGAGCGCCAGTCCAGACAGCGGGGGTCGTCCCGGTCGTCGGGTACGCCGACGGGGATGCGGTACGGCAGCAGCCGCGGCACCTGGACGATGTTGAGGCCGCGCGGCTCGCGGGGCATCAACTCGACCTGGGCCGTGATCACCGCTTCGCCGGGGGCGGCGCCGCTGTCGGCGGTGTCGGCCGTGTCGGCGGCGAGCCGGGAGAGCTCGCCGGTGAGGCCCGCCGCCGCCGCGAACCGCCCCGCGGTGGCGCCCGCGGTCCAGGCGCCGGTGTGCGGGCTGCCGAGCAGCCGGAAGTCACCGCGGTCCAGTGCGGCGGTGCTCTCGGAAAGCACCTGGAAGCAGAGTTCGAGGCCGCGCGGTGGCGCGGCGCCCGGATCGTGCCCGGCGACTTCGGCGAGACGCCGTACGACGTCGTCGGTGAGGACCAGGTCGCCGCCGGACAGGACGGCCTCCTGGAGCAGTTCGCCGATCATCGCGCGCCTGGGACCGTCCGCCTCGTCGCCGGGACCGCTGCGCGCGTACGCGGGCTGCGCGCCGTACTCGGGTGGCAGACCGAGTCCGCGGTGCGGGTCGACCAGTTCGCCCAACGGCACGGCGCAGGCAGTGCCGTAGCGCTCGATGAAGCGCTCGCGGTAGTCCCGCATGTACGCCAGCGTCGTCCACTCCGGGGTGATCGCCCAGATCGCGGCCGCGTACCGGCACACCTCCCGGCCGACCGAGTCCGGGACGACGAACTCGCCGGGGATGTGCAGGTCCACGTGCACGGGCGGCCGGGCGTGCGCGTCGCCGTCCGTGCCGGGGACGTCGAGGCGGCGCACCTCGTCCAGGAGCCGCCGCCAGGAGTCGCCGCCCTGCCCCGGGGGGTCCTGCTGATGCCGTGCGCAGGCCGCCCGGATGTCCCGCAGCGCCTGCGCGTCGTCGGGAAGCGCCGCGTCCAGGGCCGCCTCGATGCCGTCGAGCAGGGCGGTGTCGATGCGGTGCGGGGTGATCGAGGTGAGCAGGAAGCCGTGCTGGAGGAGTCCGGCCAGCTGACGGTCGACCCGTTCGGCGTCCAGTGCCGGGAAGCGCTCCGTCAGGAAGCCCAGCAGATCGGCGTACGGCACCAGGGTCCGCGCCCGCTCGCGCACGGCGCCGACCAGCGCGTTGTCGCGCACCGACTGCTCCTGACCGCCGCTGCGCAGATACAGCCGGCCGTCCCGCAGGAAGCACAGGTCGTTGAGGACGACGTCCACGCGCCGGCGGACGGAGGGCTCGGCGAGCCAGGCCAGTACCCGGCGGCACAGCCAAGCCCCGTCGAGCCGGACGGCGACCTCGCCGGTGCCGGGCTCCGCCTTGGCCGCGGAACCGAACCGGGCGGTGCCGACGCCCGCGAACAGGCCGAACGGCGTCGGGCGCGCCGCGGCGCGGCGGGCGTACCGGGTCAGGGTGCGCGCGGCGCTCAGGGTCCGCTTGCGGCCCAGCGCGGTCGCGCCTTCGTCACTGGTCAGGCCGGCCAGGCTGTGGGCCAGGGAGCCGCTCGCCACCCGGACCGCCTGGCCGAGCAGAGGATCCGCGGCGAGCCGCCGCGCCCCGGTCACCGGCTGGGCGGCGTCGACCGTGGGCAAGACGGCACCGCGCGGCCGGCTCGCCATGCGGACGAGCACGGGTTCCCGTACCTCGAATGCCGGGGACGCCTGGTGCGCTTCGGACTCCGGCGCCACGTGTGTCCTCCTCGCCGTCGTGCGGGAGAGCGGGGCGGGCCGAGCCCGCCCCGCTCGGAAGAGCCCCGAAGGGATCTCGGTCCGTCAGCAGCAGATGGGGCAGCGCGTGCCGATCGCGTAGCTGCTCGGCGAGGTGAAGGTGCCCTGGCCGAAGGACTCGGCCTGCTCCGGGAGGTCGGAGACGCGCAGGTCCAGCTCGAGGTCGAGCTCGGGGGCTTCGTGGGACAGAACGATCTCGGTACGCATGCTTCTCCCTTGGGTGATGGGGTGCACGGACTCGAACATCCAGGGCCCCGGTCGGGGTTTGGACAGGCGCAACCTTTGCTCACGCCACTGACGGCGGGTAGACGAAATCGAGCCAAGGATCAAGGGCCGGTGTCGCCGGCGTGGACGGGGCCGACGGCATGAAGGACCGGGTACCGCATCGTCAGGACCAGCTACGTGTCGGCTCCGTAGGTGCCGTACTCCGGCCGTCCCGTCGGTTCGAGGATGTGCACGGAGAGACCGCCCGGGGTCGTCCGGTGGCTGACGAGCCGCAGGCCGGCCGGTGCTCCGCCGTCCGGGAACAGGCGTCGGCCCTGCCCGACCACCACCGGGGCGACCACGAGCCGCAAGGTGTCGATCAGTCCGGCGGCCAGCAGGGACTGGGCCAGCCGGGCGCTGCCGTGGACCTGCAGTTCCCGCCCGGGACGCCGCTTCAGCTCGGTGACCCGGGCGGCGATGTCGCCGGACAGGATCGTGGTCGGGTTCCAGTCGGCCTCGGTCAGGGTGTCGGAGGCGACGTACTTCGGCAGACCGTTGAGGATGCGGGCGGAGGGATGGTCGGTCATCTTCGGCCAGTCCCGTGCGAAGTTCCGGTAAGTGCGGCGGCCGAAGAGGAACGCGTCCGCCTCACCGAGCCAGGTACCGGCCAGCCGCTCGAACTCCTCGTCCAGGTAGGGAACGAACCAGCCGCCCCGGGTGAAACCGCCGCTGGTGTCCTCGTCGGGGGCGCCGGGCCCCTGGGAGACACCGTCGAACGTCAGGAACTCCTGCACCACCAGCTTCATCGCGCACCACTCTCTCCACGGCCTCGGGGGCCGGTTCGGTCGTCTCGGCGAAGGACGTGACCGTCCCCACTCCTTGGACGCCGTGGCGGGCGGAAACTCATCGGTCCGGTCGCTGGTCCCGGTCGGTGCCGGCGCGCGGTGGTCGCCCTCAGGGCGCGGCAGCCGTGCGAGGGCGACCACCGCGATGTCGTCCCGGTGGTCGGGAATTCCCGGCGCGTCGGTGTCAGCGGCGGTGGCCGAAGACCTGCCGGCTCCTGCCGAGGTCCAGGAACACGGTCTCGCCGGTGGCGTCGTCCAGGCCGTCGTTGTCGGTGACGGCGTAGACATGGCCGTCACCGCCGACCGCCAGGCCCTCCAGCTTCTCCTGCGTCCAGCCGTTCGTGGCCCGCAGATCGGGCAGGACGTCGTGCGCGAGCCTCTTCGGCAGGAGGGGCAGCGCTCCTGTGGGAGCCGCCGACGTCGGCAGGTCGACGGTGTGGATCCGCTTGACCTCGGCCGCCGGACCGTTGAGCTTGTCGCGCTCGATGACCGCGAGCCGGTCGCCGACCACCGTGATCTCGGAGAGTCCGATCCAGTCGCCGGGTGTGCCGGTGGACGCGAGCCGGTAGCCGTACCAGCTCCAGGTGCCGGCATGCACGTCGTACCGTCCCAGTCGCACGACGCCCGCCGGGTCGCCCTCGACCTCGCGCTGGAGGGCGGTCCAGACGATCTCGTGGCCGCGCCGGTCGGTGGTGGCGGTGACGCCCTCGAAGCCCTGCTTGCCGAGGCCCGCGGCGATGTCCGCGGGCAGCGGGACGACCTGCCGGGTCACGCCCCGCGCGTCGAGCCGGACGAGCTTGTTGTCCGCGCCCTTCTCCCCTTCGACCGCGAGCCAGAAGCCGCCCCGCGGCCGGGCGTGGATGCCCTCGGCGTCATATCCGACGGGCCGCCCGTGGGTGTCCTTGACGGTCAGCTCCCGGGTGATGACGGCGGGGCGGCGGGTGGTGTCGACGGTGAGGACGCGGGTGGTGGAGTAGGCGGCGTCGGTGACCGTGTACAGCTGGTGCGGCCTGCCCGGCACCGCGGACAGCGCGCCGAGCGCGCCCCAGCCGATCGGGGCCCCCTGGGCGTCGTCGGCGGAGACGATGCCGGGGAACGTGGGACCGTGGCCGGCGCGGCCCAGCCGGAACAGGCTCACGGACGCGCGCACGCCCGCCTCGGCGTCGTCCTCCTCGCTGGAGACCGCGAGCAGTCCGCGCGACGGGATCGGCAGCAGGCCCTCGGGGCCGTTGGTGGTGGGCAGCAGCTGGCGGAAGACCGGCCGGGTGGGCCGGCTGACGTCGTAGACCGCGACGAAGTTGTCGCGCTCCGAGCCGACGAAGGCGTAGGGCACGCCGTCGTACTCGGCGATCGCGATGCCCTCCGGCTCGGCGCCCTTCTTCCCCGCCCGGGAGTCGTCGTGCAGGCCGTGGCGCACGGCGAGCCGCTCGAAACCGTTGCCCGCGTCCCAGGCGGGTCGGCCGGTGCGGCTGTCGAACACCGTCCAGCCGCGCGTGCCGCCGTGCCAGTCGCCCTCGTTGGCGGTGGCCAGGTAGCGGTCGTCGATCCAGCCGACGGCGTCGGGCTCGCGGGGGAGGTCCTCGATGGCGCCGCTCTGGTCGATCGTGCCGTCGTCGACGGTGTCGATCCCGCGCACGGTGGCCGTGCCGGCGCTGAACGCGTCGGTGATCCGGCCGGTCGGCAGGTCGATGAGGACGACGCCGTTGTTCTCCTGCAGCGTCACCGCGAGCTGGTTGCGGCCGTTGATCGAGACGTACTCCGGTTCCGGGTCCGTCGGCTCGGTGAGGGGCGCCTCGGCCAGCGCGGGCAGTGCCTGCCCGTCGGGCCGGGTCAGCGGGACCGCCCGGGTCCGCCAGTGTGCGGGTGCGGTGCCGCGGCCCAGGTCGAGGATCTGCACGAACCCGGCGGGCGCCTGCGGGAGGTCGCCTTCCTCGCCGCCGGGCGGGGTCGCCTCCTCGTCCCGCTCGTTCTCGATGGCGACGGCGGCGTACCGCTTGTCCTTGCTGACGGCGATGGAGTCGGGCTGCCCGCCGAGGTCGAAGCTCCTCACCCGCTGCCGGTCGCGCAGCGAGACGACGTCGAGCCGTCCGGAGGGCCGCGTGTGGCTCGCGCTGGTGTTGACGACCACCAGGACGTACTCGCCGACGACGGTCACCGAGGTCGGCTCGTCCTCGGCGTCGCCGAGCCGTTCCAGCGACAGGGTGCCCAGGCCGCGCGGGCGGGCGGGGTCGGTGATGTCCAGGAAGCCGATCCGCCGGGCCACCGCGTCGGTGTGGACGAGGGTGCGGCCGTCCTCG
>MUMD01000421.1 GCA_002155895.1 Streptomyces rochei
CGGAGGGGGAGCGGGAGCGCTCCCAAGGCCCCGCGGAGCCGACCGCTCCCGTCGCGGAGCCGGCCCCTCCCGCTCCGGAGCCCGCCCCTCCCGTCGCGGAGGCCGACGTTCCGGTCACCGCCGGACCCGCGTCGCCCGAGCCGGCGTCCGCCGAGCGCACGTCGTCCGAGGCCGCGTCGCCCGAGCCCGCGTCGCCCGTGCCCGGCCCCGCCGTGTCCGGTCCGGTCGCGCCCGTGCCGAAAGCCCCCCGCCGTCGCGTCCCCCGCGCCGCCCTCTACGCGGCCTCCGGTGTCGTCGCCGTCAGCATCGCCGTGGCGCTGGTGGCGAACCTCGTGTCCGGCACGGGTGAGGACGGGCGCCGGGGCCCGGCCGCAGCCGCCGGGGCCGTGCCGCCCTCCCTGTCGGCGTCCGGGAGCGTCACCCCGTCGACGACCACGAGCCGCAGCGCCTCCGCTTCGCCCTCCGCCTCGCCGTCGCCGTCCGGCGGTACGCCCTCCGCGTCCGCCTCCCGGCGGGACACCGCCGTCCCGCCGAGCCGCCCCGCGCCGGCGTCCGGCCCGCCGTTCACCGTCTCGACCACCCCGTACTACTGGGACTCCCCCTGCGACCACGCCTTCCTGGTCGACCGCAGCCCGAAGAACGTGCTGAAGCCGCCCGCCCAGCAGGACGCGGTCGGCTGGGCCACCGCCTACGGCGCGGTCTCCGCGAACCGGCAGACCGTCGTCCTCACCGTGCAGGGCACCGGCCCGGAGACCGTCGTCCTGAAGGACCTGCACGTGCGCGTGGTGAGCAGCGAGCAGCCGTTGGACTGGGACCAGTACGTGATGGGCAACGGCTGCGGCGGCAAGGTGGACGTCGCGGCCTTCGACGTCGCCCTCGACCTGGGCGACCCCCTGGCGATGCCGATCGGCGGCCAGCGGGACTTCCCGTACTCGGTCACCGAGTCCGACCTCGAGGTGTTCCACGTCAACGCGCACACCAGCGAGCACGACGTGAGCTGGTACCTGGAGCTGGAGTGGTCGAGCGGCGGCCGGGAGGGCACCCTGCGGGTCGACGACCACGGCCGGCCGTTCCGCACCAGCGCCTCCAAGGACGACTCGTACTACGCGTACCCGCTCGGCAGCGACCACTGGGAGCTGGTCGAGGAGGGCTGAGGGAAGGCGGCAGGGGACGTCGGGCACCGGCAACTCGGCCGGGACGTTAGGTTGTTGACCACACAACGGTTCTCTCGTCAGGAGACGCCCATGCCCGGTGACGCCCTCAGCCAGGACCCCGCGGAGCTGAGAAGGAGGATCGACAGCAGCAAGGCGCACCCGGCCCGCGTCTACGACGTCTTCCTCGGCGGCAAGGACCACTACCCCGCCGACCGCGACGCGGCCGCCGCCGGGCTCGCCGCCAACCCGCGCGGCTACCTCGACGTACGCCACAACCGCGACTTCCTGCGCCGCGCCGTCACCGCGCTGGCCGGGCAGGACGGCATCCGTCAGTTCCTCGACATCGGCACCGGCCTGCCGACCGCCGAGAACGTGCACCAGATCGCCCAGCGCATCGCCCCGGAGTCCCGGGTGGTCTACGTCGACAACGACCCGGTCGTCCTCGCCCACGCCCGCGCCCTGCTCACCAGCGGACCCGAGGGACGTACGGACTACATCGACGCCGACCTGAAGAGCCCGGAGCGGATCCTCGAACTGGCCTCCGCGACGCTCGACTTCAGCCGCCCCGTCGCGCTCTGCCTCGTCGCCATCCTGCACTTCGTCGAGGACGAGGAGGCGTACCCGATCGTCCGCGGGCTGATGGACGCGCTGCCCGCCGGCAGCCGGCTCGTCCTCAGCCACCTCACCGAGGACCTCAACCCGGAGAACATCCGCGCGGTCCAGCGGACGTACACCGAGCGGGGGTTCACCTTCGTGCTGCGGTCGCACAAGGACGTCGAGCGCTTCTTCACCGAGGCCGGGTTGGACGTCGCCGAGCCGGGGGTCGTCCCGGTGCACCACTGGCGCCCGGACCACGCGGCCCCCGTGCCCGAGCAGCCCGAGGAGTCCTACCTGGCGAGCCTGGAGGACATCGAGAAGGTCCGGTACAAGGACATCAACGACGTCACGGACGCCGACATCAACGTGTACGGCGGGCTGGGCACCAAGGGCTGACCGGGCCGAGCGCCGCGCGGACGTCCGGATCGCGGAAAGGCGCTTGTAGGCGCCACGTATTTCTCTAGGGTGCGGGCATGACCGTGACCGAGAACGTGACCGCCCCCGCCGCTCCCCTCCCGCCGCTCGCCGCGCGGACCCGTTCGATCGGCGGTTCGCCCGTACGGGACATCCTCGCCGTCACCGCCCGCCCCGAAGTGATCAACTTCGCGGGCGGGCTGCCGGCCCCGGTGCTGTTCGACGCGGAGGGCATCGCCGCCGCCTACCGGGCGGTCCTCACCGAGGAGCCCGCGCGGGCACTCCAGTACTCCACCACCGAGGGCGAGCCCGCCCTGCGCGCCGCGCTCGCCGCCCGGACCACCGCGCGCGGGCTCGACACCGACCCCGACGACCTCCTCGTCACCACCGGCTCCCAGCAAGCGCTGTCCCTGCTCGCCACCGCCCTGATCGAACCGGGCGACACCGTCCTCGTCGAGGACCCCTGCTACCTCGCCGCCCTCCAGGCCTTCGGCTTCGCGGGCGCCCGGGTCGTGGCGGTGCCGGGGGACGAGCACGGGATCGACCCCGTGGCCCTGGAGGAACTGGTGGTGCGCGAGCGGCCCAAGCTGCTCTACACCGTCCCCACCTTCTCCAACCCCACCGGCCGCACCCTGCCCGCCGACCGCCGGGCCGCCGTCGCGGAGATCGCCGGCCGCCGGGGCGTGTGGATCGTCGAGGACGACCCGTACGGCGAGTTGCGCTTCGAGGGCGAACGGGTGCCGTGGATCGCCTCCTACGACGGCGCCCGGGACCGCACCGTGCTGCTGGGCTCCTTCTCCAAGGTCATGGCGCCCGGCCTGCGCCTGGGCTGGCTGCGGGCGCCCGCCGAACTGCGCCGGGCCTGCGCGGTCGCCAAGCAGGCCGCCGACCTGCACACCCCGACCGTCAACCAGCTCGCCGCCGCCCGGTACCTGGCCGACCGCGACCTGGACGCCCACGTCACCCGTGTCGCCGCCGCCTACGGCGCCCGCCGGGACGCCATGCTCGCCGGCCTCGCGGACGCCCTCCCGGCGGGGTCGGCGTGGACCCGTCCCGAGGGCGGCATGTTCGTGTGGGCGCGGCTGCCGGAGGGGTACGACACCACGGCTCTGCTGCCCGAGGTGGTCCGCCACCGTGTGGCGTACGTCCCCGGCGCCCCCTTCCACGCCGGCGAGCCCGACCGGGCCACGCTGCGGCTGTGCTTCGTCACGCAGACGCCGGACGAGATCGCGGAGGGGCTGAGGCGGCTGGGGGAGGGGCTGCGGGCCGCGTCGGACCGGTCGTAGGTCCCCGGGCCCAGGTCCAAGAGCCGAGGACGCGGGGCGTCCCCGCACGTACGGTGAAGCCATGCCTGAGACCGTACGGGCGACGACGCCCTTCGACCTGGACGCGTACCTCGGCCGGATCGGCTGGGACGGGGAACGGCGGCCGGACGCCGGCACCCTCCGCGGCATCCACCTCGCCCATCTGAGGGCCGTCGCGTTCGAGAACCTCGATCCCCTCGGCGGTACCGCCCCCTCCCTCGACCTCGCCGACCTCATGGCCAAGCTGGTCCACGGCCGCCGGCGCGGCGGCTACTGCTACGAGCACAACACGCTGTTCGCGGCGGCCCTGGAGGCCCTGGGCTTCCGGGTGACCCGGCTGGCCGCGCGGGTCGTCGTCGGCGCCGACCGGTTCGAGGACCGGCCCCGCAGCCACATGGCCCTCCTCGTCGAGGTGCCCGGCGACCCGCGGCCCCACCTGGCCGACGTCGGCTTCGGCGCCATCGGCTCCCTGCTGGAGCCGGTGCCGCTGCTGGCGGACACCGAGTTCCACGACGCCGGGCGCCGGCACCGGCTGGTGCACGGCCCGCACCGGGGGCCGCTGGAGACGTGGGTGCTGGAGTCGTACGAGGACCGGGGGGAGCGGGCGGAGGGCGGCTGGGTCGCGCAGTACGCCTTCACCCTGGAGCCCTTCGAGCCGTCCGACTACGAGATGATCAACTGGCACGTCGCGACCAACCCGCGCTCCCCCTTCTCCCGGCGCCTCTACGCCCAGCGCCTCGTCCCGGCCGGGCACCTGCTGCTCGACGGCGACCGCGTGGTCGAGACCCGCGACGACGGCACGGTCACCGAGCGCAAGCTCGCGGACGAGGCGGAGGTCCGCCGGGTGCTGTCCGCGGACCTCGGGCTCGACGTGCCCGAAGGGCTGACGCTACCGGGGTGAGGGAGGCCGGGTGGTGGCTCCGGTCCCGCCCACCCGGGCCTCGAAGCACTCCGGTCGGCCGTCATCGGCCGCCGCCCGCCGGCACCACCGCGGCCCGTCCTCCCACGGGGGAGAGGACGGGCCGCGTGACGTGTGCCGGGGGGTCAGAGCCGCTCGGGCGTCCGGATGCCCAGCAGGGCCATGCCCCGGTGCAGGGTGCGGGCGGTGACGTCGCACAGGAACAGCCGGTTGGCCACCTGCTCGGGCGTCTCGGCCTTCAGCACCGGGCACTTGTCGTAGAACGACGTGTACAGGGAGGCCAGCTGGTACAGGTACGCGGTCAGCTTGTGCGGGGCGTACTCCGCGGCCGCCTCGAAGACCGTGTCCCCGAACGCGTCCAGGTGCAGGCCCAGCGCCCGCTCCGCCTCGTGCAGCTCCAGCTCCGGGTGGGCGGCGGGGCGGACCTCGCCGGCCTTGCGGAGGATGGACTGGATCCGGGCGTAGGCGTACTGGAGGTACACGCTGGTGTCGCCGTTGAGCGAGACCATCTGGTCCAGGTCGAACTTGTAGTCACGGCTCGGCGACGTCGACAGGTCCGCGTACTTCACGGCGCCGATGCCGACCTGCGCGGCCCGCTCCTGGATCTCCTCCTCGGTGAGGTCCCGCGCCTTCTCCCGCACGACCTCGGCGGCCCGCTGCACCGCCTCGTCCAGCAGGTCCTCCAGCCGCACCGTCTCGCCCTCACGGGTCTTGAACGGCTTGCCGTCCGCGCCGAGCACCGTGCCGTAGCCCATGTTGTGCGCGGTGACGTCGTCGTTCAGCCAGCCCGCCCGGCGGGCCGTCTCGAAGACCATCTTGAAGTGCAGCGACTGGCGCACGTCGACCACGTACAGCAGCGTCGTCGCGTGCAGGTCGGACACTCGGTTGCGGATCGCGGTGAGGTCGGAGGCCGCGTAGCCGAAGCCGCCGTCGGCCTTCTGCACGATCAGCGGCACCGGCTGGTCGTCCTTGCCGCGGATGTCGTCGAAGAACACCACGAGCGCGCCCTCGGAGCGGACCGCGACTCCCATCTCCTCCAGGAGCCGGGCGGTCTCGGGCATGCCCTCGTTGTACGCGGACTCGCCGACGATCTCCTCGTCGCGGATCTCCATGTCGAGCTTCTCGAAGACGGAGTAGAAGTACACCTTCGACTCGTCCACGAACTGCTGCCACAGCTCGAGGGTCTCCTTGTCGCCGGACTGCAGGGCGACGACCCGCCTGCGGGCCCGCTCCTTGAACTCCTCGTCCGCGTCGAAGAGGGCACGCGACGCCTTGTACACCCGGTTCAGGTTCGACATGGCCTGCTCGCCGTCGACCTCGTCGGCCGGGGCCAGCTCGCCCGGGTGCTCGAACAGGTACTGGATGAGCATGCCGAACTGGGTGCCCCAGTCGCCGATGTGGTGCCGGCCGATCGTCTTCTCGCCGGTGAAGTCGAGCATGGAGCGCAGGGCGTCGCCGATGACCGCGGACCGCAGGTGGCCGACGTGCATCTCCTTCGCCACGTTCGGCTGGGCGTAGTCGACGACCGTGGTGCCCGCGTCCGCCTTCAGCGGCACGCCGAGACGCTCGCCGTCCGCGTACCGCGCGGCCAGGTTCTCGGTGATCGCCCGGTCCGCGACGGTGATGTTGAGGAAGCCGGGCCCGGAGACCTCGACGTCCTTGATCAGGTCGCCGGTGGTGATCCGCGCGACGACCTCGGCCGCCAGCTCCCGCGGGTTGGCCTTGGCCTTCTTGGCCAGGGCGAGGATGCCGTTGGCCTGGTAGTCCGCCCGGTCGCTGCGTCGCAGCAGCGGGTCCGCGCCGGCGGCCTCCGGCCGGGTGGCCGTGAGGGCGGACGCGAGGTGCTGCTGGACGGAGTCGCTGAGGGACGTGACCGAGGCCATGGAGTGGTTCGCCGTTCTGCTCGGGGTTCCGGGAGTGTGGCTTTCCGCGGCTGCGTCCGCAGCCACAGGAACCGAGTATCCCACGCGGTGAAAAGCGGTTTTCGCGGATGCGGGCCGGGCTGGGAGAATGGAGCGGTCAGTCGTGTGACCGTACCGGCTGTCTCAGCAGCATCCAGAGAAGTTCCAGGAAAGAGGACGTGCCGATCGTGGCTCAGAGCACAGAGACCACCGACTGGGTCTCCCGTTTCGCGGACGAGGTCATCGCCGAGTCGGAGCGCCGTGCCCCGGGCAAACCGGTCGTCGTCGCCTCCGGACTCTCCCCGTCCGGCCCCATCCACCTGGGCAACCTGCGCGAGGTCATGACCCCGCACCTGGTCGCCGACGAGGTGCGCCGCCGGGGCCACGAGGTCCGGCACCTGATCTCCTGGGACGACTACGACCGGTACCGCAAGGTGCCCGCGGGGATCGCGGGCGTCGACGAGAGCTGGGCCGAGCACATCGGCAAGCCGCTGACGTCCGTCCCCGCCCCGGCGGGCTCCGCGTACCCGAACTGGGCCGAGCACTTCAAGGCCGCCATGGTCGCCTCGCTCGCCGAGCTGGGCGTCGAGTTCGACGGGATCAGCCAGACCGAGCAGTACACCTCCGGTGTCTACCGCGAGCAGATCCTGCACGCCATGCGGCACCGGCAGGACATCGACGCGATCCTCGCCCAGTACCGCACCAAGAAGGCGCCCGCGAAGAAGTCGCAGAAGCCGGTCGACGAGGCCGAGCTGGAGGCCGCCGAGGGCTCCGGCGCCGCCGCCGAGGACGACGGCAGCTCCGGCTCCGCCGGGTACTTCCCGTACAAGCCGTACTGCGGCAACTGCGAGAAGGACCTGACCACCGTCACCGCCTACGACGACGACTCGACCGAGCTGACCTACGCCTGCACCGCCTGCGGTTTCTCCGAGACGGTGCGGCTGAGTGAGTTCAACCGCGGCAAGCTGGTCTGGAAGGTCGACTGGCCGATGCGCTGGGCCTACGAGGGCGTGATCTTCGAGCCCAGCGGCGTCGACCACTCCTCGCCCGGCTCGTCCTTCCAGGTCGGCGGGCAGATCGTCGGGATCTTCGGCGGGCAGCAGCCCATCGGCCCGATGTACGCGTTCGTCGGCATCAGCGGCATGGCGAAGATGTCCTCGTCCAAGGGCGGGGTGCCCACCCCGGCCGACGCGCTCCAGATCATGGAGCCGCAGCTGCTGCGCTGGCTCTACGCCCGCCGTCGCCCCAACCAGTCGTTCAAGATCGCCTTCGACCAGGAGATCCAGCGGCTCTACGACGAGTGGGACCGCCTCGACGCCAAGGTCGCCGACGGCAGCGCGCTGCCCGCCGACGCCGCCGCCCACTCCCGCGCCGTCCGCACGGCCGCCGGTGAGCTGCCGCGCACGCCCAGGCCGCTTCCGTACCGCACCCTCGCCTCCGTCGCCGACATCACCGCCGGCCACGAGGACCAGGCGCTGCGCATCCTCAGCGAGCTGGACCCCGCCGACCCGCTGACGGAGCTGGCGGAGGCCCGCCCGCGGTACGACAAGGCCGAGGCGTGGATCAACACCCACGTCCCGGCCGACCAGCGCACCATCGTGCGCCGGGAGCCGGACGCCGAGCTGCTGAAGTCGCTGGACGAGCAGGGCCGGGCCTCGCTGCGGCTGCTGCTCGACGGGCTCGCCGACCACTGGTCCCTGGACGGGCTGACCCACCTCGTCTACGGCGTGCCCAAGGTCCAGGCCGGTTTCTCCGCCGACGCCACGCCCAAGGAGCTGCCGCCCGAGATCAAGACCGCCCAGCGGTCGTTCTTCGCGCTGCTCTACCACCTGCTCGTCGGCCGCGACACCGGCCCGCGCCTGCCCACGCTGCTGCTCGCGGTGGGCCAGGAGCGGGTGCGGACCCTGCTCGGGGAGTAGGAACCGGGTGCCACGGTGAAGGGGCCCTCCGTCGACGACGGAGGGCCCCTTCTCGTCTTTCCTTCTCGTCTCGTCCCCCCGGCGGGTTACGCGATGTGCTCTTCCTGCAGCTCGCGCATGTGCCGTTCGCTGAACGCCTTCACCATGCGATCGGCCTCACGCGGAGCCAGCGGCACCCCGAAGGTCGCCTCCACGTCGTCCCTGAACTGGAAGGCGGTGGGGTAGCTGCCGTCGATCGACTTCCGGAAGACCGTGTAGTAGTCCTCCTCGGTCGGCGCCGGCTCGGGTGTGCCGCCGCCCTCGCCCAGCTCGCGGGTGCGGGTCGGTCCGACCGGGATCGGGAAGCTGCCGGTCTCCTCGGGGCCCGGCTCCTGCGGCGGGGGCTCCTCCTCGAACTGCTCCCGGTACTGCTCCGCCTGCCGCTGCTCCTCCGCCCAGTGGGCGTACTCCTCGGGGTCGAAGTCCGGGTCGTAGTCCCCGTGGTACTCCACGGTCTGCGGATCACGGGCGTGCAGCCACGGGTTCCGCTCCTCGACGGGCGCCTCAGGCCCCGGCCGCCGCTCCTGCTCCGGGGCGCCGGCCAGCTCGGGGCGCTGCTCCGGCGCGTCCACGGCGGCCTGCGGTTCCTCGGTCTGCGGCCGGGGTGCCGGCGGCAGCAGCGCCGGCTCGATGCCCGCCGCCGCCAGGCCGGCCGGGGCCGTCTGCGCCAGGGGGACGCCGTAGCGGGCCAGGCGCAGCGGCATCAGCGACTCCACGGGCGCCTTGCGGCGCCAGCCGCGGCCGAAGCGCGAGCGCAGCCGCGCCTGGTACACCAGCCGCTCCTGCTCCAGCTTGATCACCTGCTCGTAGGAGCGCAGCTCCCACAGCTTCATGCGCCGCCACAGCAGGAAGGTCGGCACCGGGGAGAGCATCCAGCGGGTGAGGCGTACGCCCTCCATGTGCTTGTCGGCGGTGATGTCCGCGATCCGCCCGATCGCGTGCCGGGCGGCCTCGACGGACACCACGAAGAGCACCGGGATCACGCCGTGCATGCCCACGCCCAGCGGGTCGGGCCAGGCGGCCGCGCCGTTGAAGGCGATCGTCGCGGCCGTCAGCAGCCAGGCCGTCTGCCGCAGCAGCGGGAAGGGGATGCGGATCCAGGTCAGCAGCAGGTCCAGCGCCAGCAGCACGCAGATGCCCGCGTCGATGCCGATCGGGAAGACGTAGCTGAAGTCCCCGAAGCCCTTCTGCAGGGCCAGTTCGCGCACCGCCGCATACGAACCCGCGAAGCCGATGCCGGCGATGATGACGGCGCCGAAGACGACCATGCCGATGAGAACGCGATGCGTCCGGGTCAGCTGTAGTGGCGCGGCCACCCGTACTCCCCTCCCAGTGCCAGTTGTTGCGCGCAACAGGGTGGCACATGTGTGCGGGGAACGGGTGGCCGGTGGGTGATACGGGCCGTCAGCCGGTCTTCGACGACGACTTGGACGACTTCGAGTCCGAGTCGGAGTCGTCGTCGGAGTCGAGGCCCGAGCCCGAGCCGGAGCCCGCGCCCGAGCCGGAGACCGACTGGGACGGGGACGACGAGGTGCCCGACGCGCTGCCGTTGGCCTTGGCCACCGCGTCCACCGCCTCCTTGGCCGCCTTCTGGGCGTCCTTGATGAGGTCGGCGGCGTCCGGCGTCTCGTCGCCCGCCAGGCCCGCGCCGTTGTAGTCGACCGTGACGACGACGTTCTCGACGCGTGCGACGACCGTCTGCTGCTTGAAGGTGCCTTCCTTCTTCTTCAGGTCGTAGCTGACGACGGCGGCCTCGTCGCCCGTCCCGCCGACCGGCGTCGTCTTGACGCTCTTGGCGCCCTCGGCGCTCTGGGCGTCCTGCAACTGCTTCGTGTAGTAGTCACGAGCCAGTTTGTCGCCCGGGCCGCGCGTCTGGTCCGACTCGAAGCGCAGCATCGACACACTCAGCCAGCGGAACTGGGAGCCGTCCACACCGTTGTCGTCGAGGCTGTCCCAGGAGCAACCGCCGCGCGTCGCCGTGTCGTTCGAGGCGCCTTCCTTGCCCTTGTCGGCCTTGGGCACCAGGTCTTCCAGCGTCTTCTTCGTCACCACCGAACACGGCTCCGGAAGCTTCCCGTACGCCGCCGCCTGGACCGTCGGGGACGGCTTCGCGGACTTCGACGCGGCCGTCTTCTCCGACGCCTTGTCCTTGCCGTCGTCGGAGCCGGAGTCCGAGGAGCAGCCGGCTGCCACCAGCATCACGGGGACGGCGGCCGCGCAGACAAGGGCGCGGGTGAGTCGCTTCGCACGCTGATCCTGCTGGTCACGCTGGGCTCGTCGCTGCATGGTTCCTTCACTCATGGCACTCGTGGTTCCTGCGTTCGGAACGGGTCCGAGGGGTCACGGTACGCGGTGAGGAAACCGTGTGGCTCCTCTTCAGGTGCTTCACGCGCGGTCACCGCGAAGCCCGCGACGGGCTCAACCACCCAGCGAATCGGCCAGCTGGGACGCGAGTTTCCGCGCCTTGTCCTGCATTTCCTCGCTGTCCGGCACGACTCCGAGCGTCGCCGACTGCTCCGCGTACTCGACGGTCACCATCACGTTCGACGTGCGGAACGCCACAGTCACCGTGCGCCGCTTCGCCGTGGAACCGGAGCTGCTCAGCTCGTCGTCCACGAACGCCTCGTCACCCAGGTCGTCGAGGAGCCGGGGCTGGAGTTCGGTGGACGCGGCACCGTCGGACGCGCTCGACGAGGGCGTGGTGGACGACGAACCGGAGCCCGAGGCGGCGGGGGCGGTGGGGGTGCCGCTCGGTCCCGCGGTCGGCTCCCCGGACGAGGGGGTGCCGGAGGCGGACGAGGACCCCGAGGCGGAGGCGGACTCGGAGATCACCGGCTCGGGCAGGTCGGCCGCCTCCACCCGCTCGGCGAAGAGCCGCTCGGCCTCGCTGTCGTCGCTCACGGCCTTGTCGTAGGAGACGACCCGCTCGAAGTCGACGAACAGGTGGTCGGTGGCGTCCGCCGACTCCACCTTCCATCGGCAGCCGACCTTGCGGTCCGTGTCGTAGGCGAGCGTCGGCTCGCCCGCGTACGCCTTCTCGCGCTGCTCCTCGTCGGCGATCTCCCGCAGACCCGGCAGGAGCGAGCCGAGGGCCTTGTCGCCGACCGCGCCGCACGGTTCGGGCAGGGTGCGGTACTTCCCGGGCTCGGCGGCCTCGGTCGCGACGCCGGGCTGCCCCGGGTTGGAGTTGTCGGACGTGGCTCCGTCGTCCGAGCCGCCGGTGCAGCCGGCCAGCAGCGCCGCCAGAAGGGCGGCGACGCCGGGTACATAGGCCTTCCGCTGCACGGTGCGGCTCCTCTCGCCGGTGTGGCTGTGGTCGGTACTCCAGTGTCCCCGCTGGTTATTCGCTTGCCGCACGGGGGCGTTTCCAGCAGACAATGTGTATCGCACGCGCCGCCGTGAACGCCGGTCAGTCGTCCCATTGACTGCCCTTGGCGCCGGTTCTGCGCTTCGAGACTTCTGTGTGCTTTCCGGGGGAATGAGGGCGACATGTCGTACGTGGAGATGCCGGGCGCGAAGGTGCCGATCCGGATGTGGGCCGATCCGGCGACGGTCGAGGAGGGCGCGCTCCAGCAGCTGCGCAACGTCGCGACCCTGCCGTGGATCAAGGGCCTGGCGGTCATGCCGGACGTGCACTACGGCAAGGGCGCGACGGTCGGCTCCGTGATCGCGATGCGGGGCGCGGTGTGTCCGGCGGCGGTGGGCGTGGACATCGGCTGCGGGATGTCGGCGGTGCGGACGTCCCTGACGGCGAACGACCTCCCCGGCGACCTGTCGCGGCTGCGGTCGAAGATCGAGCAGGTGATCCCGGTGGGGCGGGGGATGCACGACAGCCCCGTCGACCCGGGGCGCCTCCACGGGCTGGCGACGGCCGGGTGGGACGACTTCTGGGGGCGGTTCGACGGGGTCGCGGAGGCGGTCCGGTTCCGGCAGGAGCGGGCGGCCAAGCAGATGGGCACGCTCGGCGGCGGCAACCACTTCGTGGAGGTGTGCGTCGACACCTCCGACGCGGTCTGGCTCATGCTCCACTCCGGTTCCCGCAACATCGGCAAGGAGCTGGCCGAGCACCACATCGGCATCGCCCAGAAGCTCCCGCACAACCAGGGCCTGGTCGACCGCGACCTCGCGGTGTTCGTCGCCGACACCCCGCAGATGGCGGCGTACCGCAACGACCTGTTCTGGGCGCAGGAGTACGCCAAGTACAACCGCACCCTGATGATGGCGCTCCTCAAGGACGTGGTCCGCAAGGAGTTCAAGAAGGCCAGGCCGGTCTTCGAGCCAGAGATCAGCGCCCACCACAACTACGTGGCCGAGGAGCGCTACGACGGGATGGACCTGCTCGTCACCCGCAAGGGCGCGATCCGGGCCGGTTCCGGCGAGTACGGGATCATCCCCGGCTCCATGGGCACGGGTTCGTACATCGTGAAGGGCCTCGGCAACGCCAAGTCCTTCAACTCCGCCTCGCACGGCGCCGGCCGGCGCATGAGCCGCAACGCCGCCAAGCGCCGCTTCTCCACCAAGGACCTGGAGGAGCAGACGCGGGGCGTGGAGTGCCGCAAGGACTCCGGCGTCGTGGACGAGATCCCGGGCGCGTACAAGCCGATCGAGCAGGTCATCGACCAGCAGCGCGACCTCGTGGAGGTCGTGGCCAAGCTCAAGCAGGTCGTCTGCGTGAAGGGCTGACGCGCCGGTGCGCCGGGGGCCTACGCCTCCCGGTGCACCTTCGTGTTCGACGCCTGGGCGCGGGGGCGGACGACCAGGAGGTCGATGTTGACGTGGGCGGGGCGGGTGACCGCCCAGGTGATGGTGTCGGCGACGTCGTCGGCGGTCAGGGGGGCCGGGACCCCGGCGTAGACCTTGGCCGCCTTCTCCTCGTCGCCGCTGAAGCGGGTCAGGGCGAACTCGTCGGTCTTCACCATGCCGGGCGCGATCTCGACGACGCGGACCGGGCGGCCGACGATCTCCAGGCGCAGCGTCTCGGCGAGGACGTGCTCGGCGTGCTTGGCGGCGACATAGCCCGCGCCGCCCTCGTAGGTGGCGAAGCCGGCGGTGGAGGAGACGACGACCACCGTGCCGTCGCCGCTCGCCTCCAGCTTGGGCAGCAGGGCCTGGGTGAGGTTGAGGGTGCCGAGGACGTTCGTCTCGTACATCCGGCGCCAGTCCTCGGGGTCGCCGGTGGCCACCGGGTCGGCGCCGAGCGCTCCGCCCGCGTTGTTGACCAGGACGCCGATCGTCCTGAAGGCGGTGGCGAACTCGTCGACGGCCGCGCGGTCGGTGACGTCCAGGGGGTACGCCGTCGCCTGGTGGCCGGCCGCCTGGATCTCCTCCGCCAGCGCCTCGATGCGGTCCTTGCGGCGGGCGGTGAGGACGACGCGGTAGCCGGCGGCGGCGAGCTGCCGGGCCGTGGCGGCGCCGATGCCGCTGCTCGCACCGGTGACGACGGCGATGCGGGAGGCGGCGGACGGGGCGGCTGCGGTGGCCATGGGCTGCTCCTGGTTCGAGGACGACACGTGCGGTCGCGGCCCAGGGTAGTCAGCCGCCGTCGCGCGGCGCCCACATGATCACGGCCATCCCCGCCAGGCAGACCAGGGCCCCGGTGATGTCCCAGCGGTCGGGCCGGTAGCCGTCCGCGACCATGCCCCACAGGATCGAGCCGGCCACGAAGATCCCGCCGTACGCGGCGAGGATGCGGCCGAAGTGGGCGTCGGGCTGGAAGGTGGCGACGAAGCCGTAGGCGCCCAGGGCGAGGACCCCGCCGGTGGCCCAGAGCCAGCCGCGCTGCTCGCGCACCCCCTGCCAGACCAGCCACGCGCCGCCGATCTCGAAGAGTGCGGCGACGACGAAGAGGGCGGCGGAGCGCAGGACCAGCATGGGGGCAGCTTCGCACGGGGAGGAGCGGGGGGCGGAATAACGTCCGGGGGTCCTCCGTTCCCCGGGTATAGTTGAACCGTCAACAACTCGGAGGTTGAGCGACCATGCAGTTCGGTATTTTCACCG
>MUMD01000422.1 GCA_002155895.1 Streptomyces rochei
GCCCAGCCGGTAGACGTGGAAGGCCCGGCGGATGACCGGCTGGGCTCGGCCTGACGACCCGCCCGCCGCACCCCGGGCCGTCGTGTCCGGGGTGCCGTCAGGGCCGAGCCGGGTCCTCGCGGGTGGTACGGCCGAGGCAGGTGACGTCCGCGGGGTCCAGCCCGGCCGTCTCGATCACGTGGAAGCCCAGGCGGTCGTAGAAGGCCCGGGCGGGTGTGTTGGCCGTGGCCATGACCAGGTGGACGGACGGGACCCCTCGCTCGCGCAGCGCCCGCCAGAAGGTCCGCATCAGCGTCCGGCCGTGTCCGCGGCCCTGCCAGCCGGGCAGCAGGTCGATGTGCAGATGGGCCGGGTACGCGGCGAGTTCGGGCACGATCATGCGTTCCGGGTCGTGCAGCAGCCCGGCCATCACCTCGTCCGGGGTGCCGGGCGGGCCCGCGGGAGCCGGGTAGCGGTCCGCGACGCGCGGCAGCCACTTGGCGCGGAACTCCTCGGCGAAACGCGCGGTGTCCGCCGTACCGAGGATGTAACCGACCGCCCGGCCCTCGCCGTCGTCCAGGACGAACGCCAGGTCCGGATCGAGGTGGACGTACGGGGCGGCGAAGATCGCGGGCAGCACGGAGGGGTCGGCGTACACCGGCCGGCTGTCCCGGCCGTTGTGCGCGGTGCGGATGCAGATGTCGTCGAGGGCCGGGGCGTCGGCCGGGCGGTACGGGCGTACGAAGGGAGTCGGAGTCACCGCAGCATCCTGCCCCCTTGGGAGCGCTCCCACAAGGGAGTCGCTTCGATCCGCGGCGTCCGGGTACCCGGCGGCCGGCAGTGCGACGGACGTTGGCGGGAGGCCGGCGATGGAGGAGGCGACGGACCGGATCGCCCGACCGTGGGGCGGCAGGACACCCTACGGGCGGCACGAGACCTGGCCGGCCCGGGTGGACACGTTCCTCGCCGAGGGGGTGGCGCCCGACGCGGTGGAGCGCTGGGTGCAGTCCGCGTCGATCCTGCACTCCGACGGCGACGCCATGGACATCGCGGTGGCCGACGGCCGGATGGTGGGCGTGCGCGGCCGCGACGTGGACCGGGTCAACCGGGGCCGCCTCGGCCCGAAGGACCTGTTCGGCTGGCAGGCCAACGCCTCCCGGGACCGGCTGACCCGGCCCCTGGTACGGCGCGGCGGACGGCTGGTGGAGACGGACTGGGACACCGCGATGGACCTGGTGGCGGCCCGTTCGCGCGAGCTGCTCGAAGAGCGCGGCCCGGGCTCGATCGGCTTCTACACCTCGGGCCAGCTGTTCCTGGAGGAGTACTACACGCTCGCCGTCCTGGCCCGGGCCGGAATCGGCACCCCCCACCTCGACGGGAACACCCGGTTGTGCACGTCGACGGCGGCGGAGGCGCTCAAGGAGACCTTCGGCTGCGACGGGCAGCCCGGGAGCTACGACGACTTCGACCACGCCGACGTGATCGCGCTGTTCGGCCACAACATCGCCGAGACCCAGCCCGTGCAGTGGATGCGGCTGCTGGACCGGCTGGAGGGGGCCGATCCGCCGCGCCTGCTCTGTGTGGACCCACGGCCCACACAGGTCGCCCGGCACGCCGCCGTGCACCTGGCGCCCCGCGGCGGCACCAACGTCGCGCTGCTCAACGCCCTGCTGCACGAGACGATCCGGCACGACCGCGTCGACCGCGACTTCATCGCCGCGCACACCGTCGGCTTCGAGGAGCTGGCCGAGCGGGTGGCCGACTGCACGCCCCGGTGGGCGGCGGACATCTGCGACGTGCCGGCCGCCCGGATCGAGGAGGCCGCCGAACTCGTCGGCACCGCGGACGCGTTGGTCTCCACCGTCCTCCAGGGCGTGTACCAGTCCCACCAGGCCACCGCCGCGGCGGTCCAGGTCAACAACCTGCATCTGATCCGGGGCATGCTGGGCCGCCCGGGCGCCGGCCTGCTCCAGATGAACGGCCAGCCCACCGCCCAGAACACCCGCGAGTGCGGCGCCGACGGCGACCTGCCGGGCTTCCGCAACTGGCAGAACGACTCCCACGTCGCCGACCTCGCGAAGGTGTGGAACGTGGAGCCGGAGAGGATCCCGCACTACGCGCCGCCCACCCACGCGATGCAGATGTACCGGTACGCCGAGCAGGGCTCGATCCGGATGCTGTGGATCAGCGGCACCAACCCCGCCGTCTCCCTGCCCGAACTGTCCCGTGTCCGCTCGATCCTGACGCAGGACCGCCTGTTCACCGTCGTACAGGACCTGTTCCTGACGGAGACGGCGCAGTTGGCCGACGTGGTGCTGCCGGCCGCCACGTGGGGCGAGAAGACCGGGGTGCTGACCAACGCGGACCGCACCGTGCACCTGTCGCGGAAGGCGGTCGAGCCGCCCGGCGAGGCCAGGCCCGACCTCGACATCTTCCTGGACTACGCCCGGCGCATGGACTTCCGGGACAAGGACGGCGGTCCGCTCGTCACCTGGCACGACCCCGAGTCGGCGTTCCGGGCGTGGCAGCGCTGCAGCGCGGGCCGGCCCTGCGACTACACCGGCCTGTCGTACGCCAAGTTGCACGACACCAGTGGCATCCAGTGGCCCTGCACCGCCGACGCACCCGAGGGCACCCCGCGGCTCTACACCGACGGCATCGCCTGGGCGCACCCCGACCTGTGCGAGAGCTACGGCAAGGACCTGGAGACGGGGGCGTCGCAGGAGGTCGTCGAATACCGCTCGCTCAACCCGGACGGCAAGGCGATGCTCAAGGCGGCCGCGTACCTGCCGCCGCACGAGGAGCCGGACGAGGAGTACCCGTTCCAGCTGACCACGGGCCGCACGATCTACCACTTCCACACCCGTACGAAGACCGGGCGGGCACCGCAGCTGCGCGACGCCGCACCGGACGTGTGGGTGGAGGTCTCGGCCGTGGACGCGGAACGGCTCGGTCTCGCCGAGGGGGACCTGGTGGAGGTCGCCGGCAGGCGCGGTGCGCTGCGCGGACGGCTGCGGGTGACCGGCATCCGGCCCGGTCTGCTCTTCGTCCCCTTCCACTACGGCTACTGGGACACCGGGAACGGATCGGGGCCGGGACCGGGCACTCCCGGTCGGGCGGCCAACGAGACGACGATCACCGATTGGGACCCGGCCTCCAAGCAGCCGCTGTTCAAGACGGCCACGGCGGCGCTCACCCTGGTCGAGCGCGGGGACGGCAGTCCGTCCCCGGCGCCCACCACGACCGCCTCGGCGCCCGCGGACGGCGTGGCGGCCCGGCCCACCGCGGGCGGCGAGGCGGCCCGGACGACGCAGTCGCCGGCCCGGTTCCCGCACGATCCCGAGGAAGGCGTCCGGTGAACGGCATCACTCTGACCCTGCGCGTCCTGCACCGCGGCGAGCGGCACCTGGCCCACGACCTGGTGACGGTCGCCGAGCGCCACCGCACCGAGCACGAGGTGCACCACGTGGCCACCGACCTCGCCGGCTGGTCCCGCGACCACGTCCGGCGCCTGGCCGAGGTCGCCGCCCACCACGGGGTGCGGCTCGGTGATCCCCCGGACACCTCCTCGGACAGCGTCCTGGCGACGCTGCGCGCGAAGGCGTCCGAGGCGGTGGCGCACCGGCCCGGGCCCGGCCTGCTGCTCCTGCGCGACCTGCGCGAGCTGCATCTGGCCGCCGCGGAGAACTCGCTGCACTGGGAGATGCTCGCCCAGGCCGCACAGGCCGCCCGGGACAGCGAGCTGCTGGGTCTGGCCTCCGCCTGCCACCCGCGGACACTGCGCCAGATGCGCTGGACCAACACCATGATCAAGAATCTGTCTCCGCAGCTGTTGAACAGCCTCTGACCTGCGCGGACGCCGGGCGTCAGGGCGGCGGCCCGGCTGAGTGCCGCACCGGTCGCCGAATGGCGGCCACCGGTCCGGGCACCCGATGATCCCCCTAGGAACCACACCTCTGTCACTGTTCCGGCAACCCACCTGGAAAGAGCGAGAGCGTCATGAGTCTTCTGCGTATCGCCGGCCGTCCGATGCTCGCCTCGATGTTCGTCGCGGGCGGTCTGCAGTCCCTGCGGCGACCCGGGGACGTGGCCCCGGCGGCGGAGCCGATCGTGCGTCCGGTGACCGACCGCGTGTCGGTGCTCCCGGACAGCACCGAGAAACTCGTCCGGCTCAACGGTGCCGTCCATGTCGTGGGCGGGCTCATGCTGGGCCTGGGCCGCTGCCCGCGTCTGGCGGCGCTGGCCCTCGCGGCCACCCTGGTCCCGACCACCTTGGCGGCGCACCGCTACTGGGACGCCCAGGACCCGGGCGAGCGCGCGCAGCAGCGCATCCACTTCCTGAAGAACCTGTCCATGATGGGCGGGCTGCTGATCGCGGCGGACGACACCGGCGGCTCCCCGTCCCTGCTGTGGCGCGGCCGGCACGCCGCGCGGGACCTGCGCCACGACGCCCACCTGGTACGCCGTTCGGTCCGGGCCACGGCGCGTCCGGCGGTGGCGGCGGGCGGCGTCAGGGCGAAGCTGGGCGTCTGAACCGGCGTTAGCCGTTCGGGCCGCGGGGGACCCGACGCCTAGTGACGGGCCGCCCCGGCCCGCGAGGACGACGCGGAGGTGCAGCATGGGACACGGAGGGAACGTCATCGACGAGCTGACGACCGATCACCGTGAGGTCGAGGAGCTCTTCGGGAAGATCGAGGCGTTGCCGCCCGGTCACAAGGACCGCAAGCTGTACGCCGACCAGGCCACGATCGAGCTGATCCGGCATTCGGTGGCCGAGGAGGCGTATCTCTACCCGGCCGTCCGCGAGCACGTGGCGAACGGGAACGCCCTGGCGGACAAGGAACTCGAGGACCACGCCGGGGCCGAGCAGATCATGAAGGACCTGGAGGGCCACGACGCGGACGACGCCGAGTTCGACCGGTTGATCGGCATGCTGATGAGCGAGATCCGCGAGCACGTCGCCGACGAGGAGGGCAACCTCTTCCCCCGGCTGCGCGAGGCGTGCCCCGCCCACGCCCTGGACGAGCTGGGCGACAAGGTCCGTCAGGCGAAGAAGACGGCGCCGACGCGACCGCACCCGTCCGCCCCGGACAAGCCGCCGATGAACAAGCTGCTGGCGCCCGGCGCAGGAATGGTCGACCGGGTGCGGGACGCCCTGTCGGGCCGGGGAAAGTCCGACTGAGCAGGACCACGCGCGAGGGCCCGTCGCCACGGCGACGGGCCCTCGCGCGGTCAACGGCGCCGCGGCAGACTCCGCACGGCCCGGGTGAGGCCCCGGGTAGCAGGGGGGACGACCGGCGTGCCGACGGCGGCGGCCAGCCCGGCGGCTCCGCCGGAGCCCGTGACCAGCGCGTCGGCGGCGCGCAGCACACCGGCGAACGCGCGCGGGTCGGTGCGCCCGCCGAGATCGACTCCGGCCTGACCGGCCACCGCGCGGGTCAGCGCGGCCTCCTCGGGCCCGCCGGTGACGACGACGCGGTGCCCGGCGTCGGCGAGCAGCGCGACCGCCTCCGCACCGTGCTCGGCCGACCAGGCACGGCCCGGATCTCCGGCCCCGGGGTGGACGACGACGTAGGGACCGTTGCCGGTCAGAGCGGCGGTGTCCGGTACCGGTCGCACCCGCGGCCGGCCGTCGTCGCCGCGTCGCAGCCCGAACCCCAGCTCAGCGGCGGCTCCGAGCGCGGCCTCCGACTCCGGCCGTCCGCCAGGGGGCGGGGCGGCGCCGATACGGCGCACGTGCGCCGACCGCAGCAGCCGCGTCGCGGGCCCTGGACCCCGCCGTCCGGCGGCGAGGACCAGGGCGACGTCGTACGCCTCCTCGCGCAGCTTGCGCACGAGCCCGTCGGCGTCGTCGGCCTCGCCGGGCGGGTCCCACACCACGACCTCGTCGACGTGGGGCAGCAGTCGGGCGGCGGACGCGCCGCGGGGGCCGCACAGCATGGTCACGCGGGCGGCCCGGGTGGCCACCGCGCGGACCGCCGGGCCCGCCTGGAGGACGTCTCCGAGTCCACCCGGCCGGGCGATCAGCGCCTTCACGCCGACCACTCCCCCGCCCGCTCGGCCGGCGCCGGGGGAACCGGCTCCGCCCGCCCCCGGAGGGAGGCGACGGTGCGCTCCAGCCCCTCCTGCCAGGTCACGCCCGGCAACCAGCCGAAGATCTCACGGGCGAACCCGGTGACCGGCCGGGGCCCGTCCGGTGCCGGCCCGTCCACGAACGTCAGCGCCGACCCCGACCCGGTCAGCTCGACGACCCGTCGGGCGATCTCCACCGCCGTGGGTGCCTCGTCCCCGCCGATGTCCACGGGCCGTACCGACCGGCCGGCCGCCACCAGCAGCACGCCGTCCACCATGTCGTCGACGTAGCACAGGGGGTGGGGCGTGCTGCCGTCCCCGGGGACGGTGACCGGCCGGCCGGCGAGCGCCTGCTCCAGGAAGAGGGCCGGGATGCCCCCGTCGTCGGTCCGCATGCCGGGCCCGTAACCGCCGAAGAGCCGCACGATCCCGGCGTCCGAGCCGTGGGCGGCCGCGTGCGCGGCAACCAGGGCCTCGGAGAAGCGGACGGCCTCGGCGCGGGCGATGTGCGGTCCGACCGGATCGCCGTCGGCGGGCACCGGCGGTGAGGAGGCCAGCAGGAACCGCGCGCCGTCCCGCTCGGCGAGGGCCAGCGCGGTCCGGGTGCCGAGGCTCCCGGTGTCCAGGATCTCCACCGGCCGCTCCGGCCAGGGCCCCGGGCAGACCCCCGGTCCCGCCAGGTGCAGCACCAGGTCGTAGGGACCGGGAAGGAGACCCGCGCAGCCCTCGTCCGACACGTCCTGTTCGAGGAAGCGGAAGCCGGGGCGGCCCGCCAGGTGGGCCACCTTCTCGGCCCGCCCCGTGGAGAGGTCGTCGAGGCAGTCGACTTCGACTCCCGAATCCAGCAGCCGGGTGCACAGACGGGACCCGAGGAAGCCCGCACCGCCGGTCACCAGGGCCCGGCGCCACGGTGACCGGGCCTCTTCCCGCGGGCCGAACGCCGCCGTCGGCATCATGAGGACGACCTTCCTTCCTCCGCGCAGCACTGACGAGCGGGCCCCGGGTGCCCCACCGAGTACCTTTCATGCTCTGACGCCTGCCGCGGCCACCCCTGTGGCTCCCGTCACTCCCGCCCCGGCGGCCTGTGATCAAGCACACTCGCCCCACCAAGTACGCCCCGCCGCAACGGAATTGGCGCCACCTGGCTCGGTCCCGGAGCACCCGTCGGCGAGGACTGTCCGCCTCCTTCTGCCACGATGGGCGGCGCCGTTTCCGGCTCAGTGGAGCGGCCGCGCAGCGCAGCCGGCCTACTCGCTCCGGTCCCTTTCCCTTCCGGGTCCCCGACCCGACTTCGAGTGGCGCACTGTGTCTTCTTTCCCTTCCCCCGCTCCGTCCCGTTCACCGTGGCGGTCCCTGAGATACCGCAGCATGCGCTGGTGGTCGGTGGCGAACTTCGTGTCGAACGCCGGTACGTGGATGCAGCTCACGGTGCAGAACCTGCTGGTCCTGCAGATCACCGGGTCGGCCGCCGCGACGGGTCTGTCCATGTCCGTCCAGGCCGCGCCCGCGCTGCTGATCAGCGTGTTCGGCGGTGCGGCCGTCGACCGCTGGCCCCGCAGGCTGACCGCGGCGGTGAGCCAGGCGCTGCTCGGCGCGATCGCCTTCGTGACGGCGCTCATGGTGGCGCTGGACCGGCTGGACGTGACCTCGCTGATGGTGCTGGCCGCGATCACCGGAGTGGTCGCAACTGTCGACGGCCCGGCCTGTTCCCTGCTGGGCAACGATCTGGTCCCGGCCGAGGACGTGCCCTCCGCGATCGGGGTGGGGGCCCTGGTCCACCAGGCCGGCCGTCTCACGGGCGCGGCCCTGGCCGGGGTGACCGTCGGCTTCCTGGGCACGGCCGCCGCCTACGCCGCCAACGGCTTGTCGTTCCTCTTCGTCGCCTCCGTCATCCCCTTCCTGCGCCCGGCGAAGGGCGCGGTCAAGCACGCGGCGACCGCGCGGCCCCGGGACGCGCTCAGCGTGCGGGAGGGCCTGGCCTTCTTCGCCCGCCGTCCCCGGCTGCTGGCGCTGGCAGGCGTCACGGGGGTCAGCGCGGTCTTCGGACGTAACTACCAGCTCACCCTCGCGGTGCTCGTCACCGGCCCCCTGGCGGGCGGCGCCGGATCGTTCGGGACGGTCTCCACGGTGCTGGCGGCCGGCGGCATCGTCGGCGCGGTGCTGGGCGCCCGGCTGCGGCGGCCCTCCGTGCGGGTGGTGGGCGCGCTGGCCGCGGCGGGTGGGCTGCTGCAGGTCGTGGCGGGTCTGTCGCCGTCGCTGGCGGTCCTGCTGGTGATGGTGCTGCCGATGGCCGTCGTGGAGTCCGTCTCCGACACCGCGGGCACGGCGGTCCTGCAGACCGATCCGCCCGCGCACATGCGGGGCCGGGTGCTCGGGGTGTGGGGCAGCATCGGCACGGTGTGGAGCCTGGGCGGTCCGCCGGCGCTGGGCCTGCTCATGGAGCTGGCCGGCGCGCGCGGGGCGCTCGTCGTGGGGGGTCTCGTCATCGCCGGGGCGATCGGAGCGGGGCATGTGCTGCACGGTCGTAGGCCGGTGGAGGCGGTGGCCGTGCGGGGCGGTGACACGGAGGCGCCGGCGCGGGCGGCGCTGGGGACAGCGGCGTGACCCTGCGGGGCTCGGGGCGGTGAGGTCGCCGACGCCTCCTTCGCGCCCGGCGCGGGTGTGCGCGCGGGGGTGGGTCGCGCAGCCCGGCGTAGCGGGGTGCCGCTGCGCCCACCCGTGCCGCCCCAGCGGCACGACTGCCCGCAGCTGCGAGGGGGGAGGGAAGTCCGCAGCTGGGTGGGATGACTGCTCGCAGCGGCGGCGGCTGAGGCAGCTGCGCTGGGACGTACGGATAGCCGCGTACGGCGGGGAGGGGACGTGTCGGGGGGTGTCCGCCCGCAGCG